>JBJMIP010000369.1:0-2266 GCA_045806825.1 Marmoricola sp.
TCCTCCTTCGCCGAGGGCGACCTGGTCGGCGGCATCAAGCGCGGGGTCGCGCAGCTCGCCGAGGCCGCGCGCCAGCCGGAGACCCTGCACGCTTCGAACTGACCTCTCCGCCTACCTCGCCGGGTTTCGAGGCTCCTCCGCTCGTCCCTCGCTCCGGAGCACCTCAACCACCGATGGCGTCCTTCGCCTGACCGGCGAGGTAGCGAGCGATGTCAGCCCGACCCTCGCGCACCAGGCGCTGAGCGCCGGCGTTGGCATCGGTCGACTCCAGCCACGCGTCGACCTGGTCGAGCACGGCCTGGGTGGACAGCGACCGCGGGAACAGGCCGGCGAGGGCGACCGCGGCCTTGTGCGTGCCGAGGTGCTCCCAGGTGGTCTGCGCCGCGTCCAGGTACTTCGCCACGTACGGCGTGAGCACCTCGTCCTGACCGCTGGCGTTGAAGGCCATCGCGATCGAGCGGTGGGTCTCGTTCGGGGTGTCGGCCCGGACCATCGTCGCCTCCCACGCCTCGGCCTTCGCCTCGGCGGTCGGCTGGGTCGCCCGCGCCGCAGCGGCGTGCTCCTTGCCGGAGATGGTGTTGTCGGTGGCCAGCTCGTCGTCGATCCGGCTGCCGGCGCGACCTCGTCGTGCCAGACCGGTGATCAGCACCCAGCGCAGGTCCTGGTCCACCGCCAGACCCTCGAAGGTCAGGCTGCCGTCGAGCATCGCCTCGAGGTCGGCCAGCGCAGCATCGCTCCGGGCGGCACCGGCGAAGGAGCGCGCGAAGGTGAGCTGCTGGTCGGTCCCCGGGGCTGCTTCGGCGAGCAGCGTGCGCAGCCCCTGCTCCCACCGGGCCTGCAGCGCGGGCCGGTTCGCGGGCGCTGAGAAGGAGTTCACCGCTTGCGAGGCGTAGTCGGGGATCCGGCTGATGCCCCACGCGTCGGTCTCCTGACCGATGTTGGCCAGCACCAGGTCGACGAAGTCGGTCGCCCGCATCTCGGCGTCGCGGGTCATGTCCCACGCCGATCCCCAGCACAGGGCGCGGGGGAGGGAGTCGTCGAGCTTGTCGAGCCCGGCCACGACGGTGCGCAGCGAGCGGTCGTCGAGGCGGATCTTGGCGTAGGTCAGGTCCTCGTCGTTGAGCAGCAGCAGGTCGGGCTGCTTCTTCCCGACGAGCTCGGTGAGCTCGGTCTCGGCGCCCTCGACGTCGACCTCGATCGACTCGCGGCGGACCAGGCGACCCTCGACCTCGTCGTACAGGCCGACGCCGATGCGGTGCCGGCGCAGGGTGGGCCAGTCCGGGTCGGCGGTCTGCAGCACCGAGAAGGAGGAGTACGCGCCGTCGGCGTCCAGCTCGAACTTCGGTGCCAGGGTGTTCACCCCGGCGGTCTGCAGCCACTCGGTCGCCCAGGAGTCCAGCTCGCGACCCGAGGCCTTCTCCAGGGCCTGGAGCAGGTCGGTGAACTCGGAGTTCGCGTACGCGTGGTCCTTGAAGTACTGCTGGAGGCCCTTCATGAAGGGGTCCAGGCCGACCCAGGCGACCAGCTGCTTGAGCACCGAGGCGCCCTTGGCGTAGGTGATCATGTCGAAGTTGACCTCGACCGCGTGCAGGTCGTAGTTGTCGGCCGCGATCGGGTGCGTGCTCGGCATCTGGTCCTGGCGGTAGCCGGTCTGCTTGCGAGCGTTGGTGAAGCCGGTCCAGGCGTCGGTGAACTCGGTGGCCTCGGCCTCGGCGTGGTAGCACGCCCACTCGGCGAACGACTCGTTGAGCCAGAGGTCGTCCCACCACTTCATGGTCACCAGGTCGCCGAACCACATGTGCGCCATCTCGTGCAGGATCACGCTGCAGCGGAACTCGTAGAACGAGCGCGGCTGGCGGCTGCGGGGGAGGTACTCGTCGCGCAGCGTGATGCAGCCGGCGTTCTCCATCGCGCCCATGTTGTACTCGGGGACGTAGAGCTGGTCGTACTTCTCGAACGGGTACGGGAAGTCGAAGGCCTCCTCGAAGAACTCGAAGCCCTGCTTGGTGATCTTGACCAGCTCGTCGCGGTCCAGGAACTCCACCAGCGACTGGCGGCAGTAGTGACCCAGCGGGATGGTGCCGTGCTTGCCCTCGTAGACGTCCTGGACCTCGTGGTACTCGCCGGCGACCAGCGCGGTGATGTAGGTGGACATCTTCTTGGTGGCCGGGAAGTGCCAGACGGCTTTGCCGTCACCGGCAGCGACGGGCTCCGGCGTGGGCGCGTTCGAGACGACCTTCCAGTTCTCCGGCGCGGTGACGATTAA
>JBJMIP010000370.1:0-15671 GCA_045806825.1 Marmoricola sp.
GCGAGGAGCGCAGGATGAGCTCCTGGTGCGAGAACGGCGCGTGCAGCTCTGCCAGGTCGACACCCTCGACACCGGCGGCCGCGCCGGCGGACGCCGTGCTCGACGAGGTGGTCAGCGAGCGGGCGTTCAGCGCGATCGGCTCGATCCGGTGCTCGAACCCGGTGATCCAGGCGGGGCGCTCGCAGGCCTCGAACGCCTTGTCGCCCGCGGCGAGGACCATGCCGGAGGCGCCGTCGGAGACCGGCGCGCAGTCCCAGCGACGCAACGGGTCGGCATAGAGAGGCTGAGCCAGGACGTCGTCGACCGACGTAGCCCCGCGGCGAATGGCCCACTCGTTCGCAGCCGCATCCGACATCGACCGCGCCACGACGGACGCCATCGCCTTCTCGTCCCACAGGCCCTTCTCGATGCCCTCGCGAGCCTGGAGGCCGGCCAGGGACACCGTGTCCGGCCAGAGCGGCTGGGTGGTGTACGGGTCGAGCTGGAGCGCCAGGATCCGCCGGAGGACGCCGGCCGAGGACTTGCCGAAGCCGTACACGACCGCGGTGTCGACCTCGCCGGTCTGGATCTTGACCCAGGCCTCGTACAGCGCCCAGGCCGCGTCCATCTCGACGTGGGACTCCATCACCGGCGGCAGGGTGCCGATGGCGTCGACGGCCGACACGAACGAGAACGACCGGCCGGCCAGGTAGTCCGAGGAGCCCGAGCACCAGAAACCGATGTCCGACTTCGTCCACCCGGTCTGCTGGTAGAGCTCGCCGAGGATCGGGACCAACAGCTCCAGGCAGGTCGGGGACCCGTCGAGCTCCTTCATCTGTCGCTGGGCGAAGCCCACGACTGCAACGTCACGCATGTTCGTCTACCCGCCCTGTCAGAGGTGGTGCTTGTAGGTGTCGTAGTCCGCGTCCGGTTCGCCGGTGGGGCGGAAGTAGCGGATGTTGTCCAGGCTCGTGGTCCACTCCTCGCGGGGCTTCCACACGGCTTCGACGCGCATGCCCATCCGGACGTCGGCAGCGTCGATGTCGAGGATCAGGTGCAGGAACGCGATGTCCGCACCGTCGAGCAGCACGTACGCCGAGACGTAGGGGATCGGGCTCGTCTGGCCCTTGAAGGGCACGTTCACGACGCAGTAGGTGGTGAGCGTTCCGCGGTCCGGCAGCTCGACCTCGTCGGTGGTCGGGACGCCGTCCACCGGGCAGGCGCCGCGCGGCGGGATGTACACCTTCTCGCAGACGGGGCAGCGCTGGCCGAAGAGCTTGCCCTCGGCGAGGCCGTTGAAGAACTTGGTCTCCTCGGGCGAGGCCGCGTAGTCGTAGGCCAGGTTCACCGGGCTGGTGAAGCCGGTGATCTCGGGCGCACCGAACTCCATCGAGGCCGAGCCGGTGGTGACGGAGTCGCCGGCGGGCTCGAACCAGGCGATGTCGCGGATCGTCCCGGTCGTCTCCTCGGCCCAGACGACCCGAACTCGCATCCCCGTGGAGATCTCCGACGGGGACGAGACGGCAACCGCGTGCAGCAGGGGAGCGTCGGCACCGTCGAGGAGCACGTGCGCGAACGCGAACGGACGGTCCAGCGGCTGCTGGGCGACCGGCTCCGGCACCCAGGACCAGCTCTGCACCACGCCGTGGTCGCTGACCGGAACGAGCTCGGTCACCGCTGCGTGGGTGATCGGGTCGAACTCCGGCGGCGGTACGACGACGCGACCGTCGGACAGGACCCCGCCGAGCACCGAGTGCTGCTTGAGGGCTGACATGAACTGGGAGAGCACTGGCCCGAGGGATCGCGTGTAGTCGAACTCGACCTTCATCGGGGCGTGCAGCACGCGCGATTCCGCGCCGGCTGTTTCGGTGGGGGCCATGGCACAGAAGTGAAACACGTTCTAGTATTTGGAGCAAGGATCTCGCCACGTTGCGAAGGTCCCTGTTAGAAACACCACGATGCGAGGAGAGTCATGAAGCTCGGACTGCAGCTCGGCTACTGGCAGGCAGGCCCGCCGACCAACCACGGGGAGCTGGTGGCCGCGGCCGAGGAGTCGGGGTACGACGCGATCTTCACCGCCGAGGCCTGGGGTTCGGACGCCTTCACGCCGCTGGCCTGGTGGGGCCGCGAGACCAGCCGGGTCCGGCTGGGCACCAGCATCGTGCAGATGTCCGGCCGTACGCCGACCAGCATCGCGATGCACGCGCTCACGCTCGACCACCTGAGCAACGGCCGCCTGATCCTGGGCATGGGCGTCAGTGGCCCCCAGGTCGTCGAGGGCTGGTACGGCCAGCCGTTCAGCAAGCCGCTGGCCCGGACTCGCGAGGTCGTCGACATCATCCGCCAGGTGCTGGCGCGCAAGGGCCCGGTCACCAACGACGGCCCGCACTACCCCTTGCCTTACAACGGCCCGGGCGCGATGGGCCTCGGCAAGCCGCTCAAGCCGATCACGCACCCGCTGCGCGAGGACATCCCGATCTGGCTCGGCGCCGAGGGCCCGAAGAACGTCGCCCAGACCGCCGAGATCGCGGACGGCTGGATCCCGATCTTCTACACGCCGAAGTCGGCCGCGATGTACCAACCCTGGTTGGACGAGGGCTTCGCCCGCGAGGGTGCCCGGCGTACCCGGGAGACCTTCGAGATCGCCGCCACCTGCCACCTGCAATTCACCGCGGACGACGGTCCTGCCAAGCAGGCCGTGGTGGACGCGATGAAGCCGATCGTGGCGCTCTACATGGGCGGCATGGGGGCCAAGGAGATGAACTTCCACCACCAGGTCTTCACCCGGATGGGGTACGGCGAGGTGGCCGACGAGGTCCAGCGCCTGTTCCTTTCCGGCCAGAAGGACGAGGCGACCCGGTTGATCCCGGACGACCTCGTCAACGACATGCACATCATCGGAACCGAGGGTTACGTGAAGGAACGCGTCGCCCAGTGGGAGGAGACCGGAGTGACCACCCTGTTGCTGAGCGCACACAGCCCCGAGGAGATCCGCAAGGTTGCGGAGGTGCTGGGATGAGCACCGTCAACGAGATCGCGAACGCCGGGGACCTGCGCACCGGCACCCACAACGGGCACCTGATGGTCGCGGCGCTGCGCCGCCACCACAACCGGCCGATCATCCACCTCGGCGACGTCACCCTGGCCGGCCAGCAGGTCGCGGACCGGATCAGCACGTACATCCAGGCGTTCGAGTCGCTCGGTGCCGGGTTCGGCACCGCCGGCGCGCTGCTCGCGCTGAACCGTCCCGAGGTGCTGTTCATCCTGGGCGCCGGTCAGACCCAGGGCTACCGGCGTACGTCGCTGCACCCGCTCGGCTCGGCCGACGACCACGCCTACGTGATCAACGACGCCGAGATCACCACGCTGATCATCGACCCGTACTTCGAGGAGCGGGCGCTCGCGCTGCTGGACAAGTGCCCCGCCCTCACCCAGGTGCTGACCATCGGCCCGGTCCCCGAAGGGATCGCCAAGGCGGCCGCCGACAGCGGTCGCACCACGGCGAACCTGATCGAGGCTGCCGAGGCCTTCGAGCCGCAGCCGCTCGAGGCGCGCCTCCTCCCCGGCGACCACATGGTGAGCATCACCTACACCGGCGGCACCACCGGGAAGCCCAAGGGCGTCATCGGGATGAGCCAGACCATGAACACGATGACCGGCATCCAGCTGGCCGAGTGGGAGTGGCCGGCGGAGCCCCGGTTCCTGATGTGCACCCCCCTCTCGCACGCCGGAGCTGCCTTCTTCGTCCCGGTCGTGATCAAGGGCGGGACGCTGTTCGTGACGAGCACGTTCAACCCGGCCGAGGTGCTCGCCACCATCGAGGAGAAGAAGATCAACTCCCTGATGCTGGTCCCGACGATGCTCTACGCCCTGATGGACCACCCGGACAGCCGTACCCGGGACCTCTCGAGCCTGGAGACGGTCTACTACGGCGCCAGCGCGATGAACCCGGTCCGGCTCAAGGAGGCGATCGAGCGGTTCGGCCCGATCTTCGCCCAGTACTACGGGCAGTCCGAGGCCCCGATGGTGATCACGTACTTCAACAAGGGTGACCACGTGAACGCCGACGGCACCCCTGCCGAGCACCGGCTCACGTCCTGCGGCCGCCCCACCGCCCTCGCGCGGACGGCTCTCCTCGGCGAGGACGGGCAGCCCGTCAAGCGGGGCGAGCCCGGCGAGATCTGCGTGGCCGGCCCGCTGCTCTCCGGCGGCTACTGGAAGCTGCCCGAGCAGACCGCGGAGACCTGGAAGGACGGCTGGATGCACACCGGCGACGTCGCCCGGGAGGACGAGGACGGCTTCTGGTACATCGTCGACCGCACCAAGGACATGATCGTCACCGGCGGCTTCAACGTGTTCCCGCGCGAGGTCGAGGACGTCGTCGCCGAGCACCCGGCGATCGCCCAGGTCGGCGTGATCGGTGTTCCGCACGAGAAGTTCGGCGAGTCGGTCATGGCCGTGGTCGTCATGCGCGAGGGCCACGAGCTCACCGACGAGGTGATTGCCGAGATCCAGGCCATGGTCAAGGACAAGAAGGGCTCGGTGCAGGCACCGAAGCAGGTGGTCGCGATCGACGCCCTGCCGCTGACCGGGCTCGGCAAGCCCGACAAGAAGGCGCTGCGCGCGCAGTACTGGACCGGGGACCGAGCCATCGGCTAGATCCCCGGCCCAGCCGGTCAGCTCTTCGGGCAGAGCGGCACGTTCGCGTTGTACGACTGGAACAGTCCGTCCGGGTTGTCGCGCCAGATCCAGGCGTGCAGGGTCCAGAGGTGCAACGGGGTGTTGGCGATCATCTTCTGGCCGAGGAAGGTCGGCGCCTCAGCGGCGTCGTCCATGCTCACCAGGTACTCCACGGCGACCAGCTTCAGCCCGCCCTGGTGCTCCTCGTAGACGAGAGCCTCGGGGTGCAGCGGGTCGAGCTTGCCGCCGTCACCGATCAGCCCGGGCTTGACCAGGTGGAAACCCATGCCCTGGTTCGTGCCCGGGCTGTCGAAGCAGGGCAGTCCCGGGTCGACGTAGCCAGCAGCACGAGCCTCGGCGGTCGAGTGGAACCGTGCTGTGGCGGTCCGCACCTTGTCGAGGGTGTGGTCGTCGTGAGCCTGCGCGGTGCCGGACCAGACGAGCCCGCCGACCAGGGCGACGGCCCCAGCGGCGACCGCGGCCCGGAGCGCCTCGCGGCGCATCTCAGACACCTTCCTGGACGGCGTAGATCTCCGTGGCGACCAGTCCGTGCGCCTCGCGGTGCACGGTGTTGGCCGCCTCGGCGTCGGGCGCGTCGACGAGGCAGAAGATCTTCCCGTTGCCCTCGTCGACCCAGTACCGCAGGTACTGCACGTCGTGGTCGCCCTGGATGCCCAGGTCGGCCTGGTGGGCCTTGGCGACGTCATCGATGCTGACGCCCCCGTCGAGGTGGTGAACGTCCATGAAGAGAGGCATGGCTACTTCCTTTGCGTGTTGTGGTTGGACGGACAGCGAGGGTCAGCCGCGCAGGTCGCGCAGCGCGTGGCGGACGTTGTCCGCCTGGTTCGAGGCGACGAGCTGGGCGACGGCGATCTGCGCCGGGGACGGCCCGAACATGCTCGGTGCCTCCTGGAGCGGCCGGCTGGCCTGGGCGGCTCCGGTGGTGGCGGTGCCGAGGGCCAGCACCGCGAACCCGAGGACGGTTGCCTTGGTGAGGGGGGAGATGTGCTTGTTCATGAGGAACTCCTTGGTCGAGGTGATGTCTCGACGCTAAGGAGCGCAGTGGGTGCCTCGAATCGGTGAGAAGCACCCAGGTTGGGGAGGCGACTACCCAGATTGGGCGGTCAGGTACGCCACCGCTTCTGAGCGCTTGCTGACCCCGAGCTTCGCCAGCACGGAGGACACGTGCCGGTCGACCGTCCGTGGCGAGAGGACCAGGCGGTCGGCGATCTCCGCGTTGGTGAGCCGCTCGCCGAGGAGGTCGAGGACCTCGGCCTCGCGCGAGGTCAGCCCGGCCGGGTGTGCTGAGGTGGCAGCCCGCGGTCCGCGCTGCGCCGGCACCCGTACGCCGTCATCGACCAGCAGCGCCCGGACCCGTGCCGCCGCGGGTTCGGCGCCGACGGCGGTGAACAGCTCGAGGGCGCGCAACCGGGCGTCCGTGTCCCCGGACCACGTCAGCGCCACCGCCTCCTCGAACGGGCAGCCGAGGTCCCGCCAGACGGCTGCCGCCCCCGCGTAGTCACCGGCGTGCTCGAGCGAGAACGGTGCCGGGAAGCGGTCGCTGTCCTCGACGTCGTGGCCCACGCGCCGCAGCCACGCACTGAGCTCGCCCTGCATCCACGGGTCATCGGTCGCACCCCGGCGGAAGGCCTCGTGGACGCGGTCGTCGATCAGGCTGTGGTCGCCGGTGAGCCAGGCCGCCTCCACGGCGATCCGGGCGATCTGGATCAGCCAGAAGGTCTCGTCGTTGCCCTGCCCGAGCTCCCAGGTCTGCTCCAACCACGTGCGCGCCTCGGGCAGTCCCAGCCGGAAGCCGGCGGCAGCGAGCCCGACGCCGAGGTGCATCCGGTTCACCGGCGAGATCGTCTCCTGCATGGTGGCCAGGGCCAGCTCGACAGCCTCGACGTTGGCACCACGGCGGACCAGCTCGGTCACCCGGGAGCCACGCATGCACACGCTGTAGGTGTGCTGCTCGTGGTCGAAGGCGTAGGCGAGGAAGCTCTCGTACTGCTCGGTGTACGCGTCGAGCTGGAGCACGTCGACCGAGCCTTCGTACAGGTTCGTGTAGATGCAGGCGGCGAGGTAGGAGTCGTCGGCCTCGAGTGCGTGCTCGAGCGCCTCCTCGAGCATCCGGAAGTCGATGATGCCCTGCTCGCTGTCGGCGAACGCCTGGCCCATCATCACCCGGCCGACCAGCGCGTGGTCGTCGAGGTCCTTGGCGATCCGCGCGGCCTCGTCGAAGACAGCCCGGCGTTCCTCGGGCGGAGCGTCCTCGGAGTTTCCACGGCTGTACAGGGCGAGCGCCCGCTCGGCGGAGTCGTCGGCGTCGCGCATCAGCGCGAAGGACTCCTTCTCGACCGCCTTGCACTCCTCGGTCCGGCACAGCCGCCACAGGCAGACGCCGTAACGGCGCAGGCAGCGACTCAGGTCGACGGGGGAGGAGAGCGTGCGCCGGAGCTCGATGGCGCGCTCCCAGTGCGGGGCTGCCTCGGCCCAGTGGTCCCGGGCGGAGAGCGACTCGGCCATCGCTTCCTCGAGGTCGGCCAGCTCGGCAGGCTCGAGGTGATCGGCGAACGAGAGCGCGCGCCCGAGCTGGATGGTCGCCTCGCGGTGCGCGCTGGCGTCGGCGGCGACCTTCCCGGCTGCGGGCGCGTAGCGGAGCACGGCCGTTGCGTCGCCGGCGCCGAAGGCGTGGTGGGTCAGCTCGGCGACATCGGCACCCTCCTGCTCGAGGGCGAGCAGGGTGATCCGGTGCAGCTCGGTGGCCTGGACGCGCGGCACGTTCTGCTCGACCGCCCGCCGGGTGAGCTCGTGGCGGAACGCGAAGCCGCGCTCGACGGGGACCAGCGTCCCGGAGCGCACGCACTCGTCGACGTGCGCTGCCGCGGTGCCGGCGATGGCAGCGAAGGTGGAGGCGGGGCCGGGCCGGCCGAGGATCGCGGCAGCAGCCAGGATCCGCTGCGCCGGAGGGGAGTGGTGCCGCACCCGCGCCCGGACCAGGTCTGCCACCGAGGGCGGCACCGCCGAGGAACCGAGGGCGAGCACCTCGCCGAGGTAGAACGGATTACCGCCGGTCAGGTCGTGCAACCCGGCCGCTTCGTCGCTGGGCGCGAGCCGGCGCACCGCGTCCAGGGAGAGCGGCGCCAGCGCCATCCTCCGGGTGCTGCTGTGGGTGGCGATCCGGCCCATCACGTCGGTGAGCAGGCCGTCCCCGGCCTCGTCCTCGCGATAGGTGACGAGCACGAGCGCGCCGAGCTGTCCGAGCCGCCGCGACAGGTGGCTGAGCCAGTCCAGGGTGGCCTCGTCGGCCCAGTGCAGGTCCTCGATCGCGACCACGGGGGTCGTGGGCGCGGACTCGAGCACGGTGAGGAACTCGGCGAACAGCTCGTTGCGGTCGGTCTCGGCGCTGCAGAGCTCCCGGAGTCGCCCGCCGACGCCGGCCGCGATCTCGAAGAGCGGTCCGAGCGGTCGCGGGGTGAACCCTCCGTCGCACGCGCCCCACAACCAGGTCAGGTCCGGGTGGGTAGCACGAAACGCGTCGACGACGGCGGTCTTGCCGATTCCTGCTTCTCCGGTGACGAGCACGAGACGGCCACGGCCCGCTGCCGCGTCCGCTGCGTACTCGTCGAGCGCCCCCAAGCAGGAGCCACGCTCAAGCAACTCCATGGTTTCGATCATCCGGCCTCCGTGCGGCTGTGTCCACGGTTTCCCGACGGACGCCGGTCCTGCGAGGTAGCGACGCTCAACCGGCGAGGAAGGAGAACCGGACCTCGCGGACGTCGTTGTCGACGTTGAGGTCCACCAGGCAGATCGACTGCCAGGTGCCCAGCAGCAGGCGTCCGTCCTGCACCGGCACGGTCGCGTAGGGCGGGACCAGGGCCGGCACCACGTGCGAGCGGCCGTGACCGGGACTCCCGTGCCGGTGGCGCCAGCGGTCGTCGGCGGGCAGCAGGTCAGCCAGGGCACCGAGCAGGTCGTCGTCACTTCCGGCGCCGGTCTCGATGATCGCGATCCCGGCCGTCGCGTGCGGCACGAAGACGTGCAGGAGCCCGTCGCCGCGGCCGGCCACGAATCCGGCAGCGTCGCGGGTCAGGTCCAGTACGACCTCGGTGTCGCCGGTTCGGTAGCTGCGGGTCTCGGAGTCCACCGGATCACCCGAGGCTGACCTGCGGCACGGTCCGGGCTGCCGCGTCGGAGAGCTCGAAGAACGGGTGCTTCTCGAAGTCGAACCAGCCGGCGACCACGTTCGAGGGGAAGGTGCCGACCCGGGTGTTGAACGCGCCGACGTTCAGGTTGTAGAACCGGCGGGCGGCGGCGATCCGGTCCTCGGTCTCGGTGAGCTGCTTCTGCAGGTCGAGGAAGTTCGTGCTCGCCTTCAGGTCCGGGTAGGCCTCGACGCGCGCCAGCACGGCAGCCAGCGAGCGTCCCATGCTCTCCTCGGCGGCCTCGCGCCCCGCCGGCGGCAGCTTCTCCTGCGCCACCGCAGCCTCCCGCGCGGTGACGAGCGAAGCGAGGACCTCGCGCTCGTGCGCGGCGTACCCCTGCACGGTGGAGACCAGGTTCGGGATCAGGTCGTGGCGCCGGGTCAGCTCGACGTCGACCCCCGCCCAGGAGTTGTCGATCAGGGTGCGCTGGCGGACGAACCGGTTGTACATGACGACCAGGGAGAGGACGGGCAGCAGGACCAGGACGACGACGGCGATGATCACGGCTTCCACGGGCACGACCCTAGGACGGCGTACCGGGATCGACGACCCCGGCTGCCTTCCAGACGAAATCGGGGATCCGGTCCAGGATGCCGTCGGTCGCCGCCAGCGCGCCATCCAGCTCGGCCACCGAGTGCGTCCCGGGGGTCGCCACGACCAACGAGCCGTCGCGGAGGTCCCAGGAGAGCTCGCGCAACGTCAGCAGGTACTCCATCATCCGCGGGTGCAGGACGTCGGTGGCGAACTTGCGGTCCTCGCAGTTCACCGTGAACGCCCGGTTGAACTCCTCGGACTCCAGCTCGATGTCGGAGTTGGTCAGCCGTCCGAAGAACCGCTTGACCATGCCCTCGGGGCTCACCCGCAGGTGCGGGAAGACCGCCGCGGTCGACAGCGCGATGATCGAGTAGCGGTGGCTCTCCTCCCGCGTCGAGGTGGTGTTGTTCGGCCCGGTCGAGGTCTCGGTCGTGTGGTAGACGAAGTCGAAGGCGACGAAGCCGCGGCCGTCGTAGGTGCCCTGCAGGATGTTGGCGGCGCGGCGGTCGTGCCCGAGCCCGAACGGCGCGCCGTCGAACCGTTCGGCCCACGAGTCGTCCCGTTCGGTGTAGGTCCACCCGCGCTGCGCCGCCAGTGCGGAGAGCTCTTCGCGGCGCTTCTTCGCGGACAGGTAGCCGAGGTAGCCGACCAGGCCGACCAGGCCCAGGCCGAAGACGGCAAACAGGATCAGGACAGACACCGCACCTCCCGAGGTCAGGAGGTCGAGGCTACTTCCCCTGGAACTGCGCCGGGCGCTTCTCCAGGAAGGCGCGCGGGCCTTCCTTGGCGTCGGCGGACTTGAAGACCTCGGCGCCGATCTTGGCGTCGTCGGCCCAGCAGTCGTCCTCGTGCTTGCCCTCGGAGTCGCGCATCGTCTTGAGGATCGCCTGCACGGCCAGGGGACCGTTGGCCGCGACCATGTCCGCGAGCTCGTGCGCCTTGGCCAGCGCTTCGCCGTCGGGTACGACGTGACCGATCAACCCGAGCGCGAGCGCCTCCGGCGCGAGGATCGGACGCCCGGTCAGCAGCAGCTCGGCGGCCACCGTGTACGGGATCTGGCGGGGGAGACGCACCGCGGACCCGCCGAGCGGGTAGAGCGACCAGCGGGCCTCGGCAACGCCGAACTTGGCCGACTCGCCGGCGACGCGGATGTCGGTGCCCTGAAGGATCTCGGTGCCGCCGGCAATGGCCGGGCCCTCGACCGCGGCGATCAGCGGCTTCGTGAGCCGGAAGCCCTTCAGCAGGCCCTTCAGGACGGTCGGGTCGAACTCGCCGGACTCGAAGCTGTCGCCCGGAGGCTTCTCGTTGGCCGTGGAGAGGTCCATGCCCGCGCAGAAGAAGCCGCCGGCGCCGGTGAGGATGCAGACCCGGATCTCCGGGTCGGAGTTCACCCGGTCCCAGG
This sequence comes from Marmoricola sp., assembly GCA_045806825.1. Lineage (GTDB taxonomy): Bacteria > Actinomycetota > Actinomycetes > Propionibacteriales > Nocardioidaceae > Marmoricola. The sequence continues at coordinate 10,801 of JBJMIP010000370.1, forward strand.
CGTCCTCCATGATCCGCAGCATCTCCGAGGAGAGCGCGTTGCGCCGCTCGGGCCGGTTCATGGTCACGATGAGCTTGTGGCCCTCTTGCTCTACGAGGCAGTCCGTCATGGGGGGAATGCTAGCCGCAAACGAGAACGTGTTCTAGTATTCCGATCATGGCCTTGAACATCGCTGACCTCTTCGAGCACGCCGTCGACGCCGCTCCCGAAAAGCCCGCCGTCAAGGTGGGAGCCCGGACCGTCACGTACGCCGAGCTGGAGACCGAGTCCAACAAGCTGGCGCACTACCTCACAAGCCAGGGCGTGAAGGCCGGCGACCACGTCGCGGTCTACGCCAAGAACAGCATCGAGCACGTGATCGCCGTGCTGGCGATCGTGAAGATCCGTGCCGTCAACATCAACGTGAACTACCGCTACGTCGAGGGCGAGCTGAACTACCTCTTCGAGAACGCGGACGTGGTGGCGCTGATCGTGGAGCGCACCTACGCCCCGCTCATCGCCAAGACCTTCCCGAACCACCCCCAGCTGCAGACCGTCGTGGTCGTCCCCGACGTGATCGAGCCCGACGACCAGTCCGACATCAGCGAGTTCGGTGGGGTCCTCTACGAGGACGCGGTCCGCGACCAGAGCGCCGAGCGGGACTTCGAGGAGCGCAGCGGCGACGACCTGCACATCATCTACACCGGCGGCACCACCGGGTTCCCCAAGGGCGTGATGTGGCGCCACGAGGACTTCTGGCGCACCCTCGGCGGTGGCATCGACTTCTACACCGGCGAGAAGCTGGAGGAGTACGACCAGTCGAAGCAGGCGGCGCAGGACGGCCGGATGGTCACCTTCCCGCTGAGCCCCCTGATGCACGGCGGCGCTCAGGCCGGCCTGCTGATGCACCTGTTCGGTGGTCACCTGACCATCCTCGAGCCGAAGTTCGACCCGCAGCGGACGTGGGAGATCATCGACGAGAACGGCGTGATGCTGATCTTCATGACCGGCGACGCGATGGCCCGCCCGCTCATCGAGGAGTTCGAGCGCAAGGCAGCCACCGACGCCCCGTACAGCGGCGCGAGCCTGTTCGCCGTCTCGAGCAGCGCGGCGATCTTCAGCCCGGAGGTCAAGGAGCGCTGGATCGAGGCGCTGCCGAACCCCGTCTACACCGACTCGGTCGGCGCGAGCGAGACCGGCTTCCAGGGCATGGGCATGCAGGACAAGACGCACATCTCCAGCGACGGTCCCGTGGTCGGCCTCGGTCCGAGCAGCGTCGTCCTGGACGAGCAGAACAACATCCTCGACCTGGCCACCAACGTCGGGAAGGTCGGCCGGCTCGGCCGCGGCGGCTCGGTGCCGGTCGGCTACTACAAGGACGAGAAGAAGTCGGCGGAGACCTTCCTGGTCGTCGACGGCATGCGGATCTCGGTCCCCGGCGACTTCGCGCGGATCGAGGAGGACAACAAGGTCACCCTGCTCGGCCGCGGCTCCAACTGCGTGAACACCGGTGGCGAGAAGGTCTACCCCGAGGAGGTCGAGATGGCGATCAAGCGCCACCCGGCCGTCTACGACGTCCTCGTCGTCGGCATCCCGGACGAGAAGTTCGGCCAGGCGGTCGCCGCTGTGGTCCAGCCCCGCGAGGGTCAGAGCGTCGAGCTCGAGGAGCTCCGGGACTTCCTGCGCGAGTTCCTCTCCGGCTACAAGCTGCCGCGGACGATGACGCTCGTCCCCGAGATCCCGCGCAACGCCACCGGCAAGGCGCAGTACCCCCGGGCCAAGGAGCTCCTGCTCGAGGCCAAGGCAACCGAAGGAGCGAAGGCCTGATGCGTACCGAACTCTGCGACCGACTGGGTATCGAGTACCCGATCTTCGCGTTCACCCCCTCGGAGAAGGTCGCGGCCGCGGTCTCCCGCGCCGGCGGCCTGGGCGTGCTGGGAGCGGTCCGGTTCAACGACGCCAGCGAGCTCGACGAGACGCTGACCTGGATGGACGAGAACACCGACGGCAAGCCGTACGGCGTCGACATCGTGATGCCGATGAAGATCCCGACCGAAGGCACCTCGGTCGACCTCAAGGAGCTGATCCCCGGCGAGCACGTCACCTTCGTCGAGGAGACGCTGCGCAAGCTCGGCGTACCGCCGCTGCCCCAGGGCGAAGGCCGCGAAGGCGTGCTGGGCTGGCTGCACAGCACGGCGCGCAGCCACGTCGACGTCGCGCTCCAGCACCGCCCGGTCCTGATCGCCAACGCCCTGGGCACCCCGCCCGAGGACGTGATCAAGCTCGCGCACGAGCACGGAGTGCTCGTGGCGGCTCTGGCCGGAGCCGCGAAGCACGCCGCCAGCCACGTGGCCAACGGCGTCGACATCATCGTCAGCCAGGGCTACGAGGCCGGTGGCCACACGGGTGAGATCGCCAGCATGGTGCTGACCCCGGAGATCGTCGACGCAGTCGACGTGCCCGTGCTCGCAGCCGGCGGCATCGGCTGCGGCCGCCAGGTCGCCGCGAGCCTGGCCCTGGGCGCCCAGGGCGTCTGGACCGGCAGCCTGTGGCTGACCGTCGCCGAGTACGACCTGGGCAGCAGCGACGCCGTCCAGCGTGCGCTGCTCAAGGCCGGCTCGGGCGACACCGTCCGCAGCCGCGTCTACACCGGCAAGCCCGCCCGGCTGCTCAAGAACAAGTGGACCGCTGCGTGGGAGGAGGACGGTGCTCCGTCGCCGCTCCCGATGCCGTTGCAGAACCTGCTCGTCTCCGACGCCCACAACCGGATGAACATCGGGGACGACCCGGACGTGGTGGCGATGCCGGCCGGGCAGATCATCGGTCGGACCAACGAGGTCCGTCCGGTCGCCCAGGTGATGGCCGAGCTGATCGCGGAGTACGAGGAGACCGTCGCCCGCCTGGAAAAGATCCGGGGCTGACCGGTTCCTGGCCTAACCTGAGCAGGTGCTCCTCGAGGTCCTCGCCTTCACCGGCGCCGCCGCGCTGATCGTCCTGCTCCCGGGGCCGGACACGCTGGTCGTCGTGCGCAGCATCCTGCGCGGCGGCAGGCAGCAGGGGATCCTCACCGCGCTCGGCAACCTGACCGGCCTCACGGTCTGGGTGACCGCTGCCGTGGTCGGGATCGCTGCCCTGCTCCGCGCCAGCGAGGTCGGCTACGACGTGCTGCGCATCGTGGGGGCGGCGTACCTGGTCTTCCTGGGCGTCCAGGCCTTTCGGACCCGCGGGACCACCCAGGCGATGCCCGAGGGGCAAGCCCTGCTCGGCACCGGCTTCCGCGCCGGGATCCTGACGAACCTGCTCAACCCGAAGGTCGGCGTCTTCTTCGTGACCTTCCTGCCCGGGTTCGTGCCCAGCGGGGCCTCGGTCCCCGCGGTCACGGCACTGTACGGCGCGATCTTCATCGTGCTGACCGCGCTCTACTGGGTGGTGCTGCTCGGACTCGCGAGCAAGGTGACCGACTGGATGAACACCCCGACGATCCGACGCCGGCTCGACGTCGCGACGGCCGGCGTCCTGGTCGCCTTCGGGGCCCGCCTCGCCACGGAGTGAGACGCCCACGCTGACGGCACCCGTCACCTAGAGTCGGCGCATGGTCCTCCCGAACCCGTCGTCGAAGCGCGCCGCCGCGCGCCGGCTGCTCGCTGTCACCGCCGTCCTGCTCGCCGCTGTCGGCGGCTGGGCGATGACCGGCAACGCAGCCACCGGCATCTCCACCGCGGCCGTCCCGCGGGCGCACTGCGGTCCGGGAGCGCTCCCGGAGACCTCGATCCAGGGTCGGGTGCCCAGCAGCGACTACGACAGCGGTCGCGCGGCGAAGGGCTACCTGTGCAACACCAAGCAGGTCTCCCACCAGGGCAGCTCGGGAGGCTTCAAGACGCTGCGCTACACCGATGCGACCGGCCGCACGTGCGCCTTCTACGACTCGACGCTGACGCTGCCGCGCGACGTCGTCTCGAACATCCTCTCCGGCGACGGCCTGGGCGTCGTCGTCCTGGACATGACCGACCCGGCCCACCCGGTGAAGACCGACAACCTGGTCTCGGCGGGGATGCTGAGCCCGCACGAGTCGCTGCTGGTCAACGCCAAGCGCGGCCTGCTGGTCGGCGTGATGGGTACGGCGGCCACGGCTCCCGGCATCCTCGACGTCTACGACGTGAAGTCCGACTGCCGGCACCCGAAGCTGCTCTCCACCGGGCTGCAGGGCGTGCTCGGCCACGAGAGCGGCTTCTCCCCGGACGGGAAGACCTACTACGTGGCCGGCGCCGCCGGGTTCACGATGACCGCGGTCGACCTCACCAACCCGCGCAGCCCGAAGATCCTGTACGTCGGCACCAACGTCGTCTACCACGGCCTGCGCCTGTCCAACGACGGTCGCACCATGTACGTCGCGAACATCGGCCAGCCCGGTCCCGGTGGGATCACGGGAGCCGGCCTGCGGATCCTCGACGTCAGCCAGATCCAGGACCGCAAACCCGACCCGCAGGTGAAGATCCTCTCCACGATCCACTGGCCGGACGCCTCGATCCCGCAGGCGGCCGAGCCGTTCACCAGCAACGGTCACCAGTACCTGTTCGAGACCGACGAGTTCATCGACCTGTTCAGCTTCCAGGGCCTGAGCAACCTGCCCGGGTCGCCGGTCGGCGGTGCCCGGATCATCAACGTGGACGACCCGCGGCACCCGCGCGTGGTGAGCAACATCAAGCTCGCCGTCCACGAGCCGGCCAACCGGACCGGCCCGCAGGGCGGCGACCCGATGGCCTGGTTCCCGGCCCAGGGCTACGCGGCGCACTACTGCGGCATCCCGACGCGGAACAACCCGAAGATCGCCGGCTGCTCGATGATCCTCTCGGGCCTGCGCCTCTTCGACATCCGCGACGTCGCGCACCCCA
>JBJMIP010000371.1:0-5448 GCA_045806825.1 Marmoricola sp.
CGCCCAGGACCAACGTCAGGCCGAAGGCGAGTCCGGCGATGATCGAGAACAACCGGTGGCCGCGGATGGTCTCGACGACCGAGTCGCTCGCATCCACACCGACGAGCATCAGCACGAACAGGAACAGCATCAGGATCGCGCCGGTGTAGACGATGATCTGCACGGCGAACAGGAACGGTGCGTCCTGGACGGCGTACAGGACCGCCAGGGAGATCATCACGACCGCCAGCAGCAGCGCGGCGTGCACGGCCTTGCGCGCGAAGAGCAGGCCCAGCGCGGCGGCCACCATCACCGGAGCGAGGATCCAGAAGGCGACCATCAGGCGTCTCCCTCCTCGCGCTTGTGCAGGTTGCCCCGGTAGTAGTCGCCCTCGTCGTCGCCGAGCAGCATCTCGTGCGGCGGCTGCACCATGCCGGGCAGCAGCGGCGCGAGCAGGTCGGACTTCTCGAAGATCAGGCTCTCCCGGGAGGTGTCGGCGAGCTCGTACTCGTTGGTCATCGTCAGCGCGCGGGTCGGGCACGCCTCGATGCACAGTCCGCACAGGATGCAGCGCAGGTAGTTGATCTGGTAGACGCGGCCGTAGCGCTCGCCGGGGCTGAAGCGCTCGTCCTCGGTGTTGGAGTCACCCTCGACGTAGATCGCGTCGGCCGGGCAGGCCCACGCGCACAGCTCGCAGCCGATGCACTTCTCCAGCCCGTCGGGCCAGCGGTTGAGCTGGTGCCGGCCGTGGAACCGGGGCGCGGTGGGCAGCTTCTCGAACGGGTACTGCTCGGTGACGACCTTGCGGAACATCGTCCGGAAGGTGACGCCGAACCCGGCTACCGGGTCCCAGAACTGCTCCTTGAGCGTGGGCATCAGGCAGCGCCTCCCTCGAGGTTGGTGGAGCCCTTCGCCGGTGCTGTCGGCAGGGCAACGGGCATCGGAGGCACGGGGTAGCCGCCGGCGAAGGCGTCGAACGGCTCTTCTGGACCTGCCTCGAGGGCAGGTTCGTTCTTCTTCTCGTCGACGAAGAACAGCACCACGAGCAGCGCCGCCAGCACGCCGATCGCGGCGTACAGGTAGCTGCGGTCGAAGCCGCCGTTGAGGTTGATGGTGCGGATCGTCGCGACGGCGATGATCCAGAGCAGCGAGATCGGGATCAGCCGCTTCCAGCCGAACGCCATGAACTGGTCGTAGCGCAGTCGCGGCAGCGACCCGCGCAGCCAGATGAAGACGAAGATGAAGCCGAGCACCTTGCCCATGAACCACAGCACCGGCCAGTAGCCGTGGTTCGCGCCGGCCCAGAAGGTGTCGATCCAGAACGGGGCGTGCCAGCCACCGAGGAACAGGGTCGTGGCCAGGGCGGAGACCGTCGCCATGTTGATGTACTCGGCGAGGAAGAACAGCGCGAACTTCAGCGAGCTGTACTCGGTGTGGAAGCCGCCGACCAGCTCGCCCTCGGCCTCGGGGAGGTCGAACGGCGCACGGTTGGTCTCACCGATCATCGAGATCACGTAGATCACGAAGGACGGCGCCAGGATCAGGCCGTACCAGAGCTTGTCCTGCGCGGCCACGATCTCCGAGGTCGACATCGAGCCGGCGTACAGGAAGACGGCGACCAGGGCCAGGCCCATCGAGACCTCGTAGGAGATCATCTGCGCGCTCGAGCGCAGGCCGCCGAGCAGCGAGTACGTCGAGCCGGAGGACCAGCCGCCGAGCACGATGCCGTAGATGCCGATCGAGGCGATCGCCATCACGAACAGCACCGCGACCGGCATGTCGGTCAGCTGCAGCGGCGTGCGGTGGCCGAAGAAGTTCACGACCGGGCCGAACGGGATCACCGAGAACGTCAGGAACGCGGGGATCGCGGCCAGCACCGGCGCGATCATGAAGACGATCTTGTCGGCAGCCTTCGGGGTGAGGTCCTCCTTGAGCGCGAGCTTCACGCCGTCCGCGAGGCTCTGCAGCAGGCCGAACGGGCCGTGCACGTTGGGGCCGATGCGGTGCTGCATCCGAGCAACGACGCGGCGCTCCCACCAGATGTTGAACAGCGTCAGCAGCACCAGGATCACGAAGATCAGGACGGACTTGATGATCACGATCCAGACCGGGTCGTGACCGAACGCACTCAGGCCCTTGGCGGTGTCGAGCAGAGTCACTTCGCGCCTCCTTCGAGGGTGACCTGGTCGCCTGCGGAGCCCACCAGGTGGCGCACCGAGGCGCCCGGGGTGCTGGCCGGGGCCCACACGGTGCCGTCGGCGACCTCACCGACCGCGACCGGCAGCGTCAGGCTGCCGAGCGGACCGGTCAGCGTCGCCTGCTGGCCCTCGGCCAATCCGGCGGCCGCGAGCGTTGCGGCGCTGGCCAGGATCACGGCCGGGCGAGCGGTCGCACGCAGGTGCGGGTCGCCGTCCTGGAGCCGGCCGTCGTCGACGAGCTGCTTCCAGCTGGAAAGTACGAGGCCGCCCGTGCCCGGACTGGTTGAGCTTGTCGAAACCCCCGCAGCTCGCGCCCCCGTCCAAGGCCCGACCTGCACCATCTCGGCCCACGCGGCCTCGGTCGTGCGGAACCCGATCGGGCGTCCGCGCTCCTCGGCGATGCCGGCCAGGACCCGTACGTCGGGCAGCGAGTGCGGGTTGTCGAGGACCCGGCCGAAACTGCGGACCCGCCCCTCCCAGTTCACGAAGGTGCCGGCCTTGTCGCTGGCCGGCGCCACCGGGAAGACGACGTCGGCGAGCTGGGTGAAGTCCGAGGACCGCACCTCGAGCGCGACCACGAAAGCCTTCTTCAACGCCTTGCGCGTCTTCTTGTCCACCGCGACGTCGGCCGGGTCGACCCCGCCGACGACCAGAGCATCCAGGTCCCCCTCGCGCAGCGCGGCGAGGATGCCACGGGCGTCCAGGCCCTCGGTGTCCGGCACGGACTCGACGTCCCAGGCGGCGGCGACGTCGACGCGGGCAGCCGCGTCGGCGACCGGACGGCCACCGGGCAGCAGGTTCGGCAGGCAACCGGTCTCGACGGCTCCGCGGTCACCGGCACGGCGCGGTACCCAGGCCAGCTTCGCGCCGGTCTGCTTCGCCAGCGCGGCAGCAGCGGAGAGCGCACCGGGGACCGTCGCGAGACGCTCGCCCACCAGCACCACACCGCCGGCGTCCAGGGCCACGTCCGCGTTCTCGGAGAGCGCCGCGATCGCCGCGGCCTCGTCGCCGGGACGCGTCGCGATCAGCGAGCCGCCGACCTTGCGGAGCCCGCGGGTGGCCACTGCGCCGACCGAGAAGACGCGCAGGCCGGACGCCCGGTTGGCCTTGCGCAGCCGCAGGAAGATCGAACCGGCCTCGTCCTCCGGCTCGAGGCCGACCAGCACGACCACGCGCGCGGACTCGAGGTCGGCATACGTGACGCCGCCGTTGCCAGGGCCGGTCAGCGCCACGGTCGAGGCGAGGAAGGCAGCCTCCTCGGCCGAGTGCGGCCGGCTGCGGAAGTCGATGTTGTTGGTGCGCACGGTGACCCGGGCGAACTTGCTCCAGGCGTAGGCGTCCTCGGCCGTCAGCCGACCACCCGGGAGCAGGCCGACCCGCTTCTTGGCTGCCTCCAGACCGCGGGCTGCGACCGCGAAGGCCTCCGGCCAGGAGGCCGTGCGCAGCTCACCGGTGTCCTCGTCACGGACCTGCGGGTGGGTCAGCCGGTCGCCCTGGCGGGCCCAGGTGAACCCGAAGCGGTCCTTGTCGGTGATCCACTCCTCGTTGACCTCGGGGTCGTTGCCGGCGAGGCGACGCATCACCTTGCCGCGACGGTGGTCGACGCGGATCGCGGAACCGCTGGCGTCGTGCTCGGTCACCGACGGCGTCGAGACCAGGTCGAACGGCCGCGAGCGGAACCGGTACGCCGCGGAGGTGAGCGCACCCACCGGGCAGATCTGGATCGTGTTGCCCGAGAAGTAGGAGAGGAAGTCAGCGCCCTCGGCGATACCGATCTGCTGCTGGGCACCGCGCTCGATCAGCTCGATGAACGGGTCGCCGGCGATCTCCGCGGCGAACCGGGTGCAGCGCTGGCAGACGATGCAGCGCTCACGGTCGAGCAGCACCTGCGGGGACAGGTTGATCGGCTTCGGGAAGGTGCGCTTGACGCCGCCGCTCTCCTTGAAGCGGGACTCGCCGCGACCGTTGCTCATCGCCTGGTTCTGCAGGGGGCACTCGCCGCCCTTGTCGCAGACCGGGCAGTCGAGCGGGTGGTTGATGAGCAGGAACTCCATCACGCCCTGCTGGGCCTTGTCCGCGACCGGGCTGGTGGCCTGGGTGTTCACGACCATGCCCTCGGCGACCGGGAGCGTGCAGGACGCCTGCGGCTTCGGGAAGCCGCGGCCGTTGCCCGCGTCCGGGACGTCGACCAGGCACTGGCGGCAGGCACCGACGGGCTCGAGCAACGGGTGGTCGCAGAACCGCGGGATCTGCACGCCGATCTGCTCGGCCGCCCGGATCACCAGGGTGTCCTTGGGGACGCTGACCTGGACACCGTCGATGGTCAGGGTGACCTCGTCGCTCTTGACGACCGAGCCCTTGTCCTGCGTCGCGGTCATGCCTTCGCTCCTGCCTTCGCGAACACGGTGGACGCCTCGGGGTCGAACGGGCAGCCGCCGTGCTCGAGGTGCGCGAGGTACTCGTCGCGGAAGTACTGGATCGACGAGGTGATCGGGCTGGTGGCACCGTCACCGAGCGCGCAGAACGAACGCCCGAGGATGTTGTCGCACTGGTCGACCAGCAGGTCGAGGTCCTCGGCCGAGCCCTGGCCCTGCTCGAGCCGCGCGAGGGTCTGGGTGAGCCACCAGGTGCCCTCGCGGCACGGGGTGCACTTCCCGCAGGACTCGTGCTTGTAGAACTCGGTCCAGCGCAGCACGGCCCGCACCACGCAGGTGGTCTCGTCGAAGAGCTGGAGCGCGCGGGTGCCGAGCATCGAGCCGGCCTCGCCGACCCCTTCGAAGTCGAGCGGGACGTCGAGGTGCTCGGAGGTGAGCAGCGGGGTGCTGGACCCGCCCGGGGTCCAGAACTTCAGCTCGTGGCCGGGGCGCATGCCGCCGGCGAGCTCGATCAGCTTGCGCAGCGTGATGCCGAGCGGGGCCTCGTACTGGCCAGGCTTCGCGACGTGGCCGGAGAGCGAGAAGATGCCGAAGCCCTTGGACTTCTCCGTGCCCATCGAGGCGAACCAGTCCGCGCCGTTGGCGATGATGCTGGGCACCGAGGCGATCGACTCGACGTTGTTGATGACCGTCGGGCTGGCGTAGAGGCCGGCCACGGCCGGGAACGGCGGGCGCAGCCGCGGCTGGCCGCGACGGCCCTCGAGCCCCTCGAGCAGCGCGGTCTCCTCCCCGCAGATGTAGGCACCGGCGCCGGCGTGAACCACGACGTCGAGGTCGTAGCCCGAACCGTGGATGTCCGTCCCGAGGTGCCCGGCGGCGTACGCCTCCGCGACCGC
>JBJMIP010000372.1:0-4243 GCA_045806825.1 Marmoricola sp.
CGTCGCCGACGAACACGTCCTCGAAGGCGATCTCGCAGTGGCCGCCGAAGAAGCCCTCGTCGAGGGTGGCGATGTGCCGCACGATCCGCATCCCCGGCGTTCCCGCGTCGAGGAGAAACATGGTCGCGCCGCCGCGATCCCCCGGGCTTCCCGACGTACGGGCCATGCAGATCGTGAACCCGGCGCCGTCGGCGCCGGTGATGAACCACTTGCGGCCGTTGAGCACCCAGCCGCCCGCCTCCCGCCGCGCCGTGGTGGACAATGCGGCCGGGTCGGAGCCGGCTCCGGGTGCTGGTTCGGTCATCGCGAAGCACGAGCGGAACTCGCCCTGGGCGAGCGGGCGCAGGTAGCGCTCCTTCTGCTCGGCAGTCGCGACGGCCTCGAGCAGGTGCATGTTGCCCTCGTCGGGTGCCGCGATGTTGAGAGCCAGGGGACCGAACAGCGACCAGCCGGCTTCCTCGAAGACGACTGCCCGGCCCCGCATGTCGAGACCCTGGCCGCCGTACTCGGCGGCGACGTGCGGGGCGAAGACCCCGGCCTGGCGGGCTGCCTCCTGCAACCGTGAGCGGAGCTCGTCACCGCCGGCATCGGCCACGCCGGCGAACGCTTCCTCCTCGGGGGCGACCACGTCACGCACGAAGGTGCGGGTCCGCATCGCCAGGTCGGCGACGTGCAGGTCAGGGGTGAAGTCGATGGCCATAGGTCCTCCGTCAGTGCTCGAGCGTGGTGGCGAGAGCCAGCGCGCGCTCGGCGATCCGGCCGACCTGCTCGCCGCGGGTGGCCATCCGGTCGTCGGCACTCTCCCCGCGCAGGTGCCGCACGTAGAGCTGCTGCATGATCACGGCCGTCTTCCAGCAGCCGAACGCCTCGTACCAGGTGACGTCGCGACGATCCAGGTCGCGGCCGGTCCGGGCGCCGTAGTGCGCGACGACCTCGTCCCTGCTCGGCAGGCCGAGGCGTTCGATCCCGGGGACACCGTCGGCCGGGACGTCGCCGTCGGGCCAGTAGCCGAGCAACGTGCCGAGGTCGGTCAGCGGGTCACCGAGCGTGGCCATGTCCCAGTCGAAGACCGACGCGACCACACCGGGTTCCCCGGCCGCGAACTGGCAGTTGTCGACCTTGAAGTCGTTGTGCACGATCGCGGCCGGACCCGACTCCGGGAGGTGCCGGGCGAGCACGTCGCCCACGCGGTCCAGCGCCGGTACGCCGGCGTCGAGCGCAACCGCGTCCCAACGCCGTCGCCAGCCGTCGACCTGCCGCTGGAGGTACCCCTCGGGGCGGCCGAGGTCTCCCAGCCCGCACGCAGCCGGATCGACCAGGTGCAGGTCGGCGAGGGCGTCGACGACGGCGAAGCCGATCCGGCGTCCGGTGCCCGGGCCGTGGTCGAGCTCGGCAGGCACGTGGTCCCAGACCACGATGCCCGGGCGGTACTCCGAGACCAGGAAGTGCGCGCCGATCACCGACGTATCTGCGCAGTAGTGCAGTCCGCGCGGTGCCCGCGGGTACGCCGCGTTCAGGCGCGAGAGCACGGTGTGCTCGCGGCGCATGTCGTGCGCGCCGGCCGCGATCGTGCCGAACGGTGGGCGACGCAGGACGAAGGCGTCCTGGCCGAACCGGAGGAGGTAGGTCAGGTTCGCCGAGCCGTTCGGAAACTGCAGCACCGAGAACTCGCCCGCTGCGTGCGGCAGCTGCGCGCGCAGGTAGTCCTCCAGTGCCGCCCAGTCCAGGTCTTCGCCCGGACGCACCGCTGCGACCTCGGGCCGATCGACGACATCGCTCATCACACCCCCACCAGGTCGGCGACACGGTTGCGGCGGACGTGCGCGCCACCGAACACGGCTTCGTCGGCCAGGGCGCGGCGCAGGTAGTAGTGGGCCGGGTGCTCCCAGGTGAACCCGATGCCGCCGTGCAGCTGGACGGTCTCGTGCGCCGCCCGGATGACGGCATCGGTGGTGACCACGGCTGCGACGGCTGCCGGCAGCGCGGCGGCCGACGGGTGGTGGTCGAACAGGGCGGCGGCGTAGCGCGCGGCAGAGCGACTGCGCTCGAGGTCGACCAGTACGTCGGCGAGCCGGTGCTTGATCGCCTGGAACGACGCCAGCGGACGGCCGAACTGCTCGCGCTGAAGGGTGTAGGTCCGGGTCATCTCGAGGAGCGCCTCGATCATGCCGACGTGCTCGGCGGCCAGGCACACGTCCTGGAGGACCGCGAGCTGGTCGAGCAGCGCGACCCGGTGCTCCGGCCCGGCGACCAGGTACGCCGGCGCACCGATGAGCTCGACCACGGCCAGCCGGCGGGTCGGGTCGAGCACCTCGAGCGGGACCCGACTGGCCCGGGGAGCATCGCGCAGGTCGACGAGGTAGATCGACTCACCGCCGTTGACCCCGGCGGGCACCACCAGCAGGTCTGCCGCTGCGCCGACCAGCACCCGGTCGAGCCGCCCCGAGACGGTCAGGGCACCGCTGTCCTCGGAGACGACCAGCCCGGACTCCCCCGCCTGGGTCCGACTGGCGACGCTCGTCACCAGCTCGCCCGTGAGGACCGCGGCGACCAGGTCGTCGGGGATCGCCCCCGCCGGCGCCGCGCTGACCGCGTGTGCACCGAGCGCGGCGGCGGGAAGAAGCGGCTCGGGCAGGAGGGCGCGGCCGGCCTCCTCGAGCACCACGGCCAGCACGCTGACGCCGAAGCCAAGGCCGCCCCGGTCCTCGGGGATCGCGAGTGCGGAGACGTTCATCTCCTCGTTGAGCAGGTGCCAGAGATCGGCGGACCAGCCCAGAGCACCGGCCGCGGCCCGGCGTACCTGCTCGTGGCCGGCGTGCGCACCGAGCAGGTCGCGCAGCACCTTGCGCAGGTCGTCGTGCTCCTGCACGGGAGCCAGCAACGATGCGTCACCGGTCGGCCACGCCTGGACGGAGGTGCTCGGATCCATCACTGCTCCCAACATGAACTGAATTGAGTTCAGGTTATTCGTCTCAGGGCATTGCAGCAAGGCCGGACTTGAACTAACTTCAGTTTCATGTCCGAGACGACACTCGCCCGCTACTACCGCGCCCTCGACGAGGACCGCTTCGACGAAGCGCTCGCGATGCTGGACCCAGACGTCCCCTTCACCATCGTGCTGCCCGGTGGCCCCCGACGCGGACAGGGGCGGGACGACATGCGCGCCTACCTCGGCGCTCGCGGCGTCCCCGACCGGGTGCACCACGCCTTGCGCCAGTCCCGCGACGGCGACCTCGAGTTCTTCTACGGCCGGGTGACGGACGGAGACACCGCGACCGGTTGCTTCCTCGCCGGCGCCCGCGTCGGCGACGACGGCCTGATCGCCAGCTACCAGGTCACCTTCGACACCGAGCAGGCACTGGTGGAGCAGTGATGAGCACGGCACCCTTCCTCACCCGCTGGCTCGAGATCATGGACTCGGACGAGCCCGAGCGCGTGCTCGACCTGATCACCGACGACTTCGAGATGTCGGTGCAGTTCTCCAAGGGCGGCGGGGCATCGGCAGAGTTCGTCGGCGACCGCGCCGGCCTGGTCGCCTACCTCGAGCAGCGCGAGAAGAGCATCCTCGTCCACCACCCCACCGCGGGGACCCGCCTCGGAGACGTCGAGCTGATGCTCGGCCGGACGACGCGCACGGGCGTCTTCGAGTCGTCCTTCAACGCCTCTGCCGAGCTGGACGCCAGCTCCGGCAAGTGCCGCCGGCTGCTGATGTGCCGCACGCCGGAGGTCGAGTTCTCCTAGGCCTGGCGCCCGATGCCGTAGGCCGTGGCCGCGCTGCTCGAGCCGGTGCTCGACCACATGCGCGCCGGCCCGCCGCGCTCGGCAACACCTAGGCGGCGCTCGGCTGTCACGTCGAACGACTGACCCTCGACCTCACGACGAGCCAAGGGCCCGCCCGAAGACCGCGGCATAGGCTGCCGAGGACTTCACCTCTAACAAAGGGTCCGCCATGACCGAGATCCCGGCCGCGATGCGCCAGCTCCAGAGCCTGGTCACACCCGAGCGCCAGCTTCACCTGTCGATCGCGACCGTGGAGACGCCGCAGCCCCGCGACTGGGAGGTGCTCGTGCGGGTCGACGCCGCACCGGTCAATCCCTCCGACCTGGGCCTGCTGCTGGCGATGGCGGACGTCTCTCAAGCAGTCGCTAGCGGATCGCCCGACCAGCCGACCGTGACGGCGCCCATCGCCGAGCCCGTGATGGCAGCGTTGGCCGCGCGAGTCGGCACGCCGATGCCCGTCGGC
>JBJMIP010000373.1:0-9308 GCA_045806825.1 Marmoricola sp.
AGGACCCCATCCAGCGGGTGAAGGCGTACCTGACCCGCAACGGCCTCGCCGACCAGGACTTCCTCGACGCCGTCGACACCGAGGCGACCGAGCTGGGCGCCCACCTGCGCGAAGGCTGCCGGGCGCTGCCGGAGCCGAGCCCGCTGTCGGTCTTCGACCACGTCTACGCCGAGCAGACCGAGGAGCTGGCCGAGCAGCGGGCGGGCTACGCGGCGTACCTCGAGTCGTTCGAGGTCTCGACCCCCGAGGGAGCGCGCTGATGACGAAGGTGACGTTGGCGAAGGCCCTCAACGCCGGTCTCCGCAAGGCCATGGAGGCCGACCCCAAGGTGCTGATCATGGGCGAGGACGTCGGCAAGCTCGGCGGCGTCTTCCGGATCACCGACGGCCTGCAGAAGGACTTCGGCGAGGACCGGGTGATCGACTCCCCGCTCGCCGAGTCCGGCATCCTCGGCACCGCGGTGGGCCTGGCGATGCGCGGCTTCCGGCCGGTCTGCGAGATCCAGTTCGACGGCTTCGTCTACCCGGCGTACGACCAGATCGTCAGCCAGGTCGCCAAGCTGCACTTCCGCACCCACGGCGCGGTGAAGATGCCGATGGTCATCCGGATCCCCTTCGGCGGTGGCATCGGTGCCGTCGAGCACCACTCCGAGTCCCCGGAGGCGCAGTTCGCGCACACCCCGGGCCTGAAGGTGGTCACCTGCTCGAACCCGGTCGACGGCTACTGGATGATCCAGCAGGCCATCGCGCACGACGACCCGGTCGTCTTCCTCGAGCCCAAGCGGCAGTACCACGCGGACAAGGCCGAGCTCGACGAGGACGCCACCCCGCCGCCGCTGTTCTCCTCCAGGGTGGTGCGCTCCGGGACCGACGCCACGCTTCTCGGGTACGGCCCGATGGTGAAGACGTTGATGAAGGCCGCCGAGGCCGCGGCCGGCGAGGGCCGCTCGCTGGAGGTCATCGACCTGCGCACGCTGTCCCCGCTGGACATGGGGCCGGTCTACGACTCGGTCCGCAAGACCGGCCGGGTCGTGGTGGCGCACGAGGCGCACACCAACCTCGGCATGGGCTCCGAGATCGCCGCCCGGATCACCGAGCAGTGCTTTTACTCGCTGGAGGCTCCGGTGCTGCGGGTCGGCGGGTTCGACACCCCGTACCCGCCGGCGCGGATCGAGGAGGACTACCTCCCCGACCTGGACCGGGTCCTGGACGCCGTCGACCGGACGATGGGGTTCTGATGTCCGAGTACCTGCTGCCCGACGTGGGCGAGGGCCTGATCGAGGCCGAGATCGTCACCTGGAAGGTGAAGGTCGGCGACGACGTCAAGATCAACGACATCATCGTGGAGATCGAGACCGCCAAGTCGCTGGTGGAGCTGCCGTCCCCGTACGCCGGCGTCGTCGAGGCGCTGCTGGTGCCCGAGGGCGAGACCGTCCCGGTGGGCACGCCCATCATCCGGATCGGCGACGCCGCACCGGGCTCAGGGACCCCGGGAGCCGCCGCACCGGATCTCGGCGAGATCGACCTGTCGAACCCGGCTGCCTCCGGGAGCGGTGAGGGCGAGAGCCTGGTCGGCCGGATCAAGGCCGAGCGCGGTGCCGTACGCCGGGCCCGTCGGGCTGCCCCCGACGCAGCCGGCGCGCACGCAGCCAAGGCGGACCTGCACGACCTCTACAACCCCGGCGCGCCGCAGCAGCACGAGCAGGTGATGCGGATCGTCGAAGCGGTCACGACCGACGCGGTGCAGCAGGGTGGTCCGTCCGACCCCGCTCCGGCGGTCACGTTCGACGAGCCCGGTCGCGCGGTCGCGCTGGCCAAGCCGCCGGTGCGCAAGCTCGCCAAGGACCTCGGGGTCGACCTGACCACCTGCGCGGCCACCGGGGCGGGCGGCGTGATCACCCGGGCCGACGTCGAGGCTGCGGCCGGCGGAGCGGCTCCGGCCGTCTCCGCGTCGCCTGGGGTCGGGACCCGGGCGGACCGGCGCGAGCCGATCAAGGGCGTCCGCAAGATGATGGGCCAGGCGATGGTGGCCTCGGCCTTCACCGCCCCGCACGTCACGGAGTGGGTGACCGTCGACGTCACCCGCACGACCGAGTTCGTGCAGCGGCTGCGGTCGCGCCGCGAGTTCGCCGACGTGAAGGTCTCGCCGCTGCTGGTGCTGGCGACCGCCTGCATGAAGGCGATCCGCCGGACGCCGGTGATCAACTCCTTCTGGGACGAAGCCGCGCAGGAGATCGTGTTCAAGGGCGGCGTGAACCTCGGCATCGCCGCGGCCACCCCGCGTGGGCTCGTGGTCCCGAACGTCAAGGACGCCGACACGCTGTCCCTGCTGGAGCTCGCGGGCGCTCTCGGCGACCTCACAGCCGTCGCGCGGTCCGGGAAGACCCCTCCGGCCGACATGGCGGGTGGGTCCTTCACGATCACCAACGTCGGCGTCTTCGGGGTCGACGGTGGCACCCCGATCATCAATCCGGGGGAGTCGGCGATCCTCTGCTTCGGCGCCACCAGGCGGCAGCCGTGGGTCGTCACCGAGGACGGCGAGGAGCGGCTGGAGATCCGCGACGTCTGCACCTTGACGCTGTCCTTCGACCACCGTCACGTCGATGGTGAGTCAGGTTCACGTTTCCTGGCCGACGTCGCCTCGATGATGGAGGACCCGGCAGCAGCGCTGCTGTTCTAGCTGACCGCTAGCAGGAGGAATCCTCTTGCTAGCAAGACGAAACGGTCCCCCACGAACGGCGCCCTGTTCCCCCGAACCAGGTGCTGATCGTGGGGGACCGGAATCGTCACCCCCGAGGCGGGTTTCGACTCCTCAACGAGCGAGGTCGGGGGCAGGTCACGCCATTTCGGGAAATCCGAAAGTGACGATTTTCAGCGATCTGTCACTGGTCCTTGAATCGGATCAGACCTGCGAGCGTCGGCATGTACGCCGCACCGTCCGGTCCGAGGTAGATCGAGGCGTAGTGGTTGTTCCACTGGATGCCGTTGCCGGTGCGCTGCATCCACTTCGTGGCGCCGGTACGGACGTCGACGGCGGCCAGGTACCAGCTGTCGTCGAGGAGGTTCGACTTCGGCTTGGCGTACAGGTAGAGCAGGCCGTTGGCGTAGGACAGCTTCGGCACCGGGGTCGGGGAGACGATCGGGTTGGTCCAGTCGACCTGGCAGGTGTTGTCGGGGTTGAGGCTCACCTTGGCGACGCCGCCGGTGACGGTGTTGCCGAGCATCGTGCTCTGCACGCCGGCGTAGCCGTAGTTGTTCTCCACCACCACGGACTGGCCGCCGTTGGCGGTGGTCCCGGAGTAGGTGAGGCTGTTCTCGGTGTCGGAGGCGCCGTCACCGAAGACGGGGACCTGGCAGAGCAGCTTGCCGGCATCGACGCCGTCGCGCTGGTAGAACTGCACGTTCATCCGGGGCTCGGCGTTGTCGGTGATCGCCACCAGGTGCTGGCCGATCAGGGTCGGCGTGGTGCCTGAGCCCTGGGACAGCTGGCCCGGCTTCTGCTGGGTGCCGCGGTCGTAGGTGCGCTGCCACCGGACGACCGGTGCGCCGGTGCTGTCGGCCTCGACGGCGGCGAGGCGGTGGTCGGTGACCAGGTAGATGGCTCCGCTCGCGTCGCCGGAGATCGAGTTGTAGATCCCCTCGCCAGCCGGGAACTGCATCGACTTGGCCACACCGGTGCTCGGGTCGATGAAGCCGACGCGGCCGTCCTGGCTGGCGAAGAAGATCCGCCCGGACCAGTCCGGGAGGGTCGCGACGAGGCAGTCGTCGGTCGGGATCAGGGCGGACACGTCGTAGGCGCCGAGCTGGGTGAAGCCGCCCGCGTCGACGCGGACCTTGATCACCTGGCGGGCCGTGGTCACGACGTACGCGACGTCGTCCTGGCTGAGGTAGAAGTAGGTGCCGCCGCAGATGTCGCTGAACGGGTTGGTCAGCGGCAACAGGCTGCGCGTGGAGGTGGTGAAGTCCGAACCGATGGTCTGCAGCGTCACCGGGTTGATCAGGCGCAGCGCGAAGCCCTGCAGGCCGCCGCAGAGGCCGACGATCCGGCCGTGGGAGTCGAACGCGATGGTCGCGCACTCGGAGACGCCGTACGTCGCGGAGCGCACCTGCAGCTTCTTGCCCAGCGGGCCGGTGGTCTCGTAGGCGTTGGTGCCGTACGCGTCGTCGTGCATCGAGCTGGTGCCGTTGGGCGAGAGGAACGGGTTCTGCGGGATCGGCAGGTGGGGCAGCGGGTTCGCCGTGGCCGCGGTGCCGCTGAAGGGCTCGCTGAGCAGGTCCGTCGGCAGCGGCGGGATCGGCAGCTCGCCCAGGGCGGTGCTGGATCCCGCCGGGAGCAGGACCGCCAGCGAGGCGAGCAGAGCGGCGGCGGTGAGGCGAACGCGGTTCATGGAATCTCCAACGGGTGAGGGCGTCCGAGGGTATGGGTTAGTAACAAAGTTTGTTGGATCAGGAGGGGAAGGTGGTGGCCTCGTTGCTGCGCGGCGGGGCCGCGTTCAGGATCGCGTCGGTGCCACCGTCGACCAGGACCATGGTGCCGACCAGGAGGCTCGACTCCGGGGACAGCAGGAACGCGATCAGCGCCGCGACCTCCTCGGGACGGCCCGGTCGGCCGATCGCGTTCGGGTAGAGGTCGGCGAACGGCCCGAAGACCGGGTCCTCGCGCAGTGCGTCGGTCATCGGCGTGGCGATCAGACCGGGGGCGATCGCGTTCACCCGGATGCCGCTGCCGCCCCACTCCGGCTTGACGCCCTCGCGGCGGGCCCAGGTTGCGAGGGCGTACTTGGAGACCGGGTAGAGCATCACGGCCTCGTAGCCGGCCGCGAGCTTGCGGGCCTGCTCCTCGTCGTCGCCCAGCAGGGCTTCGAGCACGTCGTCAGCGGCCCAACCTGGCTGGCAGGTGACCGAGTTCGAGGCGAGCAGGACCACCGACGCGCTGCCCCGTCGGGCGAGGAGGTCGTGCAGGCCCGCTGCCAGCGCGACCGCGCCGAAGTAGTTGACCGAGACCAGCAGGGCGGGGTCGGTCCCGGTGTAGCCGGCGATCCCGGCGCACGGCACCAGCCCGTCGATGCCCTCGGGCGCCTGCTCGCGGACGGCTGCGACCGCGGCAGCGCGCCCCTCGGGGGTGCTGAGGTCGGCCTCGATGTCCGCTCCGCGAAGGTCGATCCCGATGACCTGGTGGCCGTCGGCCCGGAGGCGCGCGGTGGTCGCGGCCCCGATGCCCGACCCGGCGCCGGTGATGACGTAGATGCTCACCGGCCTATTGGAACTGAAACACGTTCTATTTGTCGAGGGGCGCGGTGGCGAAGCGGAGGGACCGGGTCGCGAGGAGCTCGGCGGGATCGCGGTGGAACAGCGCTGACAGCTCGTGCTCGAGGACCGCGCCGAGTCGGAGGCAGAACGCCTCGGCCTCCTCGGCGGCGTCCGGCAGCTCGGGGACGATCCGGTCGACCACCCCGGCCGCCATCAGGTCGAGAGCGCGGACCTTCTGCGCCCGGGCCATCTCCGGCGCGTGCTCGGTGTCGCGGTGCACGATCGCGCTCGCGCCCTCCGGGGGAAGCGGGGAGAGCCAGGCGTGCTGGGCGGCGATCACCCGGTCGGCCGGCAGCAGGGCGAGCGCACCACCGCCGTTGCCCTGGCCGAGCATCAGGCACAGGCTCGGCGCCTCGAGGGTGACCAGGTCGGCGAGGCTGCGAGCGATCTCGCCGGCGAGTCCGCCCTCCTCGGCCTCCGGGCTCAGCGCTGCGCCCGGGGTGTCGATGACGGTCAGCAGGGGCAGGCCCAGCTCGACGGCCAGCCGCATGCCCCGGCGCGCCTCGCGCAGGGCCCCGGGGCCCATCGGGCGGTCGGAGGTCTGGCCACGGCGGTCCTGGCCGAGGAAGACGCACGGCGCTGAACCGAAGCGGGCCAGCGCGATCATCAGGCCGGGGTCGGCCTCGCCCTGGCCGGTGCCGTTGAGCGGGATCACCTCGCTGGCGGCGTACCGGAGCAGGCGGCGTACGCCGGGCCGCTCGGGGCGCCGGGAGCGCAGGACCGCGTCCCAGGTGTCCACGTCGGGGATCTCCGGCTGGGGCAGCTCGTCGGTGGGCGCCTGCGGGCGCGCGAGCAGGATGTCGAGGGTGCGGTCCAGGATCGAGGCGAGGTCCCCGGACGCGACCACGCCGTCGATGATGCCGTGCGCGTAGAGGTTCTCCGAGGTCTGCACGTCCTCGGGAAACGGCTTCCCGTAGAGCGCCTCGAACACCCGCGGCCCGAGGAAGCCGACCAGCGCGCCCGGCTCGGCGACGGTGACGTGGCCGAGCGAACCCCAGGACGCCATCACACCGCCGGTGGTCGGGTTGCGGAGGTACACCAGGTACGGCAGTCCCGCGGACTTGTGGGCCGCGACCGCCGCCGAGATCCGGATCATGTGCACGAAGGCCGGCGTGCCCTCCTGCATCCGGGTGCCGCCGCTGACCGGCGCGGCGACCAGCGGCAGGCCCTCGGCGGTAGCGCGCTCGACGGCGGCGACCAGCCGGGTCGCGGCGGCCTGTCCGATCGAGCCGGCCAGGAACGAGAACTCGCCGGCGACCACGGCGATCCGGCGGCCCCGGGCGGTGCCGGTGCCGGTGACCACGGACTCGTCGACGCCGGACTTCTCGCGCGCGGCGGCGAGGTCAGCCGCGTAGGCGTCGCTGATGGTCCCCTGGGTCGGCGGGGTGTCCCAGCCCGACCACGATCCCTCGTCGAGGACGAGGTCGATCAGGTCGTGAGCGCTGAGCCGGTGCACGCGTGGAGCCTATCGAGCGCCCGAGCTTGCTCGAGGCCGAGTGGGCGACATCGCGTTGACGAGCGCAGCGAGGATCACGCGCGGAGCCTATCGCTGGGAGGATTGCTGGGTGCAGATCGAGCTCGACGACCCGGCGCTGCCTGACGTCTCGGCCATGCTGGCCGAGCACCTCGCCGACATGCACGCGACCTCGCCCGCCGAGAGCGTGCACGCGCTCGACGTGAGCGCCCTGAAGGTACCGGGCCTGAGCTTCTGGACCGCACGCCGCGACGGGCTCCTGCTCGGGTGCGGTGCGCTCAAGGAACTGGATCCCGCGCACGGCGAGGTGAAGTCGATGCGGTCCACCGCGGCCGCGCGCGGGACCGGGGTCGGCCGGGCGATGCTCCTGCACCTGGTCGCGGTCGGTCGGCAGCGCGGCTACGCCCGACTCAGCCTCGAGACCGGCACCCAGGACTACTTCCTGCCGGCTCGCACGCTGTACGCCGCGCACGGGTTCGAGCCCTGCGCGCCGTTCGCGGACTACCGCGAGGACCCGCACAGCGCGTTCTTCACCCGGCTGCTCTGATGCTCGGGCACGATGACGCCATGGATCTCGGACGACTCAACGCCTTTCTCGACGAAGCCCAGTTCGTGCTGGTGCGCACCGACTTCTCCGACGACGCGGCCTGGGACGGTCTGGTGAACGCCTTGCGCGAACCGCTGGACGTCGGCGACGGCAGCGACGGGTACGAACCGTTGATCGACGTCTTCGAGGACCCCGCGCTGGCTGGAGCAACACCCGCGCAGATCTCCGACGGGCTGGCCACCGCCTTCGGTCCGGACGAGGAGCGCATGGGCGCCCTGATGATCGCCGACGCGGACAGCATGCTCGACCGCGCGCACGCCACCGTCGTCATGATGGCGCTCGGTGACGACGGCAACTACGAGCGCACCGGTCACGGACGGACCTTCCGCTGCGTGCTGTCCGAGGTCGCCACGATCGACGCGAACCTGTCGATCGCGAACATGGACTTCTGCGAGTACGCGGACTCCGCCGGCGACGACGGCGTCTTCCGCGGCTTCGCCGACCAGCTCTAGTCGAACCGCTTCTCCATCAGGCTGACCACGTGACCGTTGGCCTCCTGCTGGCCGACCTCGACGAAACCGCGGCCGAGGTGGAAGGCCAGGGACGCCTCGTTGGGCGGCTCAATGTTCACCTCGAGGCAGAGCACCGGACCGAGCTCGGCCGCTCGGGCCTCCAGCACCTCGTACACCCGCGTGCCGACGCCGGAGCGCCTCGCGGAGCTGTCCAGCACGATCCGGTCCAGGTAGAGGAAGGCCGGGTGCCGCGCGCTGAACCACGCGAAGTTCGGTCCGTCCACCGCGGCTCCCGCAGCGAAGGTGATCACGAACCCGACGTCGCGACCCTCGTGGGTGATCACCGCAGCGTCGTCCGCGGCGGCGCACAGCTCGATCAGACGGGGTTCGTCGAGAGGGGCGAGCAGCTCGACGTTGACCTCGTTCCAGTCCAGGACGGCGGCGTGGTCGGCGGGGGTGATCGGGCGCAGGTTGGTCACGGGTACTTGATCCCGGTCGCTTCCTCGCTGAGCGTCCACAACCGCTCCTGTGCCTGCTCGTCGTGGACGAACCGACGGCGCGGCTTCACGACGGTGGGCAGGCCGCCCAGCTGACCGAGCCCGGCCGGTCCGACGTACGTGGAGCCGGGGAGGTCGGCGACGGCGGCCATCAGCGTCGGCAGCGCGCCGTACTCGGCCTTCTGGCCCAGGACGGTGGTGGCGGCGTGCATGATGCTCCCGCCGATCCCCCCGGTCTTCCCGACCAGCTCGGTCGCGGTGTAACCGGGGTGCGCGGCGAGCGCCGTCACCGGCAGCCCGGCGTTCCGGAGGCGGCGGTCGAGCTCGTAGACGAACATCAGGTTCGCCAGCTTGGACTCCCCGTAGCTGCCCCACCTGGAGTAGCGGCGGGCCAGCGTGCGCGGGTCGTCCAGGGGCACGCGGCGCGCGATCCGGTGTGCCTGGGAAGCGACCGAGACGATTCGGCCGTTGCCGGACGCGATCACCTGCGGGAGCAGCAGTCCGGTGAGCAGGAACGGCCCGAGGTGGTTGGTGCCGAACTGCATCTCGAACCCGTCGCCGGTGCGCGAGTACGGCAGTGCCATCACGCCGGCGTTGTTCACCAGCAGGTCGAGCGGTCCGAGCTCAGCAGCCTCGCCCGCGCCGCGGCGTACCGAGGACAGGTCGGCGAGGTCGACCCGGACCTCGTGCAGCACGGCTCCCGGCGCGAGGTCGCGGATCTGGCGAGTCGTCGCGCGCAGCTTCTCCGGTGAACGGGCGACCAGGATGACCTCGGCCCCGGCCTTGGCCAGCTCGATCGCGGTCTCGGTGCCCAGGCCCGCCGTCACGCCGGTGACCAGGGCCCGCTTGCCGGACAGGTCCGGCATCTCGGCCAGCGACCAGGTGCTCCGGCTCACGGTGTCACCGCGAAGTGCGACAGGACTGCTCGGCCGAGCTCGTCGTCTCCCGCGTAGGTCGGGTGGGTCGCCT
>JBJMIP010000374.1:0-14494 GCA_045806825.1 Marmoricola sp.
GATGGGCCGTGTACCTGCTCCCGAAGGCGCTTCGTCACCACGACGAGGAGGACCGACGCCGCAGCGTCGAGGAGTTCTCCGACGCGGTCCGGGTCGTCGGCCGCGGCTTCGCGCCCAGCCGTCCCCCGGTGGTCGAGCCTGCCGAAACCCCCGCGGCCCGCGTGCAGTCCCCGGCACCGTCCACCCTCACGCGCCAGGCAGCGGCCGAGGCCGCCCAGCGTCGTCGCCGCGTCCTGGCCCTGCTGATCTCGATGCTGGCCGTCGTGACCGTGACCAGCTACCTCTCCTACACGCCGTGGCTCACGACCGCGATCCCGACGGTGCTGATCGTCGCGTTCCTCGTGGTAGCCCGGCTCACAGTCCGGGCGCAGCAAGCGGTACGCCGCTCTGCGCCCGTCCAGCACACCGAGGACGCGCCAGCCCGGAAGGCGACGGAGCAGCCGGCGCAGCAGCCGGTGCTCGACGTCGAGGCCGACCTCGACACCGAGGACACCCAGGGCCTGTCCCGCGACGAGCTCGCCGAGGTCGTCGGCGAGCCGGTGCTCGACGAGGGCGGTCTGTGGGACCCGCTGCCGGTCACCCTGCCGACGTACGTGAACAAGGCCCGTGCGCGGCGCACCGTGCGGACGATCGAGCTCACCGCCTCGACGACCGGGATCACCTCCGCCGGCCACGACGCGGCCGACTCCGCCCTGGCGCGCGAGGCCGAGGCGCTCCAGGCCGAGGTCGAGGCCGAGGTCGACGTCGTCGAGACCCCGAAGGCCGCCGGCGCGTAACCGGGCGACCCGATTCGGACTCTGCGGACACCGGTGGTAACTTTTCCTCTGCATTAGGGGCTGTGGCGCAGTTGGTAGCGCGTCTCGTTCGCAATGAGAAGGTCAGGGGTTCGAATCCCCTCAGCTCCACCGAAAAGCCGATCCGCGAGGGTCGGCTTTCTGGTTTCCCGGCTGTGCCGGCATTCGTGTTCTCCGGACCGGCATTGGTCGTCCCGAACGCCCTGACCGGCCGGTGCTGAGCAGCAAGGCCGGTCCGGCGCCGCCGCGCGTTCGCGGTGCCGTAGGTCCCCGCTGGCTCCCCGGACACCGCGCGTTCGCCTCCGGTCCACCTCCTGCTGACACGTTCCTCCGGATCGTCGAGAAGGAGTCCCGTGCGTCGCTGGCTGCTGGTTGCCGTCCTGGCCGCGTTCATCGGGTTGAACGGCGGTGCCGCCTTCGCGCACGGGTTCAGCTCGGTCGTCTACGCCGACGTCAGCGCGACGGCAGGTGACCACGTCGAGGTCCGCCTCGGGCTCGAGTACGACCTGCTCGTGGTCTCTGCGGCGACGGCGGCGAAGGACGACGGCTTCTTCGAGGCCGGCCAGCCGGCCTGGGACGACGGCGACTACCCCGCGATGAGGAAGGCCGTCGAGGACCACCGCGACACCATCACGTCGTACGTCGCACGGCGGTTCACCGTGCGGACCGGTGGCGGTCGGGCGTGCGTGCCGTCGATGGAGCAGGCCGTCTCGGTGGACCTCAGCAAGAGCCAGGACGTGCCGTACGCGACGGTTCGCTTCGACTACGCCTGCCCGCTGATGGGGAAGACCGAGCACGGCCACGAGATCCGCGCCGCGCTGTTCCCGGACTCGGAGAAGTACGTCAAGCAGACCAAGACGGTGCTCACCTACGAGGTGGACGGGAAGAAGGGGTCGGCCGCCCTCGACGACGCACACCCGTCGTTCTCCACCGAGCAGGCCTGGTACCAGCGGTTCTGGGAGTTCTTCCGCCTCGGAGCCGAGCACCTGCTGACCGGGATCGACCACATCCTGTTCCTGATCGCCCTGATCGCGGGTTCCCGGCGGCTGCGCGAGGTCGTGCTCGCCGCGACCACCTTCACTCTCGCGCACTCGGTGACCTTCATCCTCGCCGCGCTCGGCGTGGTCAGCCCGCCCGCCCATGTCGTGGAGCCGACGATCGCGCTCTCGATCGCCGCCGTCGCCGGGTTCCACCTGTGGCGGCTGCGGACCCAGGGCAGCCACGCGATCGACCTCGACGCCGACGGGGCCGGCTTCCTCGGCCTGGACCGTTCCGGCTGGCTCCGGCTCGCGATCGTCTTCTGCTTCGGCCTCGTGCACGGGCTCGGTTTCGCCGGCGCCCTGGGGATCACGAGCTCGTTCTCCTGGCAGCTGCTCTGGTCGCTGCTGGTCTTCAACCTCGGCATCGAGGCGGTCCAGATCGGCGTGATCGTCGCTGCGTTCCCGGTGCTGGCCCTGCTGCGGCGGTCCAACCGGACCGCCTACCTCTGGGTCACCGGCGCGATCGCTGCGGGCGTCTCGCTGATGGGGCTGATCTGGTTCGTCGAGCGGTTGGCCTGAGAGCCGATCAGTAGCGGTCGGTCGGGATCCGCACGATCACGCTGGTGTAGCCGCTGAGCACCGCAGCGACCCCGGCGCGCAGAGCGGCGTACGCGCGCGTCGGCGTGACCGCGCTCGGGTGGTAGAACAGCGACTCCTCGAGCCCCTCGCCGAGGTAGGCCGAGCCCTTCCAGTCGGTCGCGGCGATGTTGATCGTCGGCTCGGCGACCTCGGCCCCCAGCACCAGGAACTGCCGAGGGTGCTCGCCGGCGTAGTTGGCGGAGACCGCGGCGACCGGCTCGACCAGGCTGTTGCCGGCGGTGATGATGAGGTCCGCGTGGCTCTTCCTCGCCGCGTCGTCGATGCCCTGGATGAAGGTGTGCGAGTCGCTCAGGTAGCGGAGCTTGAGCGTGACCCGGTCCTCGGCCTTCACCCACTTCCGCACCGCGGCGACCAGGATCGCCACCTGCGGGTCGGCCGGGGTGCGGGCGTCCTTGCCGGCTGCCAGGACCAGGACGCGGTAGGTGGCCGACGGCCGGACCTTGGTCCACGTCTCCGGGGCCGGGTTGATCACCTGGCTGCTGTAGAAGCTGTCGACGGCCGGCGCGTGGAAGCCCGGGTCGAGGCGGCCTACGGCGTGCGGTGCCTGGTGCGGAGAGCTCCAGTCACCGGCGTCCGTGCGCGTGCCCAGGACCAGCACGAAGGCGGATGCGGCGAGGACCGCGACGACGGTCGCGAGGGCGGTACGGCGGCTGATCGAGGCGGGCACGGCGCCCATTCAAACCGCTTGCGCGAGGTGTTCAAGCCACGGCTGCCAGAAGTACGCGTGGGGCGTCCCGAACCGTCTGCCGGTGTTCATTCCGATTTCACCGGGGGCCGAAAGGTTGGCATCGCCCGTTCCTCCCTGAGAAATCGCAAAGGATCACAGATGAAGCTCAGTTCGTCGCGGACCCCGGGGTCCGTACGCCGCCGAGCGGTTGCCAGCGTGGGGGCCCTTGCCCTCGGTGCCGGCATCCTCGCCACCGGCGCTCTCGCACCCGCGGCCCAGGCCGCCGGTTCGGTCACCATGAAGGACATCGTTCTCGGCGTGGGTTCGAACGAGACCCAGCGTTACGTCACCTGGTACGCCAGTGCGGGAACTGACTCCACGATCCAGCTGGAGAAGACGGCCGACCTCAACGCCGGCGCCTTCGACGACGACGTGATGAGCTACACCGCCTCGGTCACCCCGACCACCGGCACGTCGGGCGGCGACGTCGCCCGCTCGCCGTACCGGGGCAGCGCGCTGCTGGACACCCTCGAGGCCAACACGGCGTACACGTACCAGGTGCTCGCCTCGGACGGCAGCACCTCGTCGACGTACACGTTCAAGACCGGTGCCTTCGGTCTGGGCAGCGGGTTCGAGTTCGCCGCCTTCGGTGACCCGCAGCTCGGCGCCGACTCGAACAACAACTCCCAGTCGACCTCGGCCGACCTCAAGGAGGACGCCGCCGGCTGGGCGGACACCCTGAACGTCCTCCAGGCCGACGCCTCGGACGACGCCCTGCCGCTGGAGCTCCTCACCTCGACCGGTGACCAGATCGAGACGGCCAACGTCGAGTCGCAGTGGGACGCCTGGTTCACCCCGGACCAGCTCCGCACGCTCCCGTACGCCGCGGCGATCGGAAACCACGACTCCTCTGACCTCGGCTACAAGTACCACTTCTCGATGCCGAACAACGACACCACGACCTCCGACCTGCAGACGACCGCCGGCGGTGACTACTGGTACGTCTACAAGGGTGTGCTGTTCGTGGTCATCAATTCCAACGCCCAGTCGTCGGTGAAGGACCCGGCGCACATGGCGTTCGTGACCAAGGCGGTCAAGGCCAACCCGGGCGCCAAGTGGCGGGTCGTGTCCTACCACCACGCCTTGTACTCGCCGGCCGCGCACGCCAACGACTCCGACGCCGCTGCGCGCCGGCAGCCGTACACGCAGGCGTTCTCCGAGCTCGGCATCAACCTGGTGCTGCAGGGTCACGACCACTCGTACTCGCGCTCGTACGTCCTGCAGAACAAGGGAACGGGTGCCGACCGGCAGAACGCTGCCGAGGCGCAGGGTGCGAACAACGTCCTCGAGGGTCCGGGCGGTGTCATCTACGTGACCACCAACTCGGCCTCGGGCTCGAAGTACTACCCGCTGACCGAGCCGATCGCTGGCTCGAGCGACGCCACGCACAACGGCAAGTACCCGGCTGCGACGATGCCGAACGCACCGTCGCCGGGCGGTTCGCACACGTTGCACTGGGCGAACTCGGTCGAGAACCAGGACAACGTCCGCACCTACCTGAAGGTCGCCGTCACCGCCGACAAGCTGTCGGTGTCGAACGTCGTCGCGGGTGTCTGCGACTACCCGAACAAGTTCACCACCCAGCACGTCGGCAGCTACTGCGGCACGACGCAGACCACGACGACGCTCGCGGACACCAACGGCAACGGCACCTTCGACCGGAACCAGCCCGCCAGCGGCGCCCCGACGCAGCCGACCAACGCCACGGCCGACAAGTACTCGACGACCACGGGTGTGGCGCCGGTCGGTACCGCGCAGGA
This sequence comes from Marmoricola sp., assembly GCA_045806825.1. Taxonomy (GTDB): domain Bacteria; phylum Actinomycetota; class Actinomycetes; order Propionibacteriales; family Nocardioidaceae; genus Marmoricola. Next base: position 4,922 of record JBJMIP010000374.1, read on the forward strand.
CTCGGTCAACATCACCAAGTGGGACGGCACCCAGGGCGACGGTCAGCTGATCGCCCTCGACGTCCCGCCGTCGAACCCGGGTGAGCTCGGCTGGTTCATCAACGGGGGCAACCACCTGATCAACCTCGGGACGGCTGCCCGCCACGGGAACTACTTCACCGCGAGCGGGGCGATCGACCCGCTCTCGGTGACCGACTCCCGGACCTTCGGGGACACGTCCTGGTCGTTGAGCGCGCAGGTGTCCGACTTCAAGGACGGCAACGCCACGCTCCTCGGCAAGTACGTCGGGTTCATCCCGTCGATCCTCGTCGCCGGTGGTGGCGCCAACGCCGGTGCCACGGTGGCCAACGGGTACAGCAGCGGGAGCGGCCTGGCCACCTCGCGAACGCTGGCCTCGGCCGCCAACGGTCACGCCCCGGGTACGGCCCAGGTGGGCGCGAACCTCAACCTGAAGTTCCCTGTGTCCGTCAGCGCTGACGCAGCACACAACTTCTGGGGCGAGATCACCTACACCCTGATGTAACCCCGCAGTACCGCTCGACCCGGTTCGGGTGGGGGCAGCGCCGGCGGCGCTGTCCCCACCCGTCCGTCCGCCCCTGGATGAAAGTTGTCACCGTGTCCCCGTTCAACCGCTTCCTCGTGGCGCTCACCGCGCTCGTCCTCGCCGGCCTCGGACTCGGCACCGTTCCCGCTCACGCCGCGGGCTCGCCAGACTCAAAGATCTCCTGGACCGTGCGTACGGCGCTGAGCAAGTACGGCTCCGGCCGGCCGAGCTTCGCGTACACCGTCAAGCCGGGGGAGCAGCTCACCGACGGCATCGACATCAACAACACCGGCCCGCGAGCGATCACGCTGAAGCTGTACGCCGCGGACGGGTTCACGACCGGCTCGGGCGGGTTCGACATCCTCACCCCCGAGAAGAAGTCGAAGGGCATCGGTGCCTGGGTGAAGCCGGCGGTCGCTCGCGTGAGCATCCCGGCCGGCAAGCAGGTGCAGGTCCCGTTCACGATGACCGTTCCCGAGAACGCGACGCCGGGGGACCACCTGGGGGGCATCGTCTCGGTCCTCGACCAGAAGGACCCGTCCGGATCGGGCACCGTCATCCACCGGCGGGTCGGTCTGCGCATCGAGACCCGGGTGAGCGGCGAGGTCAGGTCGACGCTCGCGGTCGAGAACCTGAAGCTCGACTTCGACGGCAGCAACCCGTTGGGCACCGGCCACGCGACCTTGAGCTACACCGTGCACAACACCGGCAACACCGTCCTCGGGGGCCTGCAGAAGGCGACGATCGCGGGCGGCCTCGGGCTGTCCTCGAAGACCGTCGACCTCGCCCGGCTGCCGAACCTGCTGCCCGGGGAGTCCTGGAAGGCGACGGTGGCCGTGGACGACGTCCGGGCGATGCTCTGGGTCACCGCGAAGGTCCGGGTCACCCCGGTGGTCACCGACGCGGCCGGGTCCACCACGACGCTCGACCCCGTGACGGCGTCCGGCCGCAGCGTCGTCTCAGCCTGGTCGTTCGTGATCCTGGTCGGTTTCCTGGCCGCGCTCGTCGCCCTGGTCTGGTTGGTGCTCCTCGGGGTCCGGCGCTGGCGCGGGTTCAGCAAGGCGAAGGTCGACGCCAAGGTCTCGGCAGCCGTCGAGGAGGCGTTGAAGGAGAAGGTCGGCCAGTAGGCGTCGAGCCTCGCTATCGTCCCGGCATGACGGTTTCGCAGCAGTGGGCGTTCGAGGACTTCGAGGTCGGCCAGGTCTTCGAGTCCCAGCGCCGCACGATCACCGAGTCGGACGTCGCCACGTTCGCCGGCTGGAGCTGGGACACCAACCCCGTCCACACCGACGCCGTGGGACAAGCCGAGTCGCGCTTCGGTGCGCGGATCGCCCACGGGGTGCTCGGGCTCTCGGTGGCGATGGGGCTGGCTTCGCGCCTCGGCATCTTCGAGTCCTGCTCGATCGCGCTGCTCGGCATCGAGAGGTGGCAGTTCGTGGCCCCGGTGCTGATCGGTGACACCGTGCAGCTGCGGTTGGAGATCGTCGGCGCCCGGCGGACGAGCAAGGGAGACGCCGGCATCCTCGAGCGGGAGCTCACGTTGCTGAACCAGCACGGAACGGTCGTCCAGCACGGTCGGATCGACCTGATGGTCTCGGTGCGCGGGACCGGGTAGTCGCCCCGAACACCGAAGGCCGCCCCCAGCGGGGCGGCCTCCTGGTTTTCAGTACTCAGCTGGTGAGTCAGCTGGCGACGATGTTCTTGCCGATCGCCTCGAGCATCTCCGGTCCGACCTCGGGAACGCCGTGGTCCTCCATCGCATGCACGGTGACGAGCTCCAGGATGCGCTCCCGGCTGTCCTCCTCGAAGCGGGCCGAGCAGCCCGGAACGGCGTCGCCGCACGCAAGACTGAACTTCATGGTTTCCCTCCTTGTCACTGGTCGCCCCGGGGCCGGTCGGCTCCGGGTGCGGCCGCTGGTTCACGCGGAACTCGCGTGTACAGAACTGTGGTCGTCTCGTCGCCCTCGGCGCCGAGCACGCCGCCGTGGGCCACGGTCAGGGCGCGCGCCAGGTACAGGCCCATCGTCACGCCGGTGGTGTCGTCGTTCGAGCCGAACGGGTCGAAGAGCGCCTTGAGGATCATCGGGCTGATCGGCTCGCCCTCGCGGACCACCCGGATCTCCGTCCAGCCGCCGACCTCGGAGGCCTCGATGGTCACCGACTCCGGAGCCGGGTCCCGGTGCGAGGTCACCCAGAGATCACGCAGGATCCGGCCGAGCAGCAGCGGGTCGGCGTACACGTCCAGGTCCTCGCCGCTCGACAGCGCAGGACGCCCGGGCAGAGCCCGGCAGATCGCCGGCAGGTTGACCAGCTCGAGCTTCACCCGCACCCGACCGAGCGACACGCTCGCAGCGAGCTCGGTGTCGTAGAGGTTCTCCGAGAGGCGGGTCAGGGCGTCGTTGAGCGCGGTGACCGCGACGGCTACCTCCTCGGGAGGAACGCCTTCTTCGGAGAGCTCCATCGCCCAGCCCTTGGCGACCGTCACCGGTGAGCGGAGCTCGTGGGCGAACGCTGCCAGGAACCGGTCCCGCTGACGTGCGTCCTCGGTGTCGGGCCGGTTGGTGACCGCTGCCGTGCCGGCGACCAGGAAGTCCCGCACCCAGCGGTGCACCAGCTGGGCCTCGATGTCCCACTCCTGCGCGACGCTCTCGACGGTCCGCCCGCCGAGAACCTCCAGCACCATCGAGACGCGCAGGTCGACGCCGGAGGCAGACAGCACCCGCGGCTCGACCTCGTCGCTGGCCGGAACGGGGCCGACCACGCGCCTCAACATCGGTGCCTCGGACATCTCACATCCCCTCCAGGATCAGTATGCGTAGCCCCAGGCCGATGCGGGGCCGAATGCATACGCAACCGGCGGAGCATCGCCCTTGTGAGCGGCGCAGTACGCGTCCCTGGAGGCGCTGGACTGGATGAGGGGCAGGTAGGACTGGCTGGTCAGGATCGCCTGGGCTGCGGTGTTGGCGTCGGCCTCGATGTTGGCTGAGACCAGTGCCCGGGCCGCGGCGTTCGGTGCGTTGACGAGCGCCTCGGCGTTGCGCCAGGCCTGCTCGCGCCACCCCGAGACCATCTGGAACAGCGCCCAGTTGCCGATCCCGAACGGGTCCTGGGTGTCGTCCATCGCCGGGTCGAAGCGCTGCGCGAACTCGGCGATGAGCGGGGCCGTGGCGTCGTACAGCCAGGCCTCCACCGCGTCGTAGTCCGGCTTGCGGCTCGAGCCGTCGGGGGCGACCAGGCCGACCGCTGCCATCACGTAGGGCAGGTCCCGGTTGATGTGCGCGTTCATGCCGAGGAGCAGGTCCCCGGTCCCGCTGACTTTCTTGTTCTTGGCAGCGTCGAACGCGGTCAACCAGGCCTGCGGAACCGTCGAGCGGTTGCCGCCCTGCCAGTTGTAGTAGGCGTCGGTGTAGTACCGGGCGAAGACGGCGTCGACGTGGTTGAAGTACGGGACGTCCTGGTAGTAGCCCGGGATGTCGCGGGTGTAGCCGTAGAGCTGGGTCATCCGGACGTAGGCCCGGGCGAAGACCGCGTTGTGGCTGCAGCTGCTCGCGGTGTCGTCGGCGATCCGGCTCTGCTCCTTGAGCGTGCCTTTGAGGCAGTTCGGTCGGCCGGCGACACAGTCGTTGTCGCTGGACGGGACGTACTGGTCGGTCCAACCGGGCAGGTAGGACGACCAGGGGACGTAGGGCAGCAGGTCGGCGTGGGCCGGAGCCGTGGTGCCTACGGTGAAGAACGAGGTGAGAACTGCAGCGGTGAGAACTCCGACGAGTACCCGCGCACGGCGCACCAGGAATTTCGCGTACATCGCACTCCCTCCCAAGAGCGTTGTTTGCGTAATTCCACACTCTTGTCCCATTTAGGGACTTTTGTCACTAGTCCAAATGGGTGGGTTGCAGGTAACGATTCGGTGGAGCGGCCGGGCTCAGCGTCCGCGGAGGTCGACCCCGGGCCCGCTGAAGAGTTCGAGATCGGCCCGGACCCGGTCGTTCATCGGCCACGCGGCGGCGCTCGAGCGGTCCCAGAAGACGAAAGTCGACTCGGCGACCAGGGCTGGCGGGTGGTCGGCCGCGGTCCGCATCTCGGTGGCCACCGTGAAGGACGTCCTCCCGATGTGGCAGACCCAGATCCGGACCAGGAAGGGGGAGTACGGCACGAACCGCATCTCGGAGTGGTAGTCGACCCGCTGCGCACCCATCAGGTCGACGATGCCGGCCGGCTTGTGGCGGAGCAGGCCCTGGGCACCGTCGCCGTGGACGGGCGCGAACATGAAGAACTGGATGCGTGCCTCGTCGATCACCCGGACGGCCTCGACGTTGTCGACGTGCCCACCCACGTTGATGTCGCGGAAGCGGGCCTGGATCTCGCACTCGAACGTCTCACCCATGGCGGGATCCTCCCAGGTCCTCGCCGGCGTCGTTCTGGGAGACTCAGCCATGGTCACCCGGGTGCGCACGAGGGTCGAGGACGGCGTCGCCGTGGTGACGCTGGACGGCGATGACGACCTGAACCTGTTCTCCTCGGCAACGGCCGGCGAGCTGGGCGCGACGTTGGCCCGGCTGGACGGCGACGAAGACGTGCGCGTGGTCGTGCTGACCGGCGCAGGACGCGCGTTCTGCGCCGGGGCCGATCTCGCCGCCGGCTCGGGTGCCTTCGAGGAACGCGACTCCTTCTCGGCCTCGCCGGTCCGACCGGCGCCGGCGGAGCTCTCGACGCTGGTCATCGCTGCAGTCAACGGGCACGCGATCGGGATCGGCCTGACCCTGGCGCTGCAGTGCGACCTGCGCTTCATCGCGGAAGCGGCCAAGCTCGCGGTGCCGCAGGTGCGCCGTGGCGTGCTCGGCGACGCCGGGAGCCACTACACGTTGCCGCGCCTGGCCGGTGCGGCGGTCGCCGCCGAGGTGCTGCTGACCGGGAGGTCCTTCAGCGCGGCCGAGGCGCTGGGCTGGGGGATCGCGTCCCGGGTGCTGCCGGCAGAGGAAGTGCTCGGCGCCGCCTTGGAGGTGGCCAAGGACGTGGCGGTCAACGTCAGCCCGGCCTCGTTGGCCCTGAGCAAGCGGATCCTCTGGGCCGACCTGCCGCGCGCCGAGACCGAGGAGCGCGAGACCGCGGCCCACCGGCTGCTGATGGCTCACCCGGACGCGACCGAGGGGCCGGCGGCCTGGCGGGAGCGGCGTGCGCCGCAGTGGACCTACCGCGTCTCGGACGTGCCGGACTAAGCGCCGATCTTCTTCGCGATCCGCAGCAGCAGGTTGTAGATCCCGGTGATGCTGGCCCCGACCATCCGGCCGTTCGGCTTGTCGGCCTGGCCGTGGATCTTGCTCTGCACGACGGCCTTCGCGATCGCCTCCTGGCCCTCCTTGCTGCGCAGTACCGCGAGCATCTCTTCCTTGGTCATGTCGTCGTCCTCCGGTTGGTAGATGGTCTTGGCGATGTCCTTGGGGAACCAGGACTTGTCGCTGTCAGGGGTGTGCTGGCCGGACAGGCCGAAAGCGTGCGCGAAGTAGTCGACGATCTGGCTGCTGCCGACGACCTTCCCGTGGGTGGTGATCCCGCCGTCGATGAACTTGCCGACCTTGATGCCGAGCTTCTTGTAGGCGGCGCCCACCTCTTTCGGGGTCGGTCGACCTGAGAGCCCGGGCGGGATCGTGGCCATGTGGATGTGGTGGTCGAACGCCGGGGGCACGCGGTGCCAGGCCGCCCAGCCCTGGCTCCGCAGGAAACGCTGGGCCTGGGCCCAGGTGAGTCCGTCGATCCTGACGTCGAAGACGCCGTCGAAGTCGTGGGTCCCCTTGGACGGTTCAAAACCCGTGTGGAAGCTCGTCTGCATGATGTGCAACGACGCTCCGGGATGTTTCTCGGCGAGAACGTCGAGCGTGTGCTGCAGGTGGGCGGCGGTCCAGGCTGAGGCCTTGAACCGTCGTTTCGCGATTGTCTTCGTCTTCACGACGCTCAGTGCAGAAGCAACCATCAGACGGTCCTCCGTGTACGGACGGAAAGCGGACGTGGTGCGGTGCAGGTCCCCGAACCGAGATTAGGACCGACGACCGACCGACGGGGAGAGGTCGCCCAGGGGTTCTAGACCACCTCGGTCCTCAGAGATGGGGAGTTCGCCCCATGCCAGGGCCCTGGCCCCTGCTGGGTAATGGAGGCATGAAGATCACCCTGCGCACCGTGACCACCTCCCTCGCAGCCCTGGCCCTGGTCGGAGCCGGCCTCGTCGGCCAAGCCTCCGCGGCCTCGGCGAGTACCACGACCCACTTCCACGCCGTCTGGACCGGCGCGGTGAAGGTCGTCCTCCCGAACCAGTTCGTGTTCGACCTGTCCGGACCTGCCGACCCGCTGGGCGCGACCACTGCGCACGCGGTCGCGACCGTGAACGGCGTCTCGCTGTCCTGCCTGGCCGGTCTGGCGAACACCAACGTCGTCACCATCGCTGCCCCCGACGGCACCCTGACGCTGACCAGCCAGGACGTCGGTTGCCCGACCGGGGTCGGCACCTTCCACGGCACCGGCGTCTACACGGTCACCAGCGGCACCGGGCGCTACGCAGGCGCGAGCGGCCAGGGCACGCTCGACGGGGGTGCCGACATCCTGGCCGGTACGGCGCACATCACCGCCGACGGAACGCTCACCTTGGGGTAGCTCGCGCTCGCGTCAGCGGGTTTCGAGGCTCCTGCGCTCGTTCCTCGCTCCGGAGCACCTCAACCACCGTGGCGGCTCCTGCGCTCGTTCCTCGCTGCGGAGCACCTCAACCAGCGTGGCGGCTCTGCGCACCTCAACCACCGTGGCGGTTCCTGCGCTCCTCAAGCACCGTGGATGCGGACCACGGTTCGCCCGACCGACCGCCTTGCCTGGTGGTCGGCCAGGGCGGCCGCGGCGTCGTCGATCCCGACGACCCGGCCCACGTGCGGGCGGACGGTGCCGGACTCGACCAGCTCGGTCAGCGCGGAGTGGACGCGGTCGCCCTCGTCGCGGGTGAACGGGTTGAACCCGAACCGGCGCATCCCGGGATCGACCTGGTCGACCCACGCTCCCAGGATGCCGACGATCGAGAAGTTGCCGATGCTCGCCATCCGGAGCGGCCGGCCGGTCATCCCGTTCTGGTCGTCGTCGGTGAACCCGACCGGCAGGTAGCGGCCCTCGCGGGCGATGCACGTCCACGACTTCCCGACGAACTCGCCGCCGGCCAGGTCGCAGACGACGTCCGCCCCGACATCGCCCGTTGCCTGGAGCACGGCCTCGGCGAAGTCCTCGGCGGTGTGGTCGATGACGAGGTCGGCACCGAGCTCACGGCACAGCTCGGCCTTCTCCTGCGAGCTCACGGTCGCGATCACGCGGGCGCCGGCGGCGACGCCGAGCTGGATCGCCGCGGTGCCGAGCCCGCTGGCGCCCGAGTGCACCACTAGCGTCTCGCCGGACTTCAGGCCGGCCCGCACGTGCAACGCCAGGTAGGTGGTGTGGAACGGCAGCAGGAAGGCTGCGGCGGTCTCGTCGTCCAGGGACGGCGGGGCGGCGAAGACGCCCGAGGCCGGTGCCGTCGTGTACTCGGCGATCCCGCCGAACGCGTCCTTGGAGACCGCGACCACCCGCTGCCCGACCCACTGCTCGGCGCCCTCGCCGGCAGCCTCGACCGTGCCGCAGACGTCCATGCCGAGCGTGAACGGCGGCTGCTTCGGGACGGAGACCAGACCGCCCTGGCAGCGCAGGATGTCGTTGAAGTTCAGTGCGGCCGCGGCGACCTTGACCAGCACCTCGCCCGGCCCCGCCTCCGGCGCCTCGACGTCGTTCACCGAGAGCACGTCGATCGGCTCACCGTGCCGGTTGACCTGAAGCGCGCGCATCGTTCTCCTCGGTGGTGGTGTTCGGCGAAACCCTGGACAAGAAAGTGAGACTAAGTATCATTCGACGGACCATGACTGTCCAGGGTGCTCGCGAGCTGAAGAAGGGTGCGACCCGCGCCCGGATCGCCGACGTCGCCGCGAGCCTGGCCGCCGAGCAGGGCATCGCGGCGACCACCGTTGACGAGATCGCGGCCGAGGCGCAGGTCGGCCGGGCCACCTTCTTCCGTTACTTCGACTCCAAGGAGCTCGCCGTCGCGCACGGTCTCTCCGGCGCGGGCGCCTACGTCCTGGCCGGCGTGCTGCGCGAGGTCGACCCGGCGCTCGGGCCTGCGGACGCGGTGCGGGCGGCGTACGCCGAGCTCGGTCGCGGCTTCGACGAGCACCGCGCGATGTTCTACGAGCAGGCGATGCTCAGCCGGTCATCGCCGGCGATGTTCGCCTGGACGCTGCACCTGTACGTCGACTGGGAGGTCGCCATCGCCGGGGCGGTCGCGCCCCGTTTCGCCGACCTCCGCCAGGACGATCCACGGCCCCGGATGCTCGGCGCGCTGACGATGGCCGCCGCCCGTCTCGCCTGCGACATCTGGGTCGCCGACGGCGGCGACGGGGACCTGCCCGCACTGACCCAGCAGCACCTCGCTTCGATCGACCTCACCTGACCGCCACCAGACCCGGAGGAACCATGACCGAGACCACTGCCCAGCGTCGTGACCGCCTGGTCGCCGCCGCCATCGACGCGGCCGGGAGCGACGACTTCGGCTCCCATGAAACCGCGGACAGCTGGCAGGAGGGGCTCGACCTCTTCCTCGAGGACCTGGCCGGTCCGGCCCGGCTCAACGAGATCGGCGTCGGGGTGGCCGAGGACGGCGTGGTCAACGACCTGGCGACCCGGTTGCGGATCGAGGCCTGGCGCAAGGAGCACCCGGCGGTCGCCGAGCAGAAGGTCGAGCGGCCGATCATCATCGTCGGCCAGCCGCGGACGGGCACCACGATCCTGCTCGACCTGATGGCCCAGGATCCCGCGAACCGGGCGCCGCTGAGCTGGGAGGTCGAGCGCCCGGTGCCCGCTCCGCGGACCGCGACCTACGGCACCGACCCACGCATCGCGGAGGCTCAGGCCCAGTTCGACCTCGTCGACTCGTTCATCCCGGGCTTCGCGGCTTTCCACGAGCTCGGCGCCCAGCTGGC
>JBJMIP010000375.1:0-3300 GCA_045806825.1 Marmoricola sp.
CCTTCGCCGCGAAGTTCGGCGGGTCGAACTCGTCCCGGCCGGTCAGCGGCGCCCCGGAGTACTTGGCCCGGCCGATCACGTCCTGCTGGTCGCCGAGGGAGTCCCGGTCCCAGCTCTCGATGCGCATCTGGATCCGGCGGGCGACCAGGTAAGAGCCGCCCGCGAGCCAGGCAGCGCCCTTGTCGTCGGCCGGGTCGACCCAGACGAACTTCTCGACCTCGTCGGTGTCCTCGGCCTTGAGGTTCGCAGTGCCGTCCTTGAAGCCCATCAGGTTGCGCGGGGTCTGCTGCTTCGTCGAGGTCGACGAGGTCCGGCCGAAGCCGAGCTGGTTCCAGCGCATCGCGACGGTGCCGAAGCCGATCCGCGCGAGGTTGCGGATCGCGTGCACGGCGACCTGCGGGTCGTTCGCACAGGCCTGGACGCAGAGGTCGCCGTCGCTGCGGTCCGGGTCGAGGTTGTCGGCGGGGAAGTGCGGCAGCCGCTCGAGGGCCCGGGGCCGGCGGTCCTTCAAACCGAACCGGTCCTTGCCGTCCTTCTCGAAAAGGGTCGGGCCGAAACCGAACGTCAGCGTGAGGCCGGACGCCGGGAGGCCGAGCGCCTCGCCGGTGTCCAACGGCGGGGAGTCGTAGCTGGAGACCTGGCCCGAACCGACGCTCTTGCCGCCGGTCATCGCGACGGCGGCGTCGGTCCAGGCTTGCAGCAGGGCGATCAGGTCGTCGCGCGAGTCACTGGTGACGTCGAAGGACGCGAAGTGCAGCCGGTCCTGGCTCGGGGTGACGATGCCGGCCTGGTGCTCGCCGTGGAAGTCGTAGGCGAGCGCGGTCGCCCGCTCCGGCTGGTCGTCGTCACCACGGCCGACCTGGAAGCCGGCGATCGCGGCACCGCCGGCGAGCGCGCCCGCGCCGGCGACTCCGAGGAGTCGGCGACGCGAGACGCCGCCCTGCGCGCGGCCGGCCTGCTCTTCGGGCTGATTCCCGGTCACAGCGTGAGGGCTCCAGCCATCTTGGAGAGCGGCTCGGAGAGCGCGTTCACCGCGTCCGAGAGCTGCTTGCGCTGCGCGTCGCCGACGGTGTCGTAGGAGACGAAGCCGTCGCCCTTCCGGTACTGGTCGAGCAGCTTCTGGAGCGCGTCGAACCGCGTCTCGAGCTGCTCGGAGAGCGCCTTGTCCTTGACGTCGAGCAACGGCTTCAGCGTCTCGTAGCCGACCTTCGCGCCGTCGACGTTGGCCTGGAAGTCCCACAGGTCGGTGTGCGACCAGATGTCCTCCTCGCCGGTGATCTTGCCGGTGGCGACCTCGTCCAGCAGGCCCTTGGCGCCGTTGGCGATCTGGTCGACGGTGTACTTCAGCGTCTGCACCCGGGAGTTCAGGCTGGTGATGTTCTTCATCAGGTCGTCGGCGTACGCCGCACGCTGCGCCGGGCTGAACGCGGTGTACCCGGAGGCCGGCGGCCACAGGTCCTTCTCGATGGCGTGCCAGCCGGTCCACCTCTGCCCGGGCTCGAGGTCGGCCTCGCGCAGGTCGGTCCTCGGGTCGAGGTCGCCGAACGACTCGGCCACCGTCTCGATGCCCTCCCAGTGGGTGCGCGCCTGGGGGAACAGGGTGCGCGCCTTCGCGTCGTCGCCGGCTTCGTAGGCGTCGACGAAGGCCCGGGTGTCGACGACCAGCTGGCCGGCCTGGTCCTTCACGTACGCGGCGTACTGGGTCAGTGCTTGGTCGATCGTGGTCTGGTCGACGCCCTTGATCGAGGTGTCCTTGCCGGAGTCGGCAACGGTGAAGGCCGCACGGATGCCCTTGCCGATCATCCCGGGCTTGCACGAGGTGAAGTACTTGCCCGGCTGCGCGGTCAGCACCAGGTCGCGGGTCAGGCCCGGGCCGATGTTCTCGACCTCGCCGACGATCCGGAGCCCGTCCTCGCCGAGCAGGTAGAACTCGGTGACCTTCGAGCCGGCATTCTTGACCTTGAACGAGAGCGTCCCGGACTCGGCCTTGTCGGCGGAGACCTCGCACTTCGCGTCGGTGGAGGTCACCGTGATCGCGCCGGTGCTCGCCTTGGTGGACTTGTTGGACTCGAGCAGGCCGCACGCGCTCAGCGGCACGACGAGCACGGCGCAGGCAGCGGTCAGGGACAGGAGCTTCACAGGGGTGCCTCTCGGAAGGGGTCGGAGATCAGTGCGCCACGGGCGTGGCCGTGGGCGCCGGCGACGTTGCCGGCGGGTTGGACCTGCTGCGTGCTCGCAGCAGGAAGACGGTCATCGTCGGGATCAGGTAGAGCAGCCACGCGGCGACCTGGAGCCAGGTCGGGTCGGGCTGGAAGTTGACGGTGCCCTTGAGCAGGGTGCCGAACCAGGCGTTCGGGTCGATCGTCGAGCTGATGTCGAAAGCCACGTTGCGCAGGCCGGGGACGATCGCGGCCTCCTGCAGGTCGTGGACCCCGTACGCCAGGACGCCGGCGGCGATCACGATCAGGACCGCGCCGGTCCAGGTGAAGAATCGGGAGAGGTTGATCTTCAGCACGCCCTGGTAGAACGCGTAGCCCATCGCGACGGCGGTCAGGAGGCCGAGGAGAGCGCCGATCAACGGCTCGGTGGTGGAGCCGTTTCCACTGGTGGCGTCGGTCGCGGCCCACAGGAAGAGGGCAGTCTCCAGGCCCTCGCGTCCGACGGCGAGGGCGGCCATGACCACGAGGCTGATCCAGCTCGCGTCGGCTGCGGCGTCGATCTTGCCGCGGAGCTCGCCCGAGAGCCCGCGGGCGTGGGCGGCCATCCAGAAGACCATCCAGGTCACGAAGCCGACCGCGATGATCGAAAGAGATCCGCCGAGCGCCTCCTGGGCCTTGAACGTCAGACGGTTGGGGCCCCAGGTGAGCAGCGCGCCGAACGCGAGCGAGACGCCGATCGCGACGGCGATGCCTGCCCAGATCCGGGGGAGGAGGTTCGTGCGGTCGCTCTTCACCAGGTACGCGATCAGGATGACCACGACCAGGGACGCTTCGAGTCCCTCCCGCAGACCGATCAGGTAGTTCGCGAACACGAGATTGCTCCGGATCTAAGAGGTAAGCCTTACCTAACTAGTAAACACCGCGGCTCGGTACGGCGCCAATCGGGAGTGCCGTGGGACGCGTCACACGCAAACCTCGCGGCCAGCACGCGCTTGCCCCAGGCCTGGTCGGGTAGGAGGGGACCGTAGAGTCGCCGGGTACTCGCCCGGCCGCACCCGGCGGAAGAGGTAGCTCGTCATGGCACGTCCCCAGCTCGTCGACGTCGACGCTCTTCTCGACCACGCCCGGGAGCTCTGGGTCG
>JBJMIP010000376.1:0-3702 GCA_045806825.1 Marmoricola sp.
CCGGCGTCCTGGTCGTCGTAGAAGACCTGCGACGGGATCGCCACGACCCCGGCCAGCTCGGGCAGGGCCAGGCAGAACGAACGGCCGTCGGCGTGCCCGTACGCCGACACGTCCGTCGTCGCGAAGTAGGTGCCGTCGGGGCGGTACGTCGTCATCCCGAGCGCCTCCAGCCCGTCGCAGAGCTGGTCGCGCTTGCCGCGCAGGTCGGTGGCGAGCTGCTGGTGGAAGCTGTCGTGCTCGTTCAGCGCGACCGCGGCAGCCGGCTGCAGCGGGCCGCCGGAGACGTAGGTGAGCCAGTTCTTCGCACCCTCCACCGCCGCCACCAGCTCCGCCGGACCGCTGGCCCAGCCGATCTTCCAGCCGGTGACCGAGAAGCTCTTGCCGATGCTGGAGAGGGTCACGGTGCGCTCGAACATGCCCGGCAGCGTCGCCATCGGGACGTGCGGGACGCCGTAGGTCAGGTGCTCGTAGACCTCGTCGGTGACCACGACCAGGTCGTGCTCGATCGCCAGCGCGGCCACGCCCTCCAGCTCGGCACGGGTCAGCACGGTGCCGGTCGGGTTGTGCGGGGTGTTCAGCAGGATCAGCCGGGTGCGCGGGGTGATCGCGGCAGCCATCTCGTCCAGGTCCAGCCGGAAGTCCGGGGCGCGCAGGGTCACCGGCCGGCGGACGCCGCCGGCGATCTGGATCATCGCCACGTAGGAGTCGTAGTACGGCTCCAGCACGACGACCTCGTCGCCCGGGTTCACCAGACCGAGCAGGGCCCCGGCGATCGCCTCGGTGGCACCCGTGGTGGCGACCACCTGGCTCCGGTCCAGGGCCAGGCCGTAGTGCCGCTGCTGGTGGGCGATGACCGCGTCGAGGAGCTCAGGGGTGCCGTGCCCGGGCGGGTACTGGTTCCGGCCGCCGCGCAGGGCGGCCACCGCGGCCTCGAGGACCGCCTCCGGTCCGTCCTCGTCGGGGAACCCCTGGCCAAGGTTGACCGAGCCGGTGCGCACGGCGAGGGCGGACATCTCCGCGAAGATCGTGGAGCCGATTCCGTCCAAACGCCTGGCATTGCGGCCCATGAGCAGACAGTAGTAGTTCACAATGATCGGCGTGAGCGATGAGGCGGGGGCCGGGGCCGACGAGAACGTCGAGCAGCCGGGGGCGGACGGGCGGCCGGCGAAGCAGCCCAAGGCGAAGCGCAGCGCCGGTCGACGGATCGCGTTCTGGTTCGGGGTGGGCCTGATCCTGGCCGGGCTCGGTCTGCTCGCCTACGTCGCCTGGCAGCTGTGGGGCACCAACTGGGTCGCGAAGAAGCACCAGAAGGAGCTCACCTCGCAGCTGCAGGAGGACTGGGCCGCCGGCGAGGGCTGCGACCGGTACTGCCCCGAGGGCAAGGCGGACGCGCTGATCCGGATCCCCAAGTTCGGCAAGAACTACGTCGTACCGGTGCTCGAGGGCACCGACAAGGCGACCGTCCTGGACAAGGGCGCCTTCGGTCACTTCACCGACACCGCAGGGCCCGGCCAGGTCGGCAACTACGCGCTCGCCGGGCACCGGGTCACCCACGGTGAACCGCTCCGGCACATGCCGGACCTGCGTCCCGGCGACCTGGTCATCGTGGAGACGAAGAAGTTCACGTACTACTACCGGCTCGACACCAACCCGAACAACCTGATCATCTCGTTCACCGGTACCTGGGTGCTGGACCCGATCCCGCACAACCCCAAGCCGGGTGGTGTCGAGCCCAAGCAGGTCAGCGGCCAGCGGCTGATCACGTTGACCACCTGCTCGGAGATCTTCCACACCGACAACCGGATGATCGCGTTCGGCCACCTGGACCACGTACGCAAGAAGACCATCGCCAACCCGGTCGACTAGCCTTCGGGCCATGTCGGATCGTGAAGTCCTCCTCGACCAGGTCAACAGCAAGGCAGTCGTCCGGGGGAAGGTGACGCTGGCGTCGGGCCGCGAGGCCGACTACTACGTCGACATGCGTCGGGTGACCCTGGACGCGGTGGCAGCGCCGGTCATCGGCCGCACCATGCTCGAGCTCACCGCTGACTGGGACTTCGACGCCGTCGGCGGACTCACCCTCGGTGCCGACCCGATCGCGGTCGCGATGATGCACCAGGCCGCGGCAGCCGGCAGGACCCTGGACGCGTTCGTGGTCCGCAAGGCGCAGAAGGCGCACGGCCTGCAGAAGCAGATCGAGGGCCCGCCGGTCGAGGGCCGTCGGGTGCTCGCCGTCGAGGACACCTCCACGACGGGCGGCTCGGTCCTCGAAGCCGTCCAGGTCCTGCGTGAGCACGGCGCGATCGTGGTCGGGGTCGCGGTGATCGTCGACCGCGACACCGGAGCGCGCGAGAAGGTCGAGGCCGAGGGCCTCGAGTACCGCTACGCGGTCGGGATCTCAGACCTCGACGTCTGAGGGTGCCGGGTCGGCACTGGCGGCCGGCGTCACGCCGCGCTTGCGACGGTGCCGCAGCCACTCGAGACCGATCGGGATCGCCGAGAAGGCGAGGATCGCCACGATGACCAGGTCGATCCGGGTGCGCAGCCACGGGAACGTGGTGCCGAGGAAGAACCCGAGCAGCAGGACCGAGGCGACCCACAGCACCGCACCGACCGCGCTCCAGGTCAGGAACCGGCGGCGCTCCATGTGGGTGATGCCGGCGACGACCGTGATGTAGGTGCGCACGAACGGCACGAACCGGCCGATCACCAGGGCCTTGTTGCCGTGCTTCTCGAAGAACTCGTGGGTCTGGTCGAAGTACTTCTTCTTCAGGATCCGGCCGTCGCGCTGGGCCAGCGGTGGGCCGATCAACCGCCCGATCTCGTAGCCGCAGACGTTGCCGAGGAACGCCGCGACGGTGAAGAGCACCAGTGCGGCGGGCAGGTCCATGTGGTGCCCACCGTGGAAGATCTTGATCTCGTCGGTGGCCAGGAAGATGCCCATGGCGAAGAGCAGGGTGTCGCCCGGCAGGACCGGGAAGAACAGACCGCACTCGACGAAGACGATCAGCAGGCTCAGCCAGAACATCGACTGCCCGAACTCGCGCAGCAGCGCGTTCGGGTCCATCCAGCTCAGGCCGGAGATCTGAAGAACGTCGAGGATCACCCGATGAGCGTATCGGCACCAGCCTGAACGACACCTGACGTCCAGGTGACTCGTAGGGTGACCGCGTGAGCGAATCCGACCAGCGGGCGCCGTACGACCCGATGCCGCACGGGCCGGAGGAAGTCGGCGTGGGTCCGTGGGAGGGTCCGCTGCCCCAGGGGCCGCCGTACGACGCGCAGCTGTTGGCCGAGGGCGACCGGCGCAACGTCGTGGACCGCTACCGCTACTGGTCGGTGGACGCGATCGTCGCCGACCTCGACACCCGCCGGCACGACTTCCACGTCGCCATCGAGAACTGGCAGCACGACTTCAACATCGGCACCATCGTCCGCAGCGCCAACGCGTTCCTGGCCGCCGAGGTGCACATCGTCGGCAACAAGCGCTGGAACCGTCGCGGGGCGATGGTCACCGACCGCTACCAGCACGTCCGCCACCACGCGGACGCCGACGCCCTGGCGGCGTACCTGCACGCGCACCCCGGCGGGCCGGTGCGACTGCTCGGCATCGACAACCTGCCGGGATCTGCTCACCTGGAGACGATGGACCTGCCGCGCCGGGTCTGCTTCCTCTTCGGTCAGGAGGGTCCGGGCTTGTCC
>JBJMIP010000377.1:0-9051 GCA_045806825.1 Marmoricola sp.
CGGTTTCTTCCTGGTCGTCGAGGTCGCACTTGCGACACTGACACTGGCCGCTCGGTAACGCATGACCAAGGTCACCCCCCGCGGGTTATTTGGACACGTGTCCAGACCCGTAGGATTTGCAGCATGTTTGCTGCCCTGGGTCGTTTCGTAACTCGTTTTCCCTGGTACGTCGTCGGCGGCTGGGTCGTGCTGGCGGTCATGGTGATCTCCTTCGCGCCGAAGCTGACGTCCACCAGCGACTCCTCCAGCTTCCTGCCGAAGCACTACGAGTCGATCCGCGCTGCCGACATCGAGTCGAAGGAGTTCCCGACCGCGAGCCAGCCGGGCGCGATCATCGTGTTCGACAAGGCGGACGGCTCGAAGCTGAACGCCCAGGACTCACTGTCCATCGCCAAGATCGCGGACGACCTCGCGCCGAAGCTCGACAAGAAGGTCTTCGCCAACGTCGTCGCCCAGCCGCAGCCCTCGGCGAACGGCAAGGTCCAGCTCGCCGTCGTCGGCCTCCAGGACAAGTCCTCGGGCTTCGACGACGCCGGGATCAAGGCCGCGAAGGAGCTCCGCGCGGACCTCAAGCCGCTGGTCAAGGACACCGGCCTGCGCGCCCAGACCACCGGAACGGCACCGCAGTCGCTGGACAACCAGGACTCGAGCGCCAAGACGATGCAGATCGTCGGCGGTGCGACCGTGCTGCTGATCGTCGTGCTGCTCGCCCTGATCTTCCGCAGCGTGATCATCTGCCTGATGCCGGTGATCATCGTCGGCCTGGTCTCCCAGGTCGCCACCGGCCTGATCGCCTGGGCGAACAACGCCTTCAACCTCAAGGCTGACTCCTCGGTCGAGGTCATCCTGATCGTCGTCCTGTTCGGCATCGGGACGGACTACATCCTGTTCCTGCTCTTCCGCTACCGCGAGGCGCTGCGCGCCGGCCAGCCGACCAAGGAAGCGATGCAGAGCGCGATGACCCGCGCCGGCGAGGCGATCGCCTCAGCCGGTGGCGCCGTCATCGTCTCCTTCATGGCGCTCATCCTCAGCTCCTTGAGCATCTTCCGCTCGATCGGTCCGGCCCTGGCCATCGCCGTCGCCGTGACCCTGGTCGCCGCCCTCACCCTGGTGCCGGCCGTAGTCACCCTGCTCGGCAAGGCCCTGTTCTGGCCGTCGAAGAAGTGGGGCCAGGAGCCGAAGGGTGCGCGCTTCGGCGCGATCGGACAGCGCCTGGGCAAGAATCCCGGTATCTACGCCGCGGCCTCGGGCTTGATCCTGGGCATCCTGGCGATCTTCGCGCTCGGTTTCAGCCCGACCTTCGACTTCAACTCCAGCCTGCCCCAGAACGTCGAGTCGACCAAGGCCTTGACCGCGCTGCAGAAGGGCTTCCCCTCGGGGGCGACCGACCCGGCCAAGGTCGTGCTCGAGTCCACGACCGACGCCAAGATCTCCCAGGACCAGTTCAACACCTTCGTGGCGGACTTCTCGGCCAAGGCGAAGGGGGCCTACGCCACGGTCATCCCTGGTGCGGTCTCCCAGAACGGCAAGGCCGGCGAATTCGGGGTGATCCTGAACAAGGACCCCGGCTCCGACGACTCCATCGCCCAGATCAAGGGCCCGATCCGGACCGCGGCACACGAGGCCGCACCGGCAGGCACCCAGGCCTACGTCGGCGGCATCACGTCGGTCTACGTCGACATGGACAAGGCGATGGCCCGGGACTACTCGGTCGTCTTCCCGGTCGCCGCGGCCGTCATCCTGCTGATCCTGGCGCTGCTGCTGCGCAGCCTGGTCGCCCCGCTCTACCTGATGGCCTCGGTCGGACTCGGCTTCGGCGCGACGCTGGGTGCGACCGTGATCCTGATCCAGCACATCAAGGGCGACGCCGGCCTGATCTTCATGCTGCCGATCTACATCTACCTGTTCGTGGTCGCGCTCGGTACCGACTACAACATCTTGATGATCGCCCGACTACGTGAGGAAGCGCAGTCCGGCAAGAGCTCGCGCGAGGCAGCGGCCGAGGCCGTGAAGCACGCAGGCCCGACGATCGCTGCTGCCGGCGTCATCCTGTCCGGCACCTTCGCCTCGCTCATGCTCGGCGGGAACTCGCTGATCGTCTCGATGGGCTTCGCCCTGTCGTTCGGCATCTTCATCGCGTCGTTCGTGATGGCGCTGTTCTTCACGCCGGCGATCACCGCGCTGATCGGGCACGCCGCCTGGTGGCCCGGCCACGGTGACGAGACCGACGACGAGCACTTCGCGCGGACCGGCGAGCACTACAAGACGCACTGACCGAGATGCGGTGAGGTGAGCGCTCAGGTGAGCGCGAGCCGCTCCCGCACGACGTCCGCGAGCCGGTCGGCAACCTGCTGAGCCGTCTCGGCCGTCGGTGCCTCGACCATCACGCGGACCAGCGGCTCGGTCCCCGAGGGGCGCAGCAGGACCCGGCCGGACTCCCCCAGCTGGGTCGCGGCCTCGTGGACCGCGGCGGCCAGGACCTCGTCGCTGTCCGCGCGCGCCTTGTCGACCCCGGGGACGTTGACCAGGACCTGCGGGAGACGGGTCATCACCGAGGCGAGCTCGGCGATCGAGGATCCGGTGGTGACCATCCGGTCCAGCACCTGCAGCGCGGTCAGGATGCCGTCGCCGGTGGTGGCGTACTCGCTCATGATCACGTGCCCGGACTGCTCACCGCCGAGCGTGTGGCGGGAGGCCTTCATCGCCTCGAGCACGTACCGGTCGCCGACCGCGGTCAGCTCGATGACCACGCCGGATGCCTTCATCGCGTGCACGAAGCCGAGGTTCGACATCACGGTGGCCACGACGGTGTCCGCCGCCAGCCGACCCTGCTCCTTCATCGCCAGCGCCAGGATCGCCAGGATCTGGTCGCCGTCGACGACGTTCCCGGCCGCGTCCACGGCCAGGCACCGGTCGGCGTCACCGTCGAGCGCGAACCCGACGTCGGCGCCGTGCTCCAGGACGGCTGCCTGCAGCACCCCGAGGTGGGTGGAGCCGCAGCCCTCGTTGATGTTGAGCCCGTCGGGCTCGGCGCAGATCGCGATCACGTCCGCACCGGCCTCGCGCAGGGCCCGCGGGCCGGCGACCGACGCGGCCCCGTGGGCACAGTCCAGGACGACCTTGATGCCGTCGAGGCGGTTGACCAGGGTGCCGTCCAGGTGGGCGACGTACTCGTCGATCGCGGTCCCGTGCGGGCGCACCCGACCGACGTCGCCGGCGATCGGACGCTCCCACGGCTCCTCGAGGCGGGCCTCGATGGCCTCCTCGATGGCGTCGTCCAGCTTGGTCCCGCCGCGCGCCAGGAACTTGATCCCGTTGTCGGGCATCGCGTTGTGCGAGGCGGACAGCATCACCCCGAGGTCGGCGCCGAGCGAACCGGTCAGGTACGCGACACCAGGCGTCGGGATCTCCCCGAGCAGGAGCACGTCGACCCCGGCCGACGCCAGACCGGCGACCACGGCCGCCTCCAGGAACTGACCCGAGATGCGGGTGTCCCGACCCACGACCGCGAACGGCCGGTGGCCCGAGAAGATGCCGCGCTCGGCCAGGACGTGAGCTGCTGAAACGGAAAGGTCCAGGGCCAGCTCAGCGGTGAGAACACCGTTGGCCAGACCCCGGACCCCGTCCGTGCCGAAGAGCTTCGCCATGTAAGCGAAACTCCGAATCAGCGCTTGCTGAACTGCGGCGCCTTGCGGGCCTTCTTGAGACCAGCCTTCTTGCGCTCGATGACGCGGGCGTCACGCGTGAGCAGCCCGGCCTTCTTGAGCGACGGGCGGTTCGCCTCGACGTCGATGGCGTTCAGGCACCGGGCCACGCCGAGGCGCAGGGCGCCGGCCTGACCGGTGATGCCACCGCCGTGGATGCGGGCGATCACGTCGAAGCGGCCCTCGAGCTGCAGGTTGGCGAACGGCTCGTTCACGACCTGCTGGTGCAGCTTGTTCGGGAAGTAGCTCTCCAGCGAGCGGCCGTTGACCGTCCACTCGCCGGTGCCCGGGACGATCCGGACGCGGGCGACAGCCTCCTTGCGACGGCCGGTGGCCGCTGCGGGGGCGATGGTCGCGGGGCGCGCCGGGGTGTCGGCGGTCGGGGCGCTCTCGGAGGAGTAGGCGACGCCGTCCTCGTTGACCTCGTAGGTCTCCTCGCCGTCGAACTCGACGTCAGCGTTCTCGTTCACGTTCTCAGTCACTTCAGAATCCTCGATCTCGGAATGTCTACTGGGAGATCTGGGAGATCTCGAAGGGCTTGGCCTGCTGGGCAGCGTGCGGGTGGTCCGGACCGGAGTACACCTTCAGCTTCTTCAGCATCTGACGACCGAGGCGGTTCTTGGGGAGCATGCCCCACACCGCGTTCTCGATGGCCTTGCGGGCGTCCTTCTCCAGCAGCTCACCGATCGGGGTCTGGGTCAGACCGCCCGGGTAACCGGAGTGGCGGTAGGTCAGCTTCTTGGTGGCCTTGTCGCCCGACAGCGCCACCTTGGAGGCGTTCACGATAATCACGAAGTCACCGGTGTCGACGTGGGGCGCGAAGATGGTCTTGTGCTTGCCGCGGATCAGCGTCGCGGCCTGGACCGCGAGCCGGCCGAGGACGATGTCGGTGGCGTCGATGACGTGCCACTCGCGCGTGATGTCCGCGGGCTTGGGGCTGTACGTACGCACGTTTGTACCCTTGCTTTCGTTCGTGACCGCACAGGAAGTCCCGGTACGGCGGTGGTGCTGCGGCCTCTGACGAACACTGCCCGGTTTCTCTTCACCCGGGTCTGCCCGGAGTCCTCGTGCGGAGGGCCCAGAGCGGCAGGAGTCGCAACCACGAAGGCTACCGGTTGTCCACAGGGTGGGTCAAAACGAGAGACAGGTTGCCGAGGCCGCAGGGAGGGGGAATAGGTTGTGCTGGGATCTGCGTCTCCCAGTACCCGTGGGTGGCGCCAGTGAGACGAGAGCGAAGGAGCCCCCGTGTCCGACAGCAACAACTCCCTGACCGTCCGGGACAATCGGACCGGCAAGGAGTACGACATCCCGATCAACGACGGCACCATCAAGGCCGCCGACCTCGGGCAGATCAGGACCAACGACGACGAGCCAGGTCTGGCGACCTACGACCCGGGGTTCGTGAACACCGCGTCGTGCAAGAGCTCGGTCACGTTCATCGACGGCGACAAGGGCATCCTGGAGTACCGCGGCTACCCGATCGAGCAGCTCGCCGAGAAGTCGAGCTTCCTCGAGGTCTCCTACCTCCTGGTCCACGGCGCACTGCCCACCAAGGAGCAGTACGACGCCTGGGTCCACGAGATCACGTACCACACCTTCGTTCACGAGAACGTCAAGGGATTCATGCAGGGCTTCCGCTACGACGCCCACCCGATGGGCATGCTGATGGCCTCGGTCGGCGCCCTGTCGACGTTCTACCCGGAGTCGAAGAACATCTCCGACCCGGAGAACCGGCACATCCAGATCGTCCGGATGATCGCCAAGATGCCGACCCTCGGCGCCTGGGCCTTCCGGCACGCGCAGGGCAAGCCGTACGTCTACCCGGACAACGAGCTGTCCTACACCGAGAACTTCCTCTCGATGCTGTTCAAGATGAGCGAGCTGCGGTTCGAGGCCGACCCGCGCCTGGTGAAGGCGCTCGACGTGCTCTTCATCCTGCACGCCGACCACGAGCAGAACTGCTCGACCAACGCAGTCCGCTCGGTGGGCTCGTCCCAGGTCGACCCGTACTCCGCGGTGGCGGCCGGTGTCGGCGCACTGTTCGGCCCGCTGCACGGTGGTGCCAACGAAGCCGTGCTGCGGATGCTGCGCCGGATCGGCTCGATGGAGAACATCCCCGCGTTCATCGAGGGCGTGAAGAACGGCAACGAGCGGCTGATGGGCTTCGGCCACCGGGTCTACAAGAACTTCGACCCCCGCGCGACGATCATCAAGAAGGCCTGCGACGACGTCTTCGAGGTCACCGGGGTCAACCCGCTGCTCTCGATCGCCAAGGAGCTCGAGAAGATCGCGCTCGAGGACGAGTACTTCATCAAGCGCAAGCTGTACCCGAACGTGGACTTCTACTCGGGCCTGATCTACGAGGCCTTCCAGTTCCCGCCGGAGATGTTCACCGTGCTCTTCGCGATCGGCCGTACGCCGGGCTGGCTGGCCCAGTGGCTCGAGCTGACCACCGACACGGAGCAGAAGATCGCCCGGCCCAAGCAGATCTACACGGGTGAGCGGACCCTGGACTTCGTCCCGGCCTCCGAACGCTGGAAGTGACCTTCCGCCCGTTACACCTGATCGCGGTCAGTGCGCTTGTCGCACTGGCCGCGTGTGGTTTTCCGGGCGGTTCGCGCGGCCCGGTGCCGAAGACCGCCTTCGGGCCCGAGGGCGTTGCCGTCCAGCACGGCACCCTGCTCGCCCCGGCACCGAAGGCCACCGGGCGACCCGTGGCCGGGATCGGTTGCCTGGCGCCGAGGAAGCCGGGTTTCCACGTGCACACCCACCTCGCCATCTACGTGGACGGGGCACTGCGCCCGGTACCCGCGGGGATCGGCATGGTGGACCCGCGGTCCCGCCAGACCCGATCGGGACCCAAGCTCTACGGCCCGCGCTGCTACTACCAGCTGCACGTGCACGCCCAGGACGGTGTCATCCACGTCGAGGCACCGCGCGCACGCGCCTTCACCCTCGGCCAGTTCTTCGCGCTCTGGGGCCAGCCGTTGCGCGCTGACCAGGTCGGCCCAGCGCGCGGGCGCGTGACCGTCTACGTCGACGGGCGCCCGGCACTCGTCGACCCCGCGGGCATCGTGCTCCGCCAGCGGGAGACCATCCAGATCGTCGTTGGCCGCGACGTGCCGCCGAAGCCGGTCGACTGGTCGCACTTCTAGGTTCAGTCAGGAGCCGGCGACCCGGCCATCGCTGCTCGCTCCACCTCGAGCAACGACTCACCGTGCCGTTCGGCCTCGAACGCGGCGTGCCCGCCTCGTAGACCGAAGAGCCGCTTGGAGTACACCAGGTAGACGACCGCGGCGATGTTGACGCCGAAGGCGACCACGCGCAACCAGGTCACCTTCTCGGCGAGCTCGTAGATCTCGAGCGGGATGAACAGCGACGTACCGATCACCGCGACGTACTCGCCCCAGCGCTTCATCAGCCACAGGCCGACGCCCTCGAGCAGCTGCAGCCCGCCGTACGCGAGCACCCCGACCGAGACCAGCGTGAGCGTGCCGTGCCCGGCGTGCAGCGCCTTGTCGATCAACCGGACCGGGCCGGTCGACTGCAGGTCGACGCCGAGCTTCTCCGCCGCCGGCGTCAGGGTCGGCAGGAACTCGTCGAAGACCTTGCGCAGCGAGTCGCGCGAGCCGTTGAAACGGTGGATGCCGTACGCCAGCGCCACCAGGAGCACGCCGCGGACGAACCGCTCAGCGGCGAGAAGCCGCAGGATCAGCGCGTCCTTCAGAGCCCGCCCCCACAGCACCAGAGGGGCGTCGGCCGCCGGCCCGGCGCCGTGCGGGGCACCCGGGACGTAGGAACCGCAGCGCAGGCAGCGCCAGGCGTCGCCTGCGACCGTGTCCGCACGCAGCCGGGCAGCCAGGCCCGTCTCGTCGGGACGGTAGGTCACGTGGCCGCGTACGCCGCAGGAGCGCACGCTCCAATCGAAGTTCTCCAGCGGTGACTGCACGGAGGAAGGATAGTCTCGTCGTGTGCGTACGCAGGACGGGGACGACGAGGAGCTCGAGCTGATCCAGCCCGAGGACTTCCTGCCGCACAACCCCTTCCCCACGGACGCCCAGCGCCTCGGCTTCGACCGCTGGAGCGGCGGCGGCATCGACTTCGCCGCCAGCCTGAACGGCCGCAAGAGATCCCACCGCTACGTCGCCATCACCCTGCTCGTCGTGTTCGCGACCCCGTTGCTGTTCACGGTCCTCAACCTGCTGCGCTAGCAACCGCCGCCAGTCGAGCCCAGCACCGCCGGTCGTTCGCGGACTGAATCAACGCTGGTCGAGCGCAGCCGAGACCCCCGCCGGCTGAACAGGGTCTGGCCCCTCCGCTGGTCGAGCGCAGCCGAGACCCCCGCCGGCCGAGCAGGGTCTGGCCCACCGCTGGTCGAGCGCGGCCGAGACCAGCCGCTGGTCGAGCGCAGCCGAGACCAACCACCGGTGGATCACAGACCGAACCCCCGCCGGTCGAGCGCAGCCGAGACCTCAATCCTGACCGAGCTCTCGCACCCCGACCCTCATCCACCCCTCGCGCCCGCGCGCGAGCTCCGACAACAGTGCGAAGTCACCGGCGATCAGGGCATCGCGCTTCCCACGAGACCAGTTCTGGATCTGCTTCTCGTAGTAGAACGCATCGGCGACCCGCTCGAACTCGGCTGCCCAGGCAAGCCGAACCGGCCTGCGGCGCCGGGTGTACGCCGCGCCGAAGCCGAGCTGGTGCTCACTGAATCTGCGATCGAGATCTCTCGTACTCCCGACGTACAGGCTTCCGTCGGCGCAGTTGAGGATGTAGGTCCATGCCATGGGATGACGATCGGGCCGACCGCCGGATATCGCTCACGCGTCGGCAGAGGTGTGGACCACGACCGGGATACAGGCCTTGGGGGCGCGAACTGGATGGTCTCGGCTGCGCTCGACCAGCGGTGGGCCGGTCTGTGATCGACCGGCAGTGGTCTCGGCTGGGCTCGACCGGCAGGGGGTTCGGTCTGTGATCGACCGGCGGATGGTCTCGGCTGCGCTCGACCAGCGGGGGTTCGGTCTGTGATCGACCGGCGGGTGGTCTCGGCTGCGCTCGACCAGCGGGGGTTCGGTCTGAGATCGACCGGCGGGTGGTCTCGGCTGCGCTCGACCAGCGTTGATTCAGTCCGCGATCGACCGGCGGGTGGTCTCGGCTGCGCTCGACCGACGGTGGCGCAGGCCCTGCTCAGCCGGCGGGGTCAGTCTGCTTCGCTGAGCAAGGCCGCTTCTTGTTCGGGGGTCGTTCCGAGCTGGCCGGCGCGGCCGGCGGGACGGTCGGGGAATCCTTCTGCCTGGAGCCACGCCCAGGTGTCGGTGACGGTCTGCGCGACCGGGCGGCAGAC
>JBJMIP010000378.1:0-2949 GCA_045806825.1 Marmoricola sp.
CGACCTCACGTCCTACGCCGATCGCGTGGTCGCCCGCCTCTCCGGCGGCCAGCGCTCCCGGGTCTCGCTCGCGGTGGCGCTGCTCGGTGAGCCGCAGCTGATCGTCCTGGACGAGCCGACGGTCGGCCTGGACCCGGTGCTGCGCCGCGACCTCTGGGCGACCTTCCACCGCCTCGCCGACGCCGGCGCCGCGGTGTTCGTCTCCAGCCACGTGATGGACGAGGCCACCCGCTGCGACCGGTTGCTGCTCATGCGTGAAGGCCGCCTGATCGCCTCGGACTCGCCCGACGGGTTGCTGGCCAGGACCGGTGCGGCCGACATCGAGACGGCGTTCCTCGACCTGGTGGAGGACGCCCGATGAGCACGTCGGCGAGCAGCCTCGTCTCCCCGCGGATCACGGCCGCGGTCACCCGGCGGGTCCTGATCCAGCTGCGCCGCGACCGCCGCACGCTGGCCATGCTCGTGGTCCTGCCCTGCGTGATCATGACCCTGCTCTGGTGGATGTTCACCGACCGGCCCGGGCCAGGTTTCAGCGCGTTGGCCCCGGCGCTGCTGGCGCTGATCCCGTTCATCGTGATGTTCCTGGTGACCTCGGTGACCACGCTGCGCGAGCGCACCTCGGGCACCCTCGAACGGCTGCTCGCGATGCCGATGGGCAAGGGCGACTTCCTGCTCGGGTACGCGATCGCGTTCGGCGTGGTCGCCGCGGTCCAGTCGGCGCTCGCGGTCGCCGTCTCGACCTGGTTCCTCGACCTGGACGTGGCCGGACCGGTGTGGGTGCTGATGGTGGTCGCCGTGGCCGACGCCGTCCTCGGCTCGGCCCTCGGGCTGTTCGTGTCGGCGTTCGCGCGCACCGAGTTCCAGGCGGTGCAGTTCATGCCGGCGCTGGTCATCCCGCAGATCCTGCTGTGCGGCCTGTTCGTGCACCGCGAGGACCTGCCCGGCTTCCTGCACGCCGTCTCCGACGTGCTGCCGCTGTCCTACGCGGTCGACGCGATGAACGCGGTGACGGCCAGCACCGACCCGGCCGTCCTCGGCGACCTGGCCGTGATCGCCGGGTTCGCCCTCGCCGCGCTGGTGCTCGGAGCCCTGACCCTGAGGCGCCGAACTGCCTGAGGTCGGCGTACCGTGGAGCGAGCGGCACAACGAGGTGCCGCGCGTGCTGCAGGGAGTTCCAGAACGTGCTTCGCCAGGGTTTGTTGCTTCTCTCCAGGAGTCAGCAGGTCAAGGACCTCGTCACCCGTCTACCGGTGAGCAGCGGTGTCGTCTCCCGCTACGTGCCCGGTGAACGCATCGCCGACGTCGTCGAGGCGACGCGGACGCTGGTGACCGACGGCCGGCTGACGACGATCGACTTCCTCGGCGAGGACACCCTCGACGAGGAGCAGGCCGAGGCGACCGTCACGGCGTACCTCGAGCTGCTCGAGGCGCTGCACGCCGAGGGTCTCTCCCGCAGTGCCGAGGTCAGCGTCAAGCTCAGCGCGATCGGCCAGGCACTGCCCGAGATCGGGCCGAAGCTCAGCCTCGAGAACGCCCGCAGGATCGCCAAGGCGGCCCGCGCCGCCGGCACCACCATGACGCTGGACATGGAGGACCACACCACGACCGACCAGACCCTGGAGACCCTGCGCGAGCTGCGCAAGGACTATCCGGAGACCGGTGCCGTGGTGCAGGCCTACCTGCGCCGGACCGAGGACGACTGCCGCGCGCTGGCGTTCGAGGGCTCGCGGGTGCGGCTGTGCAAGGGCGCCTACAACGAGCCCGAGACGGTCGCCTTCACCGACCGGCACGAGGTCGA
This sequence comes from Marmoricola sp., assembly GCA_045806825.1. GTDB lineage: Bacteria > Actinomycetota > Actinomycetes > Propionibacteriales > Nocardioidaceae > Marmoricola. The sequence goes on from JBJMIP010000378.1 coordinate 1,799, forward strand.
CAAGTCCTACGTCCGCTGCCTCAAGGTGCTGATGGCCGGGCAGGGCTACCCGATGGTGGCCAGCCACGACCCGCGGATGATCAAGATCGCCGGCGCGCTGGCCACGCGGTTCGACCGTCCGCGCGGCAGCTACGAGTACCAGATGCTCTACGGCATCCGGTCGGAGGAGCAGAAGCGGCTCGCTGCTGCCGGTGAGCGCATGCGGGTCTACATCCCCTACGGCACCGAGTGGTACGGATACCTGATGAGAAGGCTCGCGGAGCGACCCTCGAACCTGACATTCTTCCTGCGTTCGCTGCTCTCGCAGAAGTAGGGCGCAGAAGTAGAAGTACGAGGAGGTCCGGATGACTGTCGCCATCATCGGTGCCGGCGTGATGGGGGAGACCCTGCTGTCCGGACTGATCCGCGGCGGCCGCGACGTCGCTGACCTCGCCGTCGGTGAGAAGCGCCCCGAGCGCGCCGCCGAGCTGCGGGAGAAGTACGGCGTCGACGTGGTCTCCAACATCGAGGCCGCGGGCGCCGAGACGGTGGTGCTGGTGGTCAAGCCGCAGGACATGACCGACGTGCTCGCCGAGATCGCGCCGCACCTGGTGCCCGGCCAGCTGCTCGTGTCGCTGGCTGCGGGCATCACCACCAAGCTGATCGAGAAGCACATCCCCGACGGCGTCGCGGTGGTCCGGGTCATGCCGAACACCCCGGCACTGGTCGACGAGGGCATGGCCGCGATCTCCGCCGGCTCGCACTGCGACGAGGAGCACCTGGCGCTCGCCGAGAGCCTGCTGGCCGCCACCGGGCGGGTCGTCCGGGTGCCGGAGAAGCAGCAGGACGCGGTGACCGCGATCTCGGGTTCGGGCCCGGCGTACCTCTTCTTCGTGGTCGAGGCGATGATCGAGGCCGGCGTCCACCTCGGTCTGCCGCGGACCACGGCCACCGAGCTGGTGGTCCAGACCGTCGTCGGCTCGGCGAAGCTGCTCCGCGAGACCGGTGAGCACCCGACCGTCCTGCGCGAGCAGGTCACCTCGCCCGGCGGGACCACCGCCGCGGCCATCCGTCAGCTCGAGGACCACAAGGTCCGGGCCGCGTTCATCACCGCGATGGAAGCGGCCAGGGACCGGTCGCGGGCCCTGGCAGAGGACCTCGACTGAGCTGCG
>JBJMIP010000379.1:0-5835 GCA_045806825.1 Marmoricola sp.
CAGCGCAGCCTGCTTGAGCTGCTCCTTGGTGGTCTTGCCGTGCCTGACGACCAGGATCGCGCCGTCGACGTCGCGGGCCATGATCGCCGCGTCGGAGACCGGGAGCAGCGGCGGGCCGTCGATGATCACCATGTCGAACATCTGGCTGACCCGGTCGAACAGCTCCTGCGCGGCGCGGGACTGCAGCACCTCGGTCGGGTTCGGCGGGATCGGACCGCTGGCCAGGAAGTAGATGCCGGAGTCGGTGTGCTTCTGGATGCTGTCCTGCAGCTCGCTGCGGCCGACGAGCACCGTGGTCATACCGACCGAGCGCTCCAGGCCGAGCACACTGGCGACCTTCGGGCGACGCAGGTCGCCGTCGACCAGGAGGACCCGCAGGCCGGTCTGGGCGAGCGCGATCGCGAGGTTGACCGCGGTCGAGGTCTTGCCCTCGCTCGGCACGGCGCTGGTGATGACCAGGGCGCGCGGGCGGGAGTCGAGATCGAGGAACTGCAGGTTGGTACGCAGCAACCGGAACGCCTCGACGCGGGTCGAGTGGCTGCCGACCTCGGTCAGCAGCGGGTGCTTGGGGACGTCGGCGTCGTAGGCCACCGAGGACAGCACCGGGGCGTCGATCGTCTTCTCGACGTCGTCGGCCGAGCTCACGGTGTTGTCGAGCAGGTCGCGGAGCAGCGCCATGCCGGCACCGAGGATCAGACCGAGCACGCCGGCGATCACCAGGTTCAGCGCCGGCTTCGGGCTGACCTGGATCGGGTTGTAGGACGCCGGGTCGACGATCGTCGGCTTGACCGGGGAGGTCTCCAGCTCGCTGAGGTAGCTGGCGAACGCCTCCGACTCGGCCTTGGCGATCTTCTGGGCGACAGCCGGGTCCGCGTCGGTCACCTTGAGCGCGATGATCACGGTGTTCACCCCGACCGAGGCGCTGATCTTGCCGGCCAGCTGCGACGGGGTCAGGTTCAGGTTGGTCGCTGCGATGACGCGCTGCATCAGCTCACGGCTGGTGGCGACGTCGGCGTAGGACTGCACGCGCTGGGTGGCGAAGTAGATCCCGTAGAGGGAGTCCTGGCCACCGCTGCCGCCGGAGCTCTGGCCCGAGGAGTCGACCGCGATGAAGATCTTGGCCGTCGAGTCGTACTGCGGTGTCTGGAAGTACGTCAGCGAACCGCCACCGAGAAGCCCGAGGAGGAAGAACACGACGATGGTCAGCCAACGGCGCTGCACGATGCGCAGCAGTTCCTTGAAATCCACGCTGAACTTTCTGGTTCGGAGTCGGTACTGCTCGACCCCCGGAGTGTAGTCGGCGTCGGTCTCGCAATGGGTGCGGCACTACGGGGGTGACCGAGTCAAGAACGATCATGCCGGTCAAAAGGCATGGGACCACCCAAATTGCACAGGTTCACCCGTGAATTTAAGTCTGCTGAGCCTCGGGGGACTCGAGCGTGAGGGTGAACGGCCCGTCGTTCACCAGGCTCACCTCCATCTGGGCGCCGAAGACTCCTCGCTGGACCCGAGTTCCCAGGTCTTCCAGCTCGGTGCAGAGGGCGTCGTAGAGCGGTTCGGAGATCTCACCCGGGGCTGCGGCGGACCAGGTCGGGCGGCGGCCCTTGCGCGCGTCGCCGTACAGGGTGAACTGGCTGATCACGAGCACCCCCGCGCCCTCCTCGGCCACCGAGCGCTCCTCGCGCAGCAGCCGCAGGTCGCGGATCTTGCGCGCCATCCAGGAGACCTGCTCCGGCCCGTCGTCGTGGGTGATGCCGACCAGGACCAGCAGGCCGGGCTCGGTGAGCTCGCCGACCACGGCGCCCTCCACGACGACCGAGGCCCGGGTGACTCGCTGCAGCACGGCACGCATGGTCGGAGATTACGTGGTGGACCGTGTGCGGTGCTTGAGGTGCATTGGCGCGACGAACGGGGGAGGGGCCATGTGCGGTGGTTGAGGTGCAGGCGCCCCGGCGCCTGCCTCGAAACCTGGTGACAGACGTGATGGACTCAGCCCATGGGAGACCTGCTGATCACGGTGGCGCCGACGGGAGCCGAAACCACCAAGGACGACTGCCCGCAGCTGCCGACGACGCTGGCCGAGCTGGTGGAGACCGCGCAGCGCTGCGAGGCGGCCGGCGCCGGGATGATCCACGTGCACATCCGAGACGACGAGCACCGGCCGACGCTGGAGCCGGCCCGGCTCGCCGAGACCGTCGCGGCGCTGAAGGAGGGCACCGGCCTGGTCGTGCAGCTCTCCACCGGCGGCTCGGTGCACGACCCGCTGAGCGACCGCCTCGCCGTCCTCGACGCCGCACCGGACTCCTGCAGCCTGACCATGGGCACCACCAACTTCGGCGACGACGTGTTCCTCAACCCGTGGCCGTTCGTCTGCGACCTCTACCAGCTCAGCCAGGAGCGCCAGGTCGTGCCGGAGTTCGAGCTGTTCGACCTCGGCCAGGTCGCCGCACTGAACCGCCTGCTCGACAAGTACGGCCTCCCGTACGGCGGCAAGGTGCACGTCGACCTGGTGATGGGGGTCCCCGGCGGGATGCCCGGCACGGCAGACGCCCTGGTCGCCGCGGTTGCGGGGCTGCCGGCCGCCACCACCAGCTGGTCGGCGACTGGGATCGGGCGCAGCACCCTGCCGGTCGCGCTGGCCAGCCTCAGCAAGGGCGGTCACCTGCGCGTCGGCATGGAAGACGTGCTCACCCTGGCCCGCGGCGTCCCGGTGACCCACAACGACGAGCTGGTCAGCCGCGCCGTCGAGCTCGGGCGGCTCGCCCAGCGCACCCCGATGACCGGCGCCGAGGCCCGCTCGCTGCTGGGGCTCACCTGATGGCCGACCCGCTGCGGCAACCGCGCGACGGCGACCGGGGCCCGGTCCGTGACCGGATCCGGCGGGCGGTCGCAGACGGCCGGATCAGCCAGGCCGACGCCGACATCCGACTGCGCAACGTGGACGCGGCGAACAGCATGGCCGACCTGGACCTCGTGGCCCGTGACCTCGCCCAGGTCGAGGCCGTGATCGCGCCGACCTCGGTTCCGACCTTTCTTCCGACCTCGGGTCCGACCTCGGTGCCGAGGAGCTCCGGTTCCACGCGACGGGTCGTGCCCGTCGTGGTCGCCACGGTCGCCGCCCTGCTCGTCGCTGTCGGCGCGGTCGCGTTGTTCGCGTTCAGCGGCACGTCGGGAAGCACCGGCTCGAGCAGCGGCGTCGAGCTCGGCGACCCGGTCCCGATCGAGGACCCGACCCCGGCGGACCCCAGCCAAGGCGCGTCCGGCGAAGCCTCGCCCGCGGGGGCGGCGTACGCGTTGACTCCGGAGGGCGTCCGCACCTTCCTGGTCACCTACCGCCAGCGGTTCGGCACCACCAGGACGGTGAGTGCGACCTTCTACGGCGACTACGTGGTGGTGCAGGTTCCGATTCCCGGCACCACCCGGCACTCAGGCTGGGTCTACCGGCAAGCAAGCGGCTTCACCGACTTCGGCGGCGTCACCGCCAACTTCCCGGGCTCGACCGCGGTCGACCTGGCGAAGCTCAACGTGACCGCGCTGTTCCAGAATTTGTCTCGGGCGAAGCGGGTGCTGCACGTCGCGGACGCCAAGCAGGCCTACGTGACGATCGACTACCGCCCGCAGTTCGACCCGGCCCCGAACGTGAACATCTACCTGACCAACGAGTTCAACGAGTCGGGCTACCTGGCCACGCGTCTGAACGGCCAGGTAGAGCGCACCTACGCCTACGGCGGCTGACCTACGTCCCGGTGGTTGAGGTGCCAGCCGGCTCCGGTGGTTGAGGTGCGAGCGCCCTGGCGCGAGCCTCGAAACCCGATGACCCACGCGCCCCGGTGGTTGAGGTGCGAGCGCTCTGGCGCGAGCCTCGAAACCCCGTGACCCCGCCCCGCTGGTTGAGGTGCGAGCGCTCTGGCGCGAGCCTCGAAACCGGGTGACCCGCGCGCTCAGTAAACGAGCGCCTGAACCCCGTCCGCCAGCACCGACTCCGCGAACTCAACCGCCCCGGCGATCCGTGCCCCGGGCACCAGCGCGTCCTCGGTGATACCCCGCCGCGCAGCGCACTGCGAGCAGACGATCAGCTCGCCCTCGTCGGCTACGAGGTCCCGGGCATCGGCCAACGACCCGGCGAGCGGGAGCTCGAACTCCTCGGCGCGCCCCGGTACGCCGAACCACGCGGCCTCGCCGGTCAACCACAACGTCACCTTCGCCCCGGAGGCGATCGCGGCAGTAGCGACGGTGAACGCCTGGTTGCAGCGTTCAGGATCCTCGACCCCAGCGGTGCACTTGATGACCAGCGTGCGCATGCGGCAACCCTATGCTGTCGGTGTGGAAGCCTTCTTCGTCGTGCTGATGGCCGCCGTCCTGGCTGGTGTCGGACTGTGGGCGCTGGCGATGATCCGGCAGGCACGCACCCTGACCGACCGACGACCCGGAGACGACTGAGCTGTGCCGTTCCAGATCCCTGACAACATCCACCCGAACTGCGCACGCCTGGCCTGGCTCATCGGCACCTGGGCCGGCAACGGCCACGGCGAGTACGAGGGCATCGAGGACTTCCAGTTCGGCCAGGAGATCATCTTTCAGCAGGACGGCCGGCCCTTCATCCACTTCATGAGCCGCGCCTGGATCGTCGACGCCGACGGCAACCACGTCCGCGAGGCAGCGCAGGAGACCGGCTTCATCCGTCCGCAGGAGGACGGCACGATCGAGGTCGTGATGACCCACAACACCGGCTTCGTGGAGATCTGGCACGGCGCGATCGACCCCGAGGCCCCGCGCTTCGAGATCGTCACCGACGCCGTGGCGCGGACCGCCACGGCCAAGGAGTACGCCGGCGGCAAGCGCCTGTACGGGTACGTCAACGGCGACCTGCTCTACGCCTTCGACATGGCCGCGATGGGCAAGGAGCTGCAGCCGCACACGCACGCGCAGCTGGTGCGCCAGGAGCGATGACTCCATGACGGACTGGCAGGAGCGGCTGCGTGCGAGCGGTCACCGGCTGACCCCGCAGCGTGAGCTGGTGCTGGCCGCGGTCGAGACGCTCGGGCACGCGACCCCGGACGAGGTGTACGCCGAGGTGCGCACCCGGTCGGAGGCAATCAACCTCTCCACCGTCTACCGAACCCTCGAGCTCCTCGACGAGCTCGGCCTGATCCGGCACGCGCACCTCACCGACCGGGCGCCGACCTACCACGCGGCAACCGGCCACGAGCACGCCCACTTCGTCTGCCGCGGGTGCCACAAGGTCACGAGCGTCGGGCGGCACCGGGTCGAGGATGCCCTCGGGGCGTTGGTCGGCGAGCTCGGGTTCCGGCCCGACTACGGCCACCTGAGCGTCTTCGGGCTCTGCCAGGACTGCGCCGAGGCGGAATGATGCCGTGGGGGAGACTGTTCCCATGAGCATGACCAGTCCGCTGCTTGGCCTGCCCGGCGCCGTCACCGGCGACGGCATCGATGCGCCGGTGGCGGCACACTACGGCTCCTTCAACGGCGAGCAGCGCGCGCTGGAAGCCGGGGACGGCTTCGTCGACCTGTCCCACCGCGGCGTGGTCCGGGTCAGTGGCCCCGACCGGCTGGAGTGGCTGCACTCGTTGACGACCCAGCACCTGCTGCAGCTCGAGCCCGGTCGTCCGACGATCGCGCTGATCCTCTCGCCCAACGGTCACGTCGAGCACGCGATGTACGGGGTCGACGACGGCGAGGCTTTCACCGCTCACGTCGAGCCCGGTGCCGCCGCCGGCCTGGTGGAGTTCCTGGACCGGATGCGCTTCATGATGCGCGTCGAGGTCGCCGAGGTCACCGACGAGGTTGCCGTCGCCTGGCGCCCGAGGACCGGGG
>JBJMIP010000380.1:0-3341 GCA_045806825.1 Marmoricola sp.
CGCCTCGCCTCGATGCCCACGGCCGCGCCGGACTTCAAGATCTTCTGGGACAACGCCTACGCGTTCCACCACCTCACCGAGGACGAGGCGAAGAGTGCAGACATCCTCTCGCTCGCCTCGGCCGCCGGGCACCCGCACCGACCGATCAGGTTCGCCTCGACCTCGAAGATCACCTACGCCGGCGCCGGGGTTGCGTTCCTGGCCGGCTCGGTGGAGACGGTGAAGTGGTACACCGGCCACCTCGGCAAGGGTGCCATCGGTCCGGACAAGCTCAACCAGCTGCGGCACGCGCAGTTCTTCGGCAGCGCCCAGGGCGTGCGTGACCACATGACCAAGCACCGGCTGATCATCGCGCCGAAGTTCGACGAGGTGGACCGGGTCCTGACCGAACGGCTCGGCGGTCTCGGCGTGGCCAGCTGGACCAAGCCGACCGGGGGCTACTTCGTCAGCCTCGACGTCCTGGACGGCACCGCCTCCCGGGTCGTCCAGCTGGCCAAGGAGGCCGGGATCGCGCTGACCCCGGCCGGGGCTTCGTTCCCCCACGGGGACGACCCGCGCGACCGGAACATCCGCCTGGCGCCGACGTTCCCGGAGCTCGCCGAGGTGTCCTCGGCGATGGACGGCGTCGCGACCTGCGTGCTGCTGGCGGCTGCGGAGAAGCTGGCTGGCTGAGTGACCGCGCAGTCAGGTTCCGAGGCGCCCGCCAGCGCGGCCGCACCTCAACCACCGGGTACGCATCGCGACCTGACTGCCCTGCCCAAGGCGCACCTGCACCTGCACTTCACCGGCTCGATGCGGCACAGCACGCTGCTCGAGCTCGCCGAGCGCGACGGCATCTCGCTGCCGGACGCGCTGGTCAGCGACTGGCCCCCGACCCTGTCCGCGGCCGACGAGAAGGGCTGGTTCCGCTTCCAGCGCCTCTACGACGTCGCGCGCTCGGTGCTGCGCACCGAGGGTGACGTGCGACGGTTGGTGCGCGAGGCCGCCGAGGACGACCAGCGAGACGGTGGCCGCTGGTTGGAGATCCAGGTGGACCCCAGCGGGTACGCCGCGAGGTTCGGCGGCATCACCGAGTTCACCGACCTCGTGCTGGACGCGGTCGCGCAGGCGTCCCGCGACGTCGGCATCGGGATGGCCGTGGTGATCGCGGCCAACCGGACCCGGCACCCGCTGGACGCGCGTACGCTGGCCCGCCTGGCGGCCCAGTACGCCGATCGCGGCGTGGTCGGCTTCGGCCTGTCCAACGACGAGCGCCGCGGCAGCACCGCGGACTTCGCACCGGCGTTCCGGATCGCCGAGCGCGCCGGGCTGCTGCTGGCTCCGCACGGCGGCGAGCTGCTCGGTGCCGAGTCGGTGCGCACCTGCGTCGAGGAGCTGCACGCGGACCGGCTGGGCCACGGGGTCCGGGTCGCCGAGGACCCGGCGCTGCTCGACCGGGTCATCGAGGCCGGCATCGCGCTCGAGCTCTGCCCGGTGTCCAACGTGGCCCTCGGCGTCTACTCGGACCTGACCTCGGTGCCGCTGCCCGAGCTGATGGCGGCCGGTGCCCTGATCGCGCTCGGCGCGGACGACCCGCTGCTCTTCGGCTCCCGGCTCGGCGCGCAGTACGCGACGATGCGCGCCGCCCACGAGCTCACCGACGACCAGCTCGCGACGTAGGCCCGCTCGTCGGTGCTGGCGTCGCGCGCCGACGAGGCCACCAGGACCGGGCTCCTTGCCGAGATCGACGCCTGGTCGGCAAGAATGCCCGCATGAGCGACGGCAGCGGCCCCGACCAACCGGCTCCTCCCCCGCCGCCGCAGCCCGGCTACGGGGAGCAGCAGCCGGGCTACTCCGGTGGCCAGCAGTACGGGGCCCAGTACGGGCCGCAGTACGGGCAGCAGCACCCCGGCTACCCGCAGCAGCCGTACTCGCAGCAACCCGGTTACCCGTACGGCTACCCGGCGTACAGCCCACCCACCAGCTCGCGGGCGACGACCGCCCTGGTGCTCGGCCTGGTCGGGGTGATCGGCAGCTTCCTCACCTGCGGCCTGGCACTGGCGGTCTCGCCGTTCGCCTGGGCGATCGGGGTCAAGGCCCGCCGCGAGGTCCAGGAGTCCCAGGGCCAGCTCGAGGGCGGCGGCATGGCCACCGCCGGGGTGGTGCTCGGGATCATCGGCACCGTGCTGCTCGTGATCGCGCTGATCGTCCTGGTCTTCGTCATCTTCGCCCTGGTCAGCAACCGGGGCGTGTTCACCGACGGAACCGTCGTCTAGAGGCTGCAGCCCACCAGCACCGGCTCGTTGACCAGCACGATGCCGAACCGTTCCTGCACGCCGTCACGGACCTCGCGGGCCAGCGCGACCAGCTCGGCCGCGGTGGCTCCGCCACGGTTGGTCAGCGCGAGCGTGTGCTTGCCGGACAGCGCCGCGGTCGCACTGCCGTGGCCGCGGCCGAAGCCGGCGTGCTCGATCAACCAGGCGGCACTGGTCTTCACGGATCCGTCCTCCTGCGGCCACGCCGGTGCCCCGTCCGGGACCTCGGCAGCCGCCACGACCGGGTTGGTGAAGAACGAACCGGCGCTCCAGGTGTCGTGGTCCGCGGGGTCCAGCACCATGCCCTTGCCGGTGCGCAGGGCGAGCACCGCCGCCCGGACGTCCGCGGCCGGGGCCCGGTCGCCCACCTCGACCCCGAGGCGGTCGGCGAGCTCGGCGTAGCCGACCGGCGCACCCAGGTCGCCCAGGCGGAGCTGGAGGACGACCTCCAGCACCACGAACCGACCGGGCTCCTGCTTGAAACGACTCGTCCGGTAGCCGAAGCGGCAGTCCCGGGCGAACAGCGTCTGCACGGCCCCGGCGTGGCGGTCCCAGCAGCGCACCGAGGCGATGGTGCTGCCGACCTCCTGACCGTACGCGCCCACGTTCTGGATCGGCGTCGACCCGACCTGGCCAGGGATGCCGGAGAGCGCCTCGATCCCGAGCCACCCCTCGGCGACTGCGCGCAGCACCAGGTCGTCCCATTGCTCGCCGGCGGCGACCCGGACGACGGCTCCGCCGCAGGCGTCCGCGTCGGCGCTCACGCCGCGGGTGCGGACCGCGACCACCCGGCCGTCGAAACCCTCGTCGGCGACCAGGAGGTTGCTGCCGCCGCCGAGCACCAGGACCGGCGTTCCGGCAGCGTCGGCCTCGGCGACCGCGGCGATCAGGTCGGCCTCGGTCTCCGCGCTGACGAATTCCGCGGCCGGCCCGCCGACCCGCAGCGTGGTGTGCGCGGCGAGCAGCTCAGCCACGCAGCACCGCCCGCGGATTGCCGAGGACCTTGTCCCCGCCGCAGGTCACCGTGAGCGCCACCGACTCGACGCC
>JBJMIP010000381.1:0-4939 GCA_045806825.1 Marmoricola sp.
AGGCGTCGGCGTACTCGATCGCCGCGCTGCTCGCACTGGCCGCGATCATCTGCCTGGTCGTCGTGTCCGTGCTCCGCCCCCAGGAAGAGGACCGATGAGCATCTCCATCGCAGGCGTGAACAAGACGTTCCCGACGAGCGGGTCGGGAAAGCCTGACTTCGTCGCGCTCGACGACATCAACCTGACCATCCCGACCGGCCAGCTGACCGCGCTGCTCGGGCCGAGCGGTGGCGGGAAGTCGACCTTGCTGCGGATCATCGCGGGCCTGGAGAGCGCCGACTCCGGCACCGTGACGATCGAGGGCAACGAGGCCACCCACCTGCCGCCGCAGAAGCGCAACGTCGGCTTCGTGTTCCAGCACTACGCGGCCTTCAAGCACATGAGCGTCGCCAAGAACATCGCGTTCGGTCTGGAGATCCGCAAGCGGCCGAAGGACGAGATCAGGCACAAGGTCGACGAGCTGCTCGGGCTGGTGCACCTGTCCCAGTTCGCCGACCGGCTGCCCTCGCAGCTCTCCGGCGGCCAGCGCCAGCGGATGGCGCTGGCCCGGGCGCTGGCGATCGAGCCGTCCGTGCTGCTGCTGGACGAGCCGTTCGGTGCGCTCGACGCGAAGGTCCGCAAGGAGCTGCGCGACTGGCTGCGCCGGCTGCACGACGAGGTGCACGTGACCACCGTGTTCGTCACCCACGACCAGGAGGAGGCCCTCGAGGTCGCCGACGAGATCGTGGTCATCAACGAGGGCCGGATCGAGCAGGTCGGGTCACCGGACCAGCTCTACGACAAGCCGGCGAACGACTTCGTGATGTCGTTCCTCGGTCCGACGACCGAGCTCAACGGCAAGCTCGTCCGCCCGCACGACATCGAGGTGTTCGCGCACCCGGTCGACCACGGCATCTCCGCACGGATCGCCCGCGAGCTGCGGGTCGGCTTCGACGTCCGCCTGACCGTGGAGCTGCTGGACGCGGCCCACGACGAGATCGAGGTCACCGTGACCCGGGCGACGCAGCGCTCGCTCGGCCTGCACGCCGGGATGGACGTCTGGCTGGTGCCGACCTCCCAGGCGTGAGGCTCGGGCGCGGGCCTCAGGTCCGGGCTTCCGCCCGGATCTTCAGTGCCTCGGCGTGCCGCTCGAAGCCGGCCTCGACCCGCCCCGGGCCGGCGAGCCTGACCAGCGGACCGGAGAACTCCTCGACGGTGTCGTAGACGGTCGGTCCACCCGGCTCCTGGGTCAGCCGCTGGTAGCGGCGGCCCTTGACCAGGCCGAGCTTGGCGGGCAGGCCCTCGTAGTCGTAGGCCAACGTCGCGCGGCGGACGCCGTCGACGTCGGCCGGGTGCTCGACCAGGTGGATCCGTTCCGGTGAGGTGGTCACCTTCCCGTTGGGCCAGCGCACGTGCAGCGTGATCGGGTCGCCCGGCTGCGGCGGGCTGGAGCACTCGGCCTTGAACAGGAAGGGGTTCCACTCGCCGTAGCTGTCGACGTCGAGCATCACCGCCCAGACGGTGTCCAGGGGTGCGTCGATCTCGATCCGGGCGCGCGGGTTGCTCACGCGTGAACAGTAGTGCGCGGCCGCTGCCTGCCGTTCAACTGAGGTTCAGGTACGCCTGGGAGTGTCGGGCCATGAGGCGAGCACCCGTCACGGCCGCGGTCGGCCTTGCCCTGGTGCTGCACGGACTGTGGTGGGCGCTGGTGGCGAACGGCGGAGGCGACCTCGCGGCGCAGGACGCCTGGGCCGGCTTCGCGCGGGCGCACCCGCTGTCGGCGTACGACCTGGCCTGGTACGGCGGCATGCACCCCGGCTCCTACAGCGTGCTCTCGCCGTACGTGATGGCGGTGCTGGGGGTGCGTCCCACGATGGTCGTCGCGGGCGTGGTCGCCTCCGGCCTGCTGGCCCGGCTGATCGTGCAGACGCGCACCATCCGGCACCCGGTGCTGCCGGCGCTCTACGGGGCGATCGCGATCTGGGGCAACGCGGTCTCCGGCCGGGTCACCTTCGGCCTGGGGCTGATGTTCGGGCTGGCCGCCCTGGTCGTGGTGTTCTCGCCGTCCGGGCCATCGAGGTCGCCGGGACGCCAGGCGTGGCGCGGTCTGCTGGCCGCGCTGCTCGCGGCGCTGGCAACGCTGGCCAGCCCGGTAGCCGGACTCTTCCTCGGGGTGGTGGCCGCCGCCCTGTGGCTCAGCGGGCGGCGCAGGACCGCGTACGCCGTCGGGCTGCCGCCGGTCGCGGTGGTGCTGGTCGCGTCGCTGCTGTTCCCGTTCTCCGGCGAGCAGCCGATGAAGCCGGTGACCGCGATCCTGCCGCTCCTGATCGGGCTGTGCTGCGCGCTGATGCCGCCGCCCGCGTGGCACACCGTTCGACGCGGAGCAGCGTTCTACACCGCCGGCGTGGTCGTGGTGCTGCTCGTCCCGTCGCAGATCGGCAGCAACGTCACCCGGCTCGCGCTGATCTTCGGCGGCGTCGTCCTGGTCGCGGTGGCCGCCGAGCACCTGGCGGTCGCTCGCCGGGCCGGTGTCGCCGTCGTGGCTGCGGTCCTGGTCGCCACCGTCTGGCAGGCCGGCGTCGCCACGGCCGACGTGGTGAACACCCGGTCCGCGAGCGCCTGGAGCGCCGGCGAGGTCGCACCGCTGGTCCGCGAGCTCCGGGCGCACGACGCCGAGGTGACCCGGGTCGAGGTCGTGCCGACCCGCAGCCACCGCGAGGCCTCGGCGCTGGCGCCGTACGTGAACCTGGCGCGCGGCTGGAACCGGCAGGCGGACGCAGCCCGGAACCGGCTGTTCTACTCCGACGACGACGCGCTCGACGCGGGGTCCTACCGCCGTTGGCTGGACCGTTGGGGCGTGCGGTTCGTGCTGCTGCCGCACCCCGAGCCGGACCCGGCCGCGCTGGCCGAGGCCGAGCTCATCAAGGGCGGCCTTCCGTACCTGCACCTGGTCTGGGCGGGAGCCGGTGGCCGTCTCTACGAGGTCGTCCACCCGACGCCGCTGGTCGCGGGGCCGGCCGTGGTCACGACGTTCGCGGCCGGCGAGATCGTGGTGGTCGTTCCCGAGCCGGGCAGCTACCGCCTCCGGGTGCTCTCCTCGCCCTGGCTCGCCCTCCTCGACCCCGACGGCCACACCGTTCCGGCCCCGACCGCCCGGGGAGAGGACTCGCTCCCGGTCAACACGAACGGCTGCCTGGATCGCGAGGAGGAGCCGGCGACGGTGGAGAGCGGCAAGCTCGACTGGGCAGTGCTCGAGGCGCCGCACGCCGGCACCTACCGCATCTCCACCCCGTACGCCGTCCCGCGCGGCACGGCCTGCCCCGCGGTGACCGCCAGTCAGCGATAGTTGATCCGTGAAGAAGATCGGGTTCCTGTCCTTCGGTCACTGGTCGGCGACGCCGCAGTCCCGGACGCGCTCCGCGGCCGACGTCCTGACCCAGTCGATCGAGCTCGCCGAAGCGGTCGAGGAGCTGGGCGGCGACGGTGCGTACTTCCGCGTCCACCACTTCGCCCGCCAGCTCTCCTCGCCGTTCCCGTTGCTGGCTGCGATCGGTGCCCGCACCAGCCGGATTGAGATCGGCACCGGTGTCATCGACATGCGCTACGAGAACCCGCTCTACATGCTCGAGGACGCGGGCGCGGCCGACCTCATCTCCGGTGGCCGGCTCCAGCTCGGCATCAGCCGCGGGTCACCGGAGCAGGTGATCGACGGCTGGCGCTACTTCGGCTACCAGCCGGCCGAGGGCGAGACCGAGGCCGACATGGCCCGCAAGCACACCGAGGTCTTCCTGCACCTGCTCGGCGGGGAAGGCTTCGCCCAACCCAACCCCCAGCCGATGTTCGCCAACCCGCCGGGGCTGCTCCGGGTCGAGCCGCACTCCGAAGGTCTGCGGGAGCGGATCTGGTGGGGCGCCGCCTCGGACGCGACCGCGCGCTGGACCGCGGAGCAGGGCATGAACCTGATGAGCTCGACGCTGAAGGTCGACGAGTCGGGCGAGCCGTTCCACGTCCAGCAGCGCAAGCAGATCGAGGCGTTCCGGGACGCGTGGCAGGAGGCCGGGCACGAGCGCGAGCCGCGGGTCTCGGTGAGCCGCAGCATCTTCCCGCTGGTCACCGACGCCGACCGCGCCTACTTCGGCTCCGACAGCGACTCGCGCGACCAGATCGGCCAGATCGACAGCTTCCAGGCGGTCTTCGGGCGCAGCTACGCGGCCGAGCCGGACGTCCTGGTCGAGCAGCTCGCGGGCGACGAGGCCATCGCCGCAGCGGACACCCTGCTGCTGACGGTGCCGAACCAGCTGGGCGTGGAGTACAACGCCCACGTGGTCGAGAGTTTGCTCACGCACGTGGCCCCTGGCCTCGGATGGCGCTGAACCAGGCGTAACGTCGCAGCCGTGAGTCGCTGGTTCTCCTCCCTCCGGTCTCCGCTCTGGGTCAGCCGGATCGTCTTCGTCGTCGGTCTGGTCAGCCTGCTGAGCGCGTACCTGCCGAGCATCGCCGTGCGCACCCGGCTGATCGACCAGATCGTCCCGGACGCGTTCCCGGCTGCCGCCACCACCGGTGGTGCCGCGATCGGCGTGCTGCTGCTGGTGCTCTCCCGCGGGCTGCGCCGCGGCAAGGCACGGGCCTGGACGGTCGCGCTGCTGCTGACGTCGCTGGCCGCGGCCATCCACCTGCTACGCGGCCTGCAGGCCGAGCAGGCGAGCCTCTGCCTGTTGCTGGTCGCCCTGCTGCTCACCTCGCGAACCAACTTCACCGCGCGCCCCGACCCGCGCTCGCTGCGCCGGGTGCTGAGCATCCTGGTCGCCGGACCGCTGATCGGCACCGGACTGGGATGGCTCTGGCTCGCGGTCGACAGCGACGGCCAGGCTCCCGGGACCACGGGTGCTGATCGGCTGGCCCAGGCAGCGCTGGGGCTGCTCGGCATCCCGGGCCCGGTCGACTTCACCTCGACCCGGTC
>JBJMIP010000382.1:0-12693 GCA_045806825.1 Marmoricola sp.
GATCTATGAGCCGATCCTGGGGCGAGTGCGGTACCGGCTCGACGTCCCGTGTCCTGAGGTCCGGTACGCCGCGGAGTACGACGGAGTGCAGCACCACACGTCCGAGGAGGATCGACGACACGACGCGGATCGGCGCCGGATCCTGGCCGACGAGTACGGATGGTCGATCGACGCCTTCACCAGCGCCGACGTCTACGCGCTGCAGACCGACATCGTTGACCGGCTGCGTGCAGGGTTCGACCGTGCCCGGAGGAGCGTCAGCCGGTGGACCCCGTGACAGAAGTAGCCCGCTCGCCGTGCCCAGCGCGTGCAGAACTAGCCGCTCGCAGCAGCCTGGTCGACGTACCAGGTGACTGACGGCCCGTTGATCCCGCGTGCAGGGGTCTCCTCGACGCTGCCGTCGAACGCGCACGCGCGCGCGGTCGCCACTGCCTTCTCGGCGCCGGTGACCAGGAACCAGACAGCTCTGCTGCGGTTCAGGGCGGGGAAGGTGAGGCTGACGCGCTCCGGCGGCGGCTTGGGGGAGTCGGCGACCGCCACGGCGATCCGGTCGTCGACCTGCAGCTGCGGGTAGCCCGGGAACAGCGAGGCGACGTGACCGTCCGGGCCCATGCCCAGCATCACCAGGTCGAACTCGCCGGCGCCGTGGGCGCGGAGGGTGGCGCTGTAGCGGTCGGCTGACTCGCTGGCGCTCGCCGCCTGGTCGGAGGCGGGAACGGCGTGGACCTGGGTGGCTCCGAGAGGGTCGAGGAAGTCGCGGCGCGCCTGCAGCTCGTTGCGGTCCTCGCTGGCCGCCGGGACGAAGCGCTCGTCGCCGAACCAGAAGACGACCCGAGTCCAGTCGATGAGGTGCTCGGCGGCCTGCTCCGCGATCGCCAGGTGGGTCAGGTGGGGGCCGGTGCCGCCGGTCAGGGCGACCTGCGGCTCCTCGCCGCGCGCCTGGGCGGCTGCGATCCGGGTCAGGAACCGGGTCGCGACCTCACGGGCGACGTCGGCTGGTTCCGGCAGGACGACGACGTCACGCGTCATGCTGCAGCTTCAGGAGCCGCTTGGCGGTCGCCTGGTAGACGTCGTCCTCGTCGAGGCGGCGCAGCTCCTCACCCAGCAGGTCCGGCAGCTCGCGTCGGCGCAGGGCGACCGGGCGGTCCGGACGGTCGGGGGAGGAGAAGGTCGCGAGCCGGCCGTCCTTGCGGCTGATCCGGATCGGACCCTCCTTGGTCTCCAGCACGACCTCGGTGATCCCGGGCCCTGCCGAGGTCGCCCGGGTGACCGGCACCCGGAGACGGTCGTTGAGCCACGCCTGGAGCAGGTCCGCACTCGGGCTGATCCGCTCGGCGGTGACCTTGGCGCTGCGTACCTTGAGCGGCTGCTGGTCCAGCGCGGCCGCCAGCAGGGCGCGCCACGGGGTGATCCGGGTCCAGGCCAGGTCGGTGTTGCCGGGGGTGTACGACACGCACTGGGTGTGCATCGCCCGGGTCTTGCTGCGCGTGGCTGCAGCCGCGTCGGTGATGCGGCGCTGGGCCAGCGCGCCGAGCGGGTCGGCAGCGGGGTCCGCCGGCGGGTCGCACGGCCACCAGATCGCCACGGGGGAGTCGGGCAGCAGCAGGGGCAGCACGACCGACTCGGGGTGCTTGACGACCTCACCGTGCAGACGGATCACAGCGGTCTCGCCGGTCCAGTCGTCCCCGATGCCCACCTGGGCGTTCACGATGGCCGCGCCGCGGGCGCTACCGAGGATGACGGCGAGCACCCGCGCCGGGTGCTCCCGGGACGCCTTGCGGGCGGCGGCCAGGGCGTCGGGGGCGTGCTCCTCGTCCACGACGATGACCAGTGTCATCACCATGCCCATCGCCGGGCTGCCGGCCTTCGTACGGGCGCGGACGAACTCGGCCGCGATCTTCGACGCGTTGGTGCTCAGGAGCTCCATCAGGGCCTCCGCCAGGTACGTCCGTCACGGGCCAGCATCTTGTCGGCCGACGCTGGTCCCCAGCCGCCGGACGCGTAGGGCTCCGGCCGGCCCTTCTTCGCCCAGTGCGCCAGGATCGGGTCCAGGATCTTCCAGGACTCCTCGACCTCCTCGTGCCGCGGGAACAGCGGCGGGTCGCCGAGCAGCACGTCGAGGATCAGGCGCTCGTAGGCCTCCGGCGAAGCCTCGGTGAACGACCCGCCGTAGGCGAAGTCCATATTCACGTCACGGATCTCCATCGCGGTCCCCGGCACCTTCGAGCCGAACCGGATGGTCATGCCCTCGTCGGGCTGGATCCGAATGACGATCGCGTTCTGGCCGAGCTCCTCGGTCGCGGTCTTCGCGAACGGCTGGTGCGGCGCGCGCTTGAACACGATCGCCACCTCGGTGACCCGGCGGCCCAGCCGCTTGCCGGTGCGCAGGTAGAACGGGACGCCGGCCCAGCGGCGGGTGTCGACGTTCAAGGTCACCGCGGCGTACGTCTCGGTGGTGGAGGTCTTCCGGATGCCCTCCTCCTCGGCGAACCCGATGACCTGCTCGCCGCCCGCCCAGCCGGCGGCGTACTGGCCCCGCGCGGTGGCCAGGTCGAGGCGGGCCGGAAGCGTGACCGAGCTGAGCACCTTCAGCTTCTCGGCGCGCAGGCTGGCGGCGTCGAAGGAGACCGGCTCCTCCATCGCGACCAGCGCCATCAGCTGGAGGAGGTGGTTCTGGATCACGTCCCGCGCCGCGCCGACGCCGTCGTAGTAGCCCGCCCGGCCACCGATGCCGACGTCCTCGGCCATGGTGATCTGGACGTGGTCGACGTAGTTGGAGTTCCAGATCGGCTCGAACAGGTTGTTCGCGAACCGCATCGCCAGGATGTTCTGGACGGTCTCCTTGCCCAGGTAGTGGTCGATCCGGAAGATCGAGCCGGAGTCGAACACCGTGGCGAGGATGTCGTTGAGCTCGCGGGCGCTCTCCAGGTCGTGCCCGAAGGGCTTCTCGACCACCACCCGCCGCCAGGAACCCGGGCGCGGCTCGGCCAGCCCGTGCTCCTTGAGCTGGGCCGCGACGGCGCCGAAGAAGGACGGCGGGATCGCCAGGTAGAACGCGTGGTTGCCGCCGGTCCCGCGGACCTCGTCGAGCTCCTCGATGGTCCGGCGGAGCTGGTCGAAGGCCGCGTCGTCGTCGAAGTCGCCCGGGACGAACCGGAAGCCCTCGGCGAGCTGGTTCCAGACCTCCTCGCGGAACTCGGTGCGGGCGTGCTCGCGCACCGAGTCGTGCACGATCTGGGCGAAGTCCTGGTCGGCCCAGTCCCGGCGGGCGAAGCCGACGAGGCTGAACCCCGGGGGCAGCAGACCGCGGTTGGCGAGGTCGTAGATGGCCGGCATGACCTTCTTGCGCGACAGGTCCCCGGTGACGCCGAAGAGCACCATCCCGCAGGGACCCGCGATCCGGGGGAGCCGGCGGTCCTCCGGGTCCCGGAGGGGATTGACGACGTCGGTCATGCGTGCGGGCCGGCCTTCTCGGTCCGCAGCACCTGCCGTACGACGTCCAGGCCGGCCTTCTGGTCGGTCAGGTGCAGCCGCAGGACGGGTCGGCCCTTGGCGGCCAGCACGGTGGCGTCGCCGATCGCCTGGGCGTGGATGAAGTTGCCGAAGGTGAACGGACGGCCGGGGATCTCCAGGTCCTGCTGCGGCTCGGCGGTGAGCTGGAGGAACACCCCGGTCGGCGCACCGCCCTTGTGGTACTGACCGGTGGAGTGCAGGAAGCGCGGGCCCCAGCCGAAGGTTGTCGGCCGGCCGGTGCGCACCGCGAGGTGGTCCCGGACGTGGGCCAGGTGTGCGTGCCGCTTGCGGTCGAGGTACGCCATCACGGCCAGGTAGCCCTGATCCGGGTCGATTCCTGCCAGGAGCGCTTCCAGCGCCTCTTCGACGGTGCTTGCGCCCCCGAGCAGGCCGGGAGTCGCGTAGACCTCGACGGGGCCGTCCACGAAGTCGGGCTTCGGTGTCTCCGAGCCGCCCTCGAGCATGTCCCGGGCGGCCTTCTTGGCGCTCTCCACGTCCGGCTGGTCGAACGGGTCGATCCCGATCAGACGCCCCGCCACGGCGACGGCGTACTCCCAGAGCAGCATCGCACCGCCGAGCGTGGCCGCGACCGAGGCTCCGAAGTGCGACGCCGGCGGGATGTGGTCGGCCAGGTCGCCGATGGTGACGAGCACCTCGTCGGCGGTGTTCGGCTGGAAGTTCGGGGAGTCGATGCTCGGCACGACGACCGGCAGGATGCCCTTGCCGTCCTTGCCCGTCGACTCCGCGATCAGCTGCTCGGCCCACTCGCCGAACCCGCTCGGTCGCCCGAGGTGCTCGGTGAGCACCACCTTGTCGGCGCCGTACCGGTTCGCCAGGCCGAGCAGGGCCCCGAGCCGCAGGCCGGGGTTGGCGGGGTCGTCCTGCTCGAGCGCCGGGCGGATCGCCTCGGCCTCGTCGAGCAGCAGGCCGATGTCGGCTCCGGCCAGGCCGCTGGGGACCAGGCCGAAGGCGGTCAGCGCCGAGTACCGGCCGCCGACCTCCGGGTCGGCGTGGAAGACCCGGTAGCCGTCGGCGGTCGCGGACTGGTCCAGCGGCGAGCCCGGGTCGGTGACGATCACCAGGTGGTCCACCGGGTCCCGGCCCGCGTCGCGGAAGGCCTGTTCGTAGACGCGCTTCTGGCTGTCGGTCTCCACCGTGCTCCCGGACTTGCTGGAGACCACCACGATGCTCCGCTCCAGCCGGTCGCCCAGCGCACCGCGGACGTAGTCGGGATCGGAGGAGTCCAGCACGGTGAGCTCGCTCTCGGCCCAGGCCGCGATGACCTCGGGGGCGAGCGAGGAACCGCCCATCCCGCACAGGACGACGTGGTCCTGTCCCTGGGCCAGCCGCTCCTCGCGAAGCGCCTCGATCTCGGCGACCAGGCCGCGGGACTCCGCCGCGAGGCCGACCCACGCCAGGCGCTTGCCGGCCTCGGACTCGGCCCCGGGTCCCCACAGCGTGGGATTGCGGGACGCGATCCCGCTGGCAACCTTGTCCGCGACCAGCTGCTCGACGACGCCGGCGTACTCCGCCTCGTCGCGGTAGCCGAAGTAGAGCTCGAACGCACCAGGACCCGAGGTGGTGTTCCAGGTCATCGGGCGACGCCCTCCCGAGCCGTCTCCAGGCTCGTGCCGACGGTCTCGAGCAGCTCGGTCCAGGCCTTGACGAACTTGTCGACGCCCTCACGGATGAGCACGTCGATCACGTCGTCGTAATCGATGCCGGCAGCTGCCAGCGACTCCATCGTCGCGTGCGCCTCGGCGTAGAAGGGTCGGACCTGGTCGCCCTTGACCTCGCCGTGGTCGGCGACCGCGTCCAGGGTCTTCTCGGGCATCGTGTTCACGGTGTCCTCGACGACCAGGTCGATCACGTACATGGTGTCGTCGTAGTCCGGGTTCTTCACGCCGGTGCTCGCCCACAGGGGTCGCTGGCGCCGGGCGCCCGCGGCTTCCAGGGCGGCCCAGCGGTCACCGGTGAAGAACTGCTCGAAGGCCTCGTAGGCCAGACGTGCGTTGGCGACGCCGGCGCGGCCCTTGAGCGCCGCGTCCGCACCGGCTGCGTCGAGCCGGGCGTCGATCTCGGTGTCGACCCGGGAGACGAAGAAGCTGGCCACCGAGTGGATCGTCGACAGGTCGTGCCCGTTCGCCTGGGCCTGCTCGAGGCCGGCCACGAACGCCTCCATGACGCCTCGGTACTGGTCGAGGCCGAAGATCAGGGTGACGTTGACGTCGATGCCCTGGGCCAAGGTGGCGGTGATAGCCGGCCAACCTTCCGGGGTGCCCGGGATCTTGATGTAGGTGTTGGGCCGGTCGACCGCGTCCCAGAGGACCTTGGCCTGGGTGACGGTGCCGTCGGTGTCGTGGGCGAGGTCGGGGGAGACCTCGATCGACACCCGGCCGTCGACGCCGTCCGTGGCCTCCCAGACCGGGCGCAGCACGTCGCAGGCGTCGCGCACGTCGGTCGTGGTCAGCTCGAAGACCGTCCGGTCGACGTCGGCACCGTCCGCGGCCAGCCTCGCCACCTGGGCGTCGTACCGGGCGCCGTCGGCCAGGGCGCTCTGGAAGATCGACGGGTTGGTGGTCACGCCGACCACCGAGGAGTTCTTGACCAGGTCGGCCAGGTTGCCGGTCTCCAGCCGCTCCCGGGACAGGTCGTCGAGCCAGATGGAGACCCCTGCCTCGGACAGCTTCTTCAAACGGTCGGACATGTTCTTCCCTCTCTCGTCACCACACGTGCCGGACGCGGTGCGTGTGCGAACTACCTGCTGACCGCCTCCACGGCCCGGATCGACTCGCGTGCGGCGAGCGTCACGGCCTCGGAAGTGATACCGAACTCGGCGTACAGGGTCTTGAAGTCAGCCGATGCCCCGTAGTGCTCCAGCGAAACACTGCGGCCGCTGTCGCCGACGATGTCACGCCAGCCCTGGGCGATCCCGGCCTCCACGCTCACGCGCGCCTTGACGGTGGGCGGGAGCACGGTGTCGCGGTAGGCCTGGGTCTGGGCGTCGAACCACTCGCGGCACGGCATCGAGACGACGCGCGCGTTGATGCCGTCGCCGGCGAGCTGCTCGCGCGCCTTCACCGCGAGTTGGACCTCCGAACCGGTGCCGATCAGGATCACGTCGGGCTGGCCCTCGGTGTCCAGGAGCACGTAGCCGCCCTTGTCGACGTCCTCGGTGCTCGCGAACCCGTCCGCGCCGCGGGGGAAGGTCGGGACGTTCTGGCGGGTCAGCGCGAGAGCCACCGGGCGGTCGGTGTGCTTCAGAGTCGCCTTCCAGACGGCGACGGTCTCGTTCGCATCGGCGGGCCGGACCACGTCCAGCCCCGGGATCGCGCGCAGCGCAGCCAGGTGCTCGACCGGCTGGTGGGTCGGACCGTCCTCGCCGAGGCCGATCGAGTCGTGGGTCCAGACGTAGATGGTGGGCAGACCCATCAGCGCCGCCAGGCGCACCGCTGGGCGCATGTAGTCGGAGAAGACCAGGAAGGTGCCACCGAAGACGCGGGTGCCGCCGTGCAGCGTGATCCCGTTCATGATCGAGCCCATGGCGTGCTCGCGGATGCCGAAGTGGAGGACCCGGCCGTAGGGGTTGCCGCTCCAGTACGTCGTCTGCCACTCACCCGGCGTCACGCTGGGCGTGCCCTCGATCGTGGTGTTGTTCGACTCGGCGAGGTCGGCCGAACCGCCCCACAGCTCGGGCAGGTGGCCGGCGACGGCGTTGATGACCTGGCCCGACGCCTTGCGGGTGGCCACCCCACCCTCGCTGGCCTCGTACGTCGGCAGGTCGGCGTCCCAGCCGTCCGGGAGGCTGCGCGACTTCAGCCGGTGCAGGAGCTCGTTGGCCTCGGGATTGGCGGCCGCCCACGCTGAGTACTGCTCGTCCCACGCCGCGCCGTACTGCTTGCCCCGCTCGAGCAGGCTGCGGGTGTGCTCGATGACCTCGGCCGGGACCTCGAACGTCTGGGCCGGGTCGAAACCGAGGAGCTTCTTGGTGGCCGCGACCTCGTCGTCCCCGAGCGCCGACCCGTGGGACGCGCCGGTGTTGTGGGCGTTCGGGGCGGGCCAGGCGATGATCGTGGACAGGACGATCAGGCTCGGCTTGTCGGTGACGCCCTCGGCCGCGTCGAGTGCCTCCCAGAGCGCCGGGACGTCCTCGTGGTAGCCGTCCACATCGGTGTGGTCACCCTGGTGCGTCCAGTCGACGTGCTGGACGTGCCAGCCGTAGGCCTCGTAGCGCTTGGCCACGTCCTCGGTGAACGCGATGTTGGTGTCGCCCTCGATGCTGATCCGGTTGTTGTCGTAGATGAGCGTGAGGTTGCCGAGCTGCTGGTGGCCGGCGATCGAGGAGGCCTCGGCGCTGACTCCCTCCTCCAGGTCGCCGTCGGAGCAGATCGCGTAGACGTGGTGGTCGAACGGACCCTCCTCGCCGTCGGGGTCGAACATCCCCTTCTCGCGGCGCGCCGCCAGCGCCATGCCGACCGCGTTCGCGACGCCCTGGCCCAGCGGGCCGGTGGTGGTCTCGACGCCGGCGGTGTGGCCGTGCTCGGGGTGCCCCGGCGTGCGGCTGCCCCAGGTGCGCAGCGCCTTGAGGTCCTCGAGCTCGAGCCCGAAGCCGCCCAGGTACAGCTGCGTGTACAGCGTGATCGAGGAGTGGCCGCAGGACAGGACGAAACGGTCACGGTTCGACCAGGACGGGTCGGCCGGGTCGTGACGCATCCGCTTCTGGAAGAGCAGGTAGGCGACCGGAGCCAGGCTCATCGCGGTGCCGGGGTGGCCGTTGCCGACCTTCTGCACGGCATCCATCGCCAGTACGCGTGCGGTATCCACGGCCCGCTTGTCGAGATCGGTCCATTCCAGCGGGGTGACACGGCTCATGGGACGAGCCTACCCACGGACGGACAGACCCTGGAACCGGGATAGACTCACGCGGGCTCAAGGCACTAGTAGAAGGTGAGGCACTGCGTGACCGCGGTCGACTCCCACGCGTCCGTCACCGGACAAGCGCCTTCTGGAGCGACCCTGCGTGACGTCGTGGCGGCGTACGTCGGCCTCACCAAGCCGCGCGTCATCGAGCTCCTGCTGCTGACCACCGTGCCTGTCATGTTCTTCGCCGAGCGCGGTGTTCCCTCACTCGGGCTGGTCGTCGCGACCGTCCTCGGCGGCACCCTGTCGGCCGGTAGCGCCAACGCCCTGAACTGCGTCTACGACCGCGACATCGACGAGCAGATGCGCCGGACCCGCCGCCGGGCTCTGCCGCGGCACATCGTCTCGCCCGCGGCCGCCTTCTGGTTCGGGATCGTGCTCGCCGTGGTCTCCACGCTGGTGCTCGGCTTCTGGGTCAACTGGCTCTCCGCCGGGCTCGCTCTCGCGGCGTCGGCGTTCTACCTGTTCGTCTACACGATGGTGCTCAAGCGCCGCACCACCCAGAACATCGTCTGGGGCGGGCTCGCCGGCTGCTTCCCTGCGCTGATCGGCTGGACCGCTGTCACCAACGAGCTGGCCTGGGCGCCGGTCGTGCTGTTCGGGGTCGTGTTCTTCTGGACGCCGCCGCACACCTGGGCGTTGGCGATGCGTTACCGCGAGGACTACGCCGCGGTGGACGTGCCGATGCTGCCGGTGCTGCGGTCCGGCGAGCAGGTCGCCAAGCAGGTCGTGGCGTACTCCTGGGTCATGGTGGCCGTGTCCCTGGCGCTGTGGCCGATCGCGGGCACCGGGATCTTCTACCCGATCGCGGCCGTCGCCCTGGGGCTGACCTTCCTGGTGGAGGCGCACCTGATGTGGGCGCGCGCCCGGACCAGCGACGACCTGGCGGTCATCAAGCCGATGCGGCTGTTCCACTGGAGCAACCTGTACCTGTCGCTGCTGTTCGTCGCGGTGGCGCTGGACCCGCTGCTCAGTCGCTGACCACCAGCGGGGCCTTGCGGACCTGGTGGTCGACGACCGCGCCGGTGGCCACGATCCCGATCAGCAGCACGCTGACGCCGATCTGATCGCTGAGCGCGGTGCCGCCGAGCGCTGCCGCCACCGTCAGGGCGGCGACGACGAGCGGTCCGGTCATCGCCCGCGGGCTGCGGTCACCGAAGGCGTGGATCGCTCCGAGGCCGAGCAGGTAGGTGGAGACCGCGAACGCCAGGCACAGGGCTGCGCTCTGGTGGCTCAACCCGTGCACGGGCTTCTCGACGACGTCCACGCAGGTGGCCAGCGCGGCGCCGATCGCGGCGACCGCGCCGAGCAGGAAGTAGTGCGCGTAGCCGAAGAAGAAGGCATTGCGGCCGTGGATGCAGTCGACCAGGTCCCGCTTGAAGTAGATCCACCACAGCGATAGCACCAGCAGCAGGCCGCCGGCGATCACCATCGTCAGGTCCACCGAGAGTCCGTGGCCGTCCAGGGTCGCGGAGATCGCCTGCGTGGTGGCCAGGATGACCTCCCCGAGCACGATGATCGTGAAGAGCTGGAAGCGCTCCACGATGTGCTCGACGTGCCACGGGGTGGACTGCCCACCGCTGTTCTCGGCCCAGTACGGGATGGCCATCTCAGCGACTGCCAGCACGACGAAGGTGATCAGGCCCCAGGTGTCGCCGTGCACCCCGAGCCGGGCCACCCAGAGGACCTGGACCGCTGTCACTCCCGCGGCGTAGCGCATGGCCACCGGACGGACTCGGGAGTCGTCATGGGCGACCCGGAGCCACATCGGCACCAGCGCCGCGCGCATGATCAGGTACCCGACGACCACCATCGTGAAGTCGGGCTGGTCGTAGAACACCCGGGGGATTCCGGCAGCGAGCACGAGGACGCCGGTGAGGATCACGAACGTCACCAGCCGGAACACGACGTCGCCGGTGTCGTACGCGCTGGCGAACCAGGAGTAGTTGAGCCAGGCCCACCAGATGCCGAAGAACATCATCGCGAACGGGATCAGGCCGTCGAAGTGGCCGCCGGCCAGCTCGTGGTGCAGCGCCGCTGCGGCGGCCGCGACCGCGACGACGAAGCTCAGGTCGAAGAGCAGCTCCAGCGGCGTCGAGGCCCGGTGCTCCTCGTCGGGATCGCGCCCGTCGAGCGGGAGGCGCCAGGGAACGAACGTGTACGCCATCAGGCTCCCTTCGGAGGCTCGATCTGGCAGGCGGCCGTTCCGCCCGGCATCCGGTGGCGACTGGCCGCGATCCGGGGGTAGACCAACGCGGCGACCCGCCGCAGCCCCGGGACCGTGAGTGCCCAACCGACGAGTCGGGCTCCTCCTGGCTTCGCCCGGAGCGCTGCAGCGATGGCCGGCGCGCCGAGGTGCGTGATCTTCCCGTCCACCAGGTAGCCGGCGTTGGCGTCGGCCTCGGCCCGGGTCACCTGGACCGCGTCGAGGTCAAGGGTGTGCCAGGCGACCGGGGCGTCGTCGAGCCAGTGGGCGGACCGGGTGCAGAAGCCGCAGTCGGCGTCGTAGACCAGGTGTCCTCGGGCTCCGCCCATCGCTCAGGCCTCTCGTGTCGCCAGCACCGTCCAGGTCATCGCCGCCGAGATGAGCGCGGCACCGAGCATGTGGAACCCGACCAGCACCACCGGGAGGTCGGTGAAGTACTGCACGAACCCGATCGCGCCCTGTGCCACCTCGGCGATCAGCAGCAGTCTGGCAGCCCGGCGTACCTCAGGGCTCGCATTCGTGGCGTACGCCGCGAAGAGCAGGCCGGCGGTCAGGCCGACGAAGAGGAAGACCAGGTCCGCGTGCAGCTGGGAGAGCTGGAGCGGGGAGAGGCCGTTGCGAGGCGCGTCTGCGTCGCCGGCGTGCGGTCCCGAGCCGGTCACCACGGTGCCGACGTACAGGACGGCCCAGCCGGCCGCGAAGGTGCTCCAGGCCAGGGCCAGCACCGGCCCCGCAGCTGTCGCGGGCTCCAGCGGACCGGACCGGCTCACCAGGCGCAGGAAGAGGACGGAGAGACCGATCATGGCCAGCGAGCAGAGCAGGTGGAAGGAGACGATCCAGGGGTTCAGGTCGGTCAGGACGGTCACGCCGCCGATCACCGCCTGGGCCGGGATGCCGAGCGCCAGCCCGAGCGCGACCCAGCGCAGCTCGCGTCGGCCGCTGCGCCAGGCGGCCACGAAGGTCGCGACAGCGACCGCCACCAGCACGAACGTGAGCATCCGGTTGCCGAACTCGATCGCGGAGTGCGCCGAGAGCGAGTTGTGCGGGGTGAACGACTCGTCGGTGCAGCGCGGCCAGGTCGGGCAGCCCAGGCCGGAGCCGGTCAGGCGCACGGCGCCGCCGGTGACCACGAGCAGGCTGTTGGCGACCAGGCTCGCCCAGGCCAACCGCTTGAGGGTCACTCCCACTTGAAGGTCCTCGCGGTGATCAGGGTGCCGATGACCGCCCAGGCCAGCAGGACGAGCTGGTCCCGCCCGTAGCAGGTGCCGTGGATCAGCGCGCCGCGCATCGCCTCGCCCAGCGCCCCAGAGGGCAGGAGCTTCAGCACCTGCTCGCCACCGCCGTACGCCGAGGCCGGGAGCACCACAGCCCCGCCGGCCATCAGCAGCAGGTAGATCAGGTTCGCAGCCGCCAGCGTCGCCTCGGCGCGCAGGGTGCCGGCGACCAGCAGGCCGAGGCTGGCGAACGCGGCGGTGCCGAGGAGGACTGCTTCGAGGCCGAGGAGCACGGTGAGGATGCCGCCGTGAGGATCCCAGCCCATCGCGAGGGCCACCGCGGAGATGACGACCACCTGGAGCAGCTCGACCAGGAACAGGGCGCCGATCTTGCCGACGAGGAGGCCGGCACGGGGCAGCGGCGAGGCGCCGAGGCGCTTGATGACGCCGTAGCGGCGCTCGAACCCGGTCGCGATGGCCAGCGAGGTGAACGCGGTCGACATCACCGCGAGCGCCAGCACCCCGGGGGTCAGGGCGTCGATCGGCTGCTGCGGGAGCCCGAAGTCCAGCCCCTCGTGCTTGGCGGCCTGCACGCCGCCGATCAGCACGATCACCGGGATCACCACGGCCAGCAGCAGCTGCTCGCCGTTGCGCAGCATCAGCCGCGCTTCCATCCTCGCCTGGGCTGCGACCTGCTTGAGCAGCGGCGCGCTGCCGGGAGCGGGGGCGAAGGTGCCGGTCACGACTTGAGCTCCCGTCCGGTGATCTCGAGGAAGACGTCCTCGAGGTTGCGCTGGCCGAGGTTGAGCGACTCCGGGAGCACGCCCTGCTGCTCGCACC
>JBJMIP010000383.1:0-4281 GCA_045806825.1 Marmoricola sp.
ACACCCTGGTCGTCTGCGAGGTGAAGACCCGTCGGAGTGCAGAGTTCGGCCACCCGGTCGCCGCGGTCGACGAGGCGAAGGCGCAGCGGCTCGGCGTGCTGGCCATGCTCTGGGTCGAGGAGCACGGGTTGACCCGGGTGCCGGTGCGCGTCGACGTGGTCGGCGTGCTGCTCCCGTTCCACGGGCCGGTGGAGATCGACCACGTCCGGGGGATCCACTGATGCTGGCCACCACCAGGACCGTCGCGCTCCAGGGCGCCGTCGGGCACGTCGTCGACGTCCAGGTGGACCTGTCCGCCGGCCAGGTCGCCACCGTCCTGGTCGGTCGGCCGGACACCTCGATCAGCGAGGGGCGCGAACGCTGCCGGGCGGCGATCGTGAACAGCGGCTACGACTGGCCCTCGTCGCGCCGGGTCACGATCCTGCTCTCGCCGACGGACCTGCCCAAGCGCGGCCCGCACTTCGACCTCGCGATGGCGGTCGCTGTGCTGGTCGCGAACAAGGTCAGCGTGCCCGAGGCCGTGCTGGGGCGCACGGTGCTCGTCGGGGAGCTCAGCCTGGACGGGCGCCTGCGCTGCGTGCCGGGAGTCCTGCCGATGGTGATGGCGGCTGCGGCGCACGGTTTCGCCCGGGTCGTCGTTCCGGAGCCCCAGGCCGGCGAGGCCGCACTGGTCGAGGGCGTCGAGGTGTTCGGTGTGCGGTCGCTGGCCCAGGTGATGGCGGTGCTGCGGGACGAGGAGGTGCCGCCGGCCCCGGAGGTCGAGCCGATCACCGGGGAGTCGGTGCTGTCCTGGCGCGGCGAGGACCGGCTCGAGACGCTCGACCTGCTCGACGTCATCGGCATGGTCGACACCCGTTACGCCCTCGAGGTCGCCGCCGCCGGCGCCCACCACCTGATGCTCACCGGGTCGAAGGGTGCCGGGAAGACGACGCTGGCTGAACGGCTGCCCTCGATCCTGCCCCGGTTGGGCCGTCAGCAGTCCCTGGAGCTGACCGCGATCCACTCCTTGTGCGGGGCGCTCCCGGCGGGCGCCGCCGTGCTGACCGATCCGCCGTTCCGCGCCCCGCACCACACCGCGTCCCGATCGGGGATCCTCGGTGGGGGCACCGGGCGGGTGCGCCCGGGAGAGGTGAGCAAGGCCCACCACGGCGTGCTGTTCCTCGATGAGTTCCCGCTGCTGCCCAGCGACGTGGTCGAGGCTCTGCGGCAGCCGCTGGAGAGCGGCGAGATCACGATCGCGCGCGGCGATGACGAGGCGACGTACCCCGCGGGCGGGATGCTCGTCCTGGCGTGCAACCCGTGTCCGTGCGGGGAGTTCTCGACGCGCTCGCCCGACCACAAGTGCATCTGCACCGAGGTGAAGCGCCGGGCGTACCGGCAGAAGATCTCCGGGCCGATCGCGGACCGGATCGACATCACCCGGATCGTCGAGCCCGAGCCGCGGCACTCGAACCCCTGGGACGGTCCGCCGGAGAGCTCGGGATCGGTCGCGACCCGGGTCGCCGCGGCGCGGGAACGCCAGCGCGCGCGGTTCGCGGGGAGCGCCTGGACGGTCAACGGACACGTGCCCGGGCCGGCGCTGCGCAACGAGTGGCCGCTCGATCCGGAGGCGACCCAACGCCTGGACGCTGCGGTGTACTCGGGCGCACTGACCCGCCGCGGGGCCACCCGGGTCCACCGGGTGGCCTGGTCGGTGGCTGATCTGCGGGGCCTGGACCGGCCGGGCATCGAGGAGCTCGAGGTCGCCCTGCGGTTGCGCCGCGGTGACGCGCTCGACCTGAGCTGGGTACGGCAGCCGGGAGAGTCGCGGTGAGCCCGTCGGAGCGCGAGCGGGACCGGGCCGCGCGGCTGATGCTGAGCATCGTCGGCGAACCCGGCGACCCGAGGCTCGCCAGTCTCGTCGAGCAGGAAGGCGCCGTCGGGGCGCTCGAGTACCTGCGGGCGCGCGGCCGGGGCGGTCGCGGCGGGCTCGGTGAGGCCCTCGCCGAACGCATCGCCTCGGCCCGACCGGACGAGACGCTCGCGGGCGCCGAACGTCGCGGGCTGCGGTTCGTGACCCCGGCCGACGACGAGTGGCCGGCGCCGCTCGAGGACCTGCGCGAGGTGCCTGCCCTTCACGAGCGCGGAGGTACGCCGGTCGGGCTGTGGTTGCGTGGCCCGAGCCGCCTGGACGACGCAGTCGCGGGGGCGGTGGCCGTCGTCGGAGCACGATCTGCCACCACCTACGGCGCTGCCGTCGCCGCGGCGATCGGCGGCGAGCTCGCCGAAGCGGGGGTTCCGGTGGTCTCCGGCGCAGCCTTCGGGATCGACCAGGCCGCGCACCGCGGGGTGCTCGCCGCCCGCGGGACCACGGTCGCGGTGCTGGCGTGCGGTGCCGATCGGGTCTACCCCACCGCGCACCAGGCGCTCGTCCAGTACATCGCCGAGACCGGGTTGATCGTCTCCGAGGCGCCGCCCGGGGGAGCTCCGACCCGGATCAGGTTCCTGGCCCGGAACAGGCTGATCGCCGCGCTCTCGGTCGGCACCGTCGTGGTCGAGGCGGCGGTGCGCAGCGGTGCGTTGAACA
Source organism: Marmoricola sp. (assembly GCA_045806825.1). Taxonomy (GTDB): domain Bacteria; phylum Actinomycetota; class Actinomycetes; order Propionibacteriales; family Nocardioidaceae; genus Marmoricola. The sequence goes on from JBJMIP010000383.1 coordinate 2,567, forward strand.
CCGCCAACTGGGCCGACGGGCTCAGTCGGGCGCTGATGGGTGTTCCCGGGCCGGTCACCAGCGCGGCCTCCCAAGGCGTGCACCTGCTGATCCGGAACCGCAACGCGCTGCTCGTCACCGGCGGAGGTGAGGTTCTCGAGGCGGTCGGGCTCCTCGGAGGTCGACCCGGGGGATCCGCGCCGGCAGGACCGGTCCGACGCCGCGACGCGCTGCCGGGGCTCGAGCGAGAGGTGCTCGATGCGGTGCCGGTGCGCCGTGGAGCCACGGCCGACCGGATCGCGCGGGTAGCCGGGCTGCCGCCCGAGGTCGTGGCCAAGGCCCTGGTACGGCTCCACGTTGCCGGATTCGTGGAACGTTCCGCGGAGCTCTGGCGACTGGCCTCCGATCCCTCCGATCCCTCCGTCGCGCCTGCGGAGACCGGGGGAGGTGACTTCGTACCCTGACCAGGTGGAGCAGGTACCCGAGCAGTTCGCCGCCGTGCTGGCGGACTACGAGCGACACCTCGTCTCCGAACGTGACCTGACGCCGCACACCGTCCGGGCCTACCTCGGAGACGTCTCCGGGATGCTCGCGCACGCAGCAGCGCTCGGGCTGGACTCGGTGGACGAGCTGGACATCCGCACCCTGCGCAGCTGGTTGGCCAACCAGCAGACCCGCGGCAAGGCGCGTACGACGATGGCCCGACGGGCCACCGCGGTCCGGGTGTTCACGGCGTGGGCGCTGCGGACCGGCCGCGCCGGGGCCGACGCCGGGGCCCAGCTCGGCAGCCCGAAGGCGCACAAGCCGTTGCCGCCGGCGCTCGACGTCGCCCAGGCCCGGGCGCTCCTGGAGGCGGCCGCGGCCCGGGCCGACGACGGCAGCCCGGTGGGGTTGCGCGACGTCGCCATCCTCGAGCTCCTCTACGCCACCGGGATCCGGGTCGGCGAGCTGTGCGGTCTCGACGTCGACGACATCGACCGGGGCCGGCGCGTCGTGCGCGTCTTCGGCAAGGGCCGCAAGGAGCGCACCGTGCCCTACGGCCTGCCTGCCGATCAAGCGCTGGCCCGCTGGCTCGAGACCGCCCGTGGTTCGCTCGCTGTTCCCGGGAGCGGCGCGGCGGTGTTCCTCGGCGCCCGCGGCAAACGGATCGACCAGCGGGCCGTCCGGTCGATGGTCCACCGGCGGTTGGTCGATGTGCCGGGGGCTCCCGATCTGGGCCCTCACGGGCTACGGCACACCGCGGCCACCCACCTTCTCGAGGGAGGGGCGGACCTGCGCACGGTCCAGGAGATGCTCGGCCACGCCTCGCTCGCGACGACGCAGATCTACACCCACGTCACCACCGAGCGGCTGCGGCAGGCCTACCACCTGGCCCACCCGCGGGCCTGATCCAGGTACGGCAGCAGCCGTACCCGGCGCCGTCCGAGCAGCTCCAGGGGATCGTGGTACGCCCCACCCTCGACCAGGCCCCAGTGCAGGCACGACCGCGGAGCGCAGTGACTGCGCCCGGTCTGCAGCCGCCCGATCACGGTCCCGGCGCTCACCGAGGCTCCGATCCGCACCGCGGCCCGCACCGGCTCGTAGGTGGTCCGGTAGGTCCCGTGGTCCACCACGACGACCCCACGTCCGGCCACCGTGCCGGCGAAGCTCACCCGACCACCCAGCGCGGCGTGCACAGGTTCACCGCGGGTGCCGAGCAGATCGACCCCGCGGTGACCCGCGGACCAGCTCGAGGA
>JBJMIP010000384.1:0-13990 GCA_045806825.1 Marmoricola sp.
CGCCGCACTGGTGTGGGCTGGGATCGCCGGGATCCCCGGTCTGCTCTCCCACCGCGCCGCGAACACCCTGGACGCGATGGTCGGGCACCGGAGCCCCCGCTACGAACGGTTCGGCTGGGCCAGCGCGCGGGCCGACGACGTGCTGAACCTGCCCGGCTCGCGCCTGTCGGCGCTGCTGGCGGTGGTCCTCGGGGACGACCCGCGAGCAGCGGTCTTCGCCTGGCGCCGGGACGCCGCCGGGCACCCCAGCCCCAACGCAGGTCCGGTCGAGGCGGCGTTCGCCGGGTCGCTCGGGATCAGCCTCGGAGGGCCCAACGTCTACGGCGACCGGGTCGAGCACCGGGCCGTGCTGGGCGCCGGACGACCGGCTGAGGCCCGGGACATCGCCCGGGCCCGCCGGTTGGCCCAGCGCGTCGATGTCGGCGCGCTGCTGCTGGTCCTCGGCGTCGTCATCGTGTCCGAGCGAGGCGCCCGGCCAGGGTCGGCACCACGATCGCGGCAGCGACCGAGTGCAGTGCGATCAAGGTGGCGGCGGACCCGGCGCTGAACCCGGCGACCAGGTCGGGAACGTAGGAGAGCGCGGTCAGCGCGACCGCGGTCCGCACGAAGGTGCTGCGCGGACGGCGGGCCTTCCGAGCCATCACCGCGGCGATGCCGGTCCCGATGAGGGAGAAAAACACGGTGAGCTCGGTGAAGCCGAGGACCGGGATGCTGGCGCCGGTGCTGTCGGCGAACGAGACACCGGCAGCCTTGGCGACCGCGGCCAGGACAGTCGTCGTGGCGGCCGCGACGAGCGCGGCCGTCACGCCGTGCTTCCACACCGGCCGGCGCTCGAGCGTCGAGGTGGTGGTGGTTTGTGCGTGGAACTGGGTGGTGGTCATCGCGGGCTCCGTTCAGGTGACGGACCGCCCCTTGCGACCCGCTCACCCAGACGACGAACGGATCCCGCGCATTTCGACAGGCTCCTCGAAATTCACCCGAGCGCGCTGAAGCGAACGGTCAGCCAGTCGACCATCCGGTCCAGTGTCAGCCGTGCGTGGTCCCGGCCCCGCTCCAGGAAGTAGTGGTCGGCCCCGGCCACCATCAGGTGCTCGACGTCGACGCCCGCGTCCGCGAGGCGGCCTGCATAGCTGTCGGCCTCCGCCCGAAGCACGTCGTACTCGGCGCTGATGACCAGCGCAGCGGGCAGCCTGCGCAGGTCGACGGCGCGCAGCGGCGAGGCGTAGGGCGTGGAGCGCGCCTTCTTGTCCCGGAAGTACGTCGCCCGGACCAGCTGGAGCAGGTCCCGACTGATCATCGGGTTGCTCTTCGCCGAGCTCTTGCCGGCCGGGTCCTCGGCGATGTCCAGTGCCGGAACGGCGAGAAGCTGACCCGCCGGCCGGAACGAGTCCTTGTCACGCGCCTGCAGGGCGACCGAGGCAGCCAGGTTGCCGCCGGCGCTGAACCCGCCGACGACGACGCGGGCCGGATCGATACCGAGCGCCCCGGGATTGCGCGCGATCCACGCGGCCACGTCGTGGCACTGCTCCTGGGCAACCGGGAAGCGCTTCTGCGGCGCGACGTCGTAGTCCACGTTCACCACGACCGCACCCACTTCGGCGCACACGATCCGCGCCCAGAAGTCGTCCATCCGCGGGAACCGCATCAGGAACGCGCCGCCGTGGAAGTGCACGTAGACCGGAGGCGCGCTCCCACCGCCCTCCGGCCGGTAGACCTCGCAGCGCACCAGACCCCGACGGGTGGGGATCTCGATCACGGTCGGTTCGGGAAGGTCGGTCCCCGTGAAGTACAGGGCGTCGCCGTAGCGGGCGCTCCACGGGGCGGAGCGCTGCACGAGGTAGCCCTGGACGTCGCGGATGATTCCCACGCAGGGCATTCGGAGCGCCAGCCGCCTCGGATGGGTCAGCTGGCGACGGGCAGGACCAGCTCGAAGCGCGAGCCGTTCGGGACGCCGCTGTGGTGCACCAGGTCGCCACCGTTCGCACGGGCCAGCTCGCGGCTGATGAACAGCCCGATCCCGGTGCCCTGCACCTGCGCGGCCGAGGACTCGTCGCGGCGGTAGCGCTCGAAGAGGTGGTCCGCGAACTGCGCCGAGATCCCGGGCCCGTGGTCGACGACCGAGAGCGAGACCTGGCCGTGGTGGACCTCGGCGGCCAGCAGCGTCGCGCCGCCGGCGTACTTCACGGCGTTGCTGAGCAGGTTGCCGAGGATCTGGTTGAGGTGTCCGGGCTGGACCATCACCTCGAGCTCCTCGGGGCAGTCGATCGTGGGGCGGATCGTCTCGGGCAGGTCCAAGGTCGCGCTGGAGAGGCACTCCACGAGCTGCACAGGTTCGGGGTTGGCGTGCAGGTTGCCCTGCTCGCTGGCGACCAGCTGCACGATCTCCGCGAGGACGGCCGCTGCCTGCTGGGCGTTGCGGTCCACGACCTCCAGGGCGCGGGCCATCGTCCCCACGTCACCGGTCTCGGAGGCCTCGACACCGACCTGGGCGTAGCCGAGCACCGAGGTGAGCGGGTTGCCGATCTCGTGACCGAGCATCCCCAGCAGGTCGGACTTGAACTGGCCCGCCCGGTCCAGTGCGCTGTTCTTGATCTCGAGCTGCTCGTTGAGGACCGCCAGCTCGTAGTTCTTCGCGGCCACGTCCAGCACCGCGGACGCGCGTTCCTTCAGGGGTGCGAGCAGCGCGGCGTGCTGGATCAGCACGTAGACCGGGACCAGGAACAAGGTGAACCAGAAGCCGGCAGCCCAGACCATGGCGAACAGGCCACCCAGGACGAGCACGCCGGTCTCGGTCAGGTAGAACGTCGAGCTCGCCAGCGTCTCCCGCAGCCACTGCTCGTCCTCGGCGTGGTTCAGGAACGCGCTGCCCGCGAAGAGCAGGGCCTCGAGGCCGAGGAAGACCAGGTACGCGAGCGTCATCGTGAAGAACCCCTGGTGGCCGTCGCCGTGCGACCAGTTGGCCTGGGTCCCCATCAGCCCGTGCCGGACCCCGGCCGCGGCCAGTCCGCAGAGCACGATGATCGCGCCGGAGGCCACCCACTTCCACAGCGGCACCCGGATCCCTCGCCAGCGTGCGTGCGCGTAGGTCACCGGAACGACCACGACCAGCAGCCAGGTGGGCAGCAGCATCGCCGAGGCGAACGCCCAGGCCGAGAGTGCCTTGTGCGGCTGCTGGGTGTGCGCCACGCCGCCGGAGAGCCAGCGGGAGACCTCGATGTTCAGGACCGAGACCGCGAACAGCACCGTCACCGTGAACCACGGCGAGGAGTGCGGGGTCTGCACCGGTCCGGTGAACAGCACCGGCAGGACCAGGGCGGCGGTGAGGAGGCTCAGCACGTAGGCACGCAGGCGTCGCGGAGTTGCCCGGAACTCCGCCCAGCCTGTCATCGCGCCCGCGAGCCCGGCCGACTCGCCGGACCGCGCGCGCCCTCCCCCGTCACGCACGTCTTCCAGTGTGGACGAACCGGGACCTTTTGCCATCAACCAAATGGACAAAAAGGACCATGGTCCTGACTACCGGGTCCTTTCGACCACCCAGGCCGCTGCCGCCGTCGGGTCGGCGACCTGCTCCACCCCGGCAGGCGTAGGTGGGCGCCGTACGACGACCACGGGGATGCCCAGCTCGGCGGCGGCCGCCAGCTTCGGCCAGGTCCAGGTCCCGCCCGAGTCCTTGGTCACCAGCACGTCCCGGTCGGCCAGGAGTGCCCGTTCTCCGGCGAGGTCGTAGGGCCCGCGGTCGAGCAGCACCCGCCAGCTGTCAGGCAGATCCACGTCGGGTTCGTCCACGACCCGCGCCAGCACGTCGGTGGCGGCCAGGGGTCCGGTGAAGGCGCCCAGCTGCTGGCGGCCGATTGTCAGCAGCGGTCGGGTGCCGAGCGACGCGGTCAGCTCGGCTGCCTCCGAGTGGTCGGAGACCCAGTGCCAGGCCTCAGCCCCGGCCGCGTCCGACCAGCCGGCTCGCTGCAGGCGGAGCAGCGGCACCGAGCTCCGCTCGCAGGCCGTGGCCGCGTTCGCGGAGATGCCCGCGGCGAACGGGTGGGTGGCATCGACGACGGCGCGCACCTCGTTCGCGCGCAGGTACGCCGCGAGACCCTCAGCGCCGCCGAAGCCGCCGACCCGGACCGGACCGACCGGCAGCCGCGGCCGCACCACCCGCCCGGCGAGCGAGGACTCGAAGTCGACCCCGGCCTCGGCCAGCAGGACCGCCAGTTCGCGCGCCTCGCCGGTGCCGCCGAGGACGAGCACGGGGCCGCTCCGGGTCACCGGTCCGAACCCGGGGGCAGCAGCGGCAGGCCGGCGGGGACCCCGGCGGTGGCCAGGTCGAGCAGGGCGTCGAGGTCGAGGTGCTCGCTGACGAGGTCGCCGAGCAGGTCGAGCCGAGCCTCGCGCTGCTGCTCGAACGACACCGTCGAACCCGTGCGATCGATCCCGACGGCAGCGGCGACCTCGCCGAGGAATGTCTGGCGGAAGGCGTCGCTCTCCAGGCTGCCGTGCCACATCGTCGCGAAGACCGAGCGGTTGCGGACCCCTCCCGGGAAGGCGTCGCCCGCCCCGGCCGTCAGCCGGCCGTGGTGGATCTCGTAACCGGTCACCGCCTGCCCCAGGCCGGTGCATCGCGCCAGCGTCAGCACCTTGTCGGCACCGAACGTCGTGGTCGCGTCGACCAGGCCGAGACCATCGCTGCGCGCCCCCACCGGCCCCTCGGTCCCCGCGGGGTCGAAGATCCAGGAGCCAAGCATCTGGGCGCCTCCGCAGATGCCGAGCACCGGGCGTCCGGCACGCGCGTGCTCGAGGATGCCGGCGTCCAGTCCGCGCGCACGCAGCCACTCCAGGTCGGACAGCGTCGCCCGGGTGCCCGGCAGGACCACCAGGTCGGCACCGACGAGGTCCCGCGGCGAGGCCGCGAACGAGACGTCCACGTCGGGTTCGAGGCCGAGCGCGTCGACGTCGGTGAAGTTGCTGATCCGGGGCAGTCGGACGACCGAGACGCGCAGCACCCGGTCACCGTCCGTCCGCGAGCGGCGACCCTCCAGGTCCAGGGCGTCCTCGGAGTCGAGCCACAGGTCCGGGTGCCAGGGCAGCACCCCGTACGTCGGCCGCCCGGTCAACCGGGTCAGCTCGTCGATGCCGGGCTGCAGCAGCGACAGGTCGCCGCGGAATTTGTTCGCGACGAACCCGGCCACCAGCGCCTGGTCGGCCGGCTCGAGGAGGGCGACCGTGCCGAACAGCGCGGCGAACAGGCCGCCGCGATCGATGTCACCGACCACCACCGTCGGCAGGTTCGCGTGCCTAGCCAGGCCGAGGTTCACGTAGTCGCCGGCGCGCAGATTGATCTCCGTCGGGCTGCCGGCGCCCTCGGCCACGATCAGGTCGTAACGGCTGGCGAGGTCGTCGTACGCGGCGTGCGCAGCCTCGGCCAGGTGCCGCCGACCGCTCTCCCAGTCAGCGGACGACACGCTCCCGCCCGGGCGACCCATCACGACGACGTGGCTTCGGGTGTCGCCGCCCGGCTTGAGCAGCACCGGGTTCATCGCGGCTTCAGGCACCGCGCGGGCCGCGCGCGCCTGCACCCACTGGGCGCGACCGATCTCGCTACCGTCCGCGCAGACCATCGAGTTGTTCGACATGTTCTGGGCCTTGTACGGCGCGACCTTGATGCCGCGACGCGACCAGGCCCGGCACAAGCCGGTGGTGAGGATGCTCTTGCCGGCGTCCGAGGTGGTTCCGGCCACCAGCAGTCCACGACTCACGCCTCCGCCTCCTCGTCGGGCTCCGGCGGGTTCAAGGTGTCGACGCACCAGCGGTACCAGACGAAGATCGCGAAGGCGCCGAAGATCCACCACTCCAGCGCGTAGAGGAAGTTGCGCAGCGCAGTGAAGCCGGAGACCGAGGGCACTGCAGCGGCGCTGACCGAGCTCAGCCCGTCGGCGGCCGAGGACGGCGCCAGGTCGCGGGCCACCACGTAGCCGCTGTAGAGATCGGCGGGCACGTGCTGGACGATGCTGGCGATCCGCATCATCTCGATCACGTCGTCATCGGGGTGCAGGTCGATCGGGCCGCTGCCCTCGCTCGCCTGCAGCCACCCGGTAATCGCGACGTGACCGGAAGGGTTCGGGCCGGAGTGCTTTCTCGACCAGCCGCGCACCACCGGGATCGCGCTCCTCGAACCATCCACCCGGACCGGGGTCACCACCCAGTACCCGCGCTGGTCGCCCTGGTAGCGGTTGTCGACGTACAGCGTCGAGCTGCCCATCCAGGTTCCGGTGAACGTCACCGGCCGACCGAGCGAGCGACCCGGGAACGGCGAGTCCCCCGTCATCACGGTGGCGAGCGCGACCGGTTTGTAGTGCGAGATGTCGCGGGCGGCGTCGGCGCGGCGGGTCTGCCAGGCGTCGAGCTGCCACATCCCGAGACCGACGGCGATCGCCACGCTCAGGATCATCGCGAGGTGCCCCGGCCAGTACCGCGGCCGAAGCAGGGTCAGCACTCGACCAGCCTACGGGTGGGGTGCGACGATCACCCCCGTGACCTCCCTGATTCGGCACCTCAGCGCCGCGACCATGTCCCCGCGAGCCCCCGGCGCGATGACCCCCGACCGGATGGTGGCGCACAGCCTCGTCGTCGAGCGCGCCGACGGGCTGACCCTGGTCGACACCGGCTTCGGAACCGCCGACCTCGCCCAGCGCCGGATGGGCAAGGCGTTCATCGGGCTGATGGGGTTGGACCTGGACCCGGCGAACACGGCGCTGCACCAGCTCGAGGGCCTCGGCTACAAGGCGAGCGACGTCACCGACATCGTGGTCACCCACCTCGACCTCGACCACGCGGGCGGCCTGGGCGACTTCCCGGACGCGAAGGTGCACGTGTTCGCGGACGAGCTCGCAGCCGCCCGTGCCAGCTCGGCGCTGCGCGAGAAGAACCGCTACATCCAGGCGCAGTGGGCGCACAACCCGAAATGGGTCGAGCACAGCGTTGCGGGTGACTCCTGGCTCGGGTTCGGGTCCGTCTCCGCGATCGGCGAGGACGTCCTGCTGGTCCCGACCCGCGGCCACACCCGCGGCCACTGCGCGGTCGCCGTACGTCGCCCCTCAGGCGGTTGGTTCCTGCACGCCGGCGACGCCTACTTCAACACCGGTGAGAAGAACACCCCGCCGACCTGCCCCTCGGGTCTGAAGATGTTCCAGAACCTCGTGCAGATGGACAAGAAGGCCCGGCACGAGAACGCCGACCGGCTCCGTGCCCTGCACGCCGAGCACGGACCGGGCTCGGGTGCGGCCGAGGTCGTGACGATGTTCTCGGCGCACGACGCCGCCGAGTTCGACGCCCTGCAGGACGTCACGGATTAGACCGCGCGCCCGTCACCAGGTTTCGACACGCTCGGTTCCGGCTTCGTTCCTCAGCCGGACTCGCTGCTCAACCACCAACGATCAAGTCCGCTGACGCGTCCTTGATCAGCTCATCCCGCCGTCGTGCGCCAGGACGCACCCGGTGATCATCCGTGCGGCCGGCGAGGCCAGGTAGACGATCGAGGCGCCCAGCTCCGCCGGTGAGATCGCCCGACCGGGCAGCATCATCATCAGGCGGTCGGCCACGCGCGGGTCGAGGTCGTCCGGGTACTTCTCGGCGACCTCGGACACGATCGGGGTGTCGACGGTGCCCGGGCAGACCGCGTTGACGCGGATCCTCTCCGGCGCCAGCTCGAGCGCGAGCGAGCGGGTCATCTGGGTCAGACCACCCTTCGCGGCGGAGTAGCCGACGGTGTAGCCCTGCGGCACGCGGCCGGCGACCGAGGAGACGTTGACGATGTTGGCACCGCGGGTGGCGCGCAGGTAGGGCAGCGCCTCCTGCATCACCATGAACGGGCCCTTGAGGTCGACCGCGTGGATGCGGTCCCACTCGTCGTCGGTGATGGTGTCGAAGCGACCGAACTGGACGATGCCGGCGACGTTGGCCAGCACGTCGATCCGTCCGTGCTCCCCGCACCGGGTGATCGCGGCCTTCACCGACTCGCGGTTACCCACGTTGCACTCGACGTAGGTGACGCCCTCAGGGACGGTGTCGCGGATGTCGAGGCCGTAGACGGTGTCGCCCAGGTCGCGGAACAGCTCGGCGGTGGCGAACCCGATGCCGGAGGCGGCTCCGGTGATGACGACGACGCGTCCAGTGGCTTCAGTCATGCCTGGACGCTACCCCACGAACTAGAACATGTTCTAGATCTCTGCAGATTGTCTCGTCCCTGCCGATCTGGAAGTTGTGCACAGCCTGGGGACAAACCTGTGGACTAAGTCGGACTAAGTCGTATCCTGGTCGTATGACCGAGGTGGTGAACATCCACGCCGCGAAGACGCACCTGTCCAAGCTGCTCGAGCGGGTCGAGCAGGGCGAGACGATCGTGATCGCGCGCGCCGGGAAGCCGGTGGCCGAGCTGACTCCGTTGAGGCCGCGCGTGGACTTCGTCTTCGGGTTTCTCAAGGGAGAGATCGAGTACGACGAGGAGAGCTGGGACCGCGACAAGGCTGAGGTCGCCGCGCTCTTCAACGACGAGATCTTTCCCGCATGATCCTGCTCGACACACACATCGTGATCTGGGCCGCCGAAGGGTCCCCGCGTCTAGGACCGCGATGCAGGAGCACCATCACCCAGAGCCGGACGAAGTACGTCTCGGCCGTGACCCATGCCGAGCTCGCCTTCAAGGCAGCGCTCAACAAGCTGACGGTGCCCCACGATCTACCGCAGCGACTTGCGTTGGGCGGCTTCGACCCGCTCCCGTTGAGCGCCGAGCACGCCGAGGGAATGCGGTCCTTTCCTGAGCTCGTGGGACACGACCCGTTCGACCGGATGCTCGTTGCTCAGGCCTACGTCGACGGACTCACGCTGCTCACCGCGGACCCTCGCCTGCTGGACCTCGACCGCCCGTGGATCATCGACGCCACCACGTAGGAACCATGACCGACCTGCCCGACTGGGCCCACGACCTCGACCTCCGACCCCACCCCGAGGGCGGCTGGTACGCCGAGACGTACCGGCACGCCGACGCGGTCGGACGTCCCGAGGGCGAGCGCTCCCTCGGCACGGCGATCTACTTCCTGCTGCTCCCCGGCGAGTCCTCGGCCTGGCACCGGGTCGCCTCGGACGAGCTGTGGTTCCACCACCGCGGCGGGTCATTGAGGCTCTTCGTCGGCGACACACCCACGTCGTACGCCGAGCACCGGCTGGGCCCGGACACCGCAGCCGGCGAACGACCGCAAGCGGTCGTGCCCGGTGGTTCCTGGCAGGCAGCCAGGCCCGTCGACGAGGCCGTCCTGGTCAGCTGCGTCGTTGTCCCCGGCTTCGACTTCGCCGACTTCACCCTCGGGGGCCCTGCCCCCGGGTAGCGCTCAGGGACGCCGGATCCCCTTGTAGATAGCCAGTCTGACGACCCACGGCTGCAGCTTGGACCACGGTCCGAGCTTGAACGAGGAGCCGTTCGGCGCGAACACCTCGAGCTTGTCCTGCTGCGCCCCGACCACCGAGCCCCACCGCCGACGCGCCGGCTTGAACACCTTCATCGACCGGCCGTCCAGTGACGCCAGCACGTTGTGGGACAGCAGGTGGTCGGCCCTGCTGCGGGCGGAGTTCCGCAGCGGGTCGCTGGCCGCGACATCGCCGATCGCGAAGATCTCGGGGTGCCCCGGCACCTGGAGGTGCTCGTCGACGCGGACGAATCCGTCGGCGTCGAGGAGCTCGGCCGGTAGCCAGGCGGTGTTCGGCCGCACCTTGCCGATGGTCCAGAGCACGGCATCGGCCTTGGCTGTGTCCTGGCCCGTGCTCCACGAGACCGGGTCGGCGGTGATCTCGTCGGCGTGGAATCCGTCGGGCACCACGGCCCGGTGACCCGGGTGCAGGCCGACCCCGAGGTCGGTGAGCCGACGCTCGAGCACGTCCCAGACCCGGTGGTGGTGCGCCGGGAGTGCCCGCTCGCCCGGGAAGTACAGGTCGACCTGCTTGTCGGGCCACTGCCCGGCGACGTTCACCGCGGTGCTCACCGCAGCAGCGCCGCCGCCGATGACGATGACCGAGCCGGCCGCAGCGAGGCGTTGGTGCTGGACCAGGACGGTGGCGTCGATCTCCTCGGTGTGCTGGAGGTCGGGCCGGCGCCAGAATCCGTTGGTCACGCCGGTCGAGATCACCAGGCGGTCGTACGGCTCGTCGACCTCGGTCCCGTCGGCCAGCTGCACCGAGACCGTGCGTCCCTCGACGTCGAGCGCGGTGATCGCCCCGTGCACGGTGCGGACGGCATCGAGCCTGCGGTAGCGGTCGAACGACGTCCAGTAGTCGCGCACCCACTCGGCCGGTCGAGCCAGTCGCAGGCCGAGCTCCTGACCACTGAGCAGACCGGGCTTCGTGGAGATCCCGACGACCTCGGCGCGACGGGACAGGTGGATCGCAACGAGCAGCCCGGTGTCACCCAGGCCGGCGATCACGACCCGCGGTGGCCTCATGCGTCGGCCCGCTTGGTGGCTTTCGGAGGGAGCGGCAGGAACTTCGAGACCCGGTCGATGACGACCTGGTACTCGGGCCGCCGCTCGAGGCTGCGCTGCTCCATCATCGGGATGCTCGCGCCCTCGAACAGCGCGAGGATGCCGACCGCGCCGAGGACCAACCACCACCAGTCACCCGGTGAGGTCGCCAGTCCGAAGAGTGCCAGGGCGACCCAGAACCCGAACTCACCGAAGTAGTTCGGGTGCCGCGACCAGGCCCACAGGCCCTGGTCCATCGCCTGACCGGGCTGCTTGGTCCGGGCGAAGCGGTACATCTGGAGGTCCGCGGTGAAGGACAGCACCACCGAGGCCACCCCGACCGCGACCGCGACCCAGTCCAGCCAGCCGACCGCATCCCCGGTCCGGGTCACCGCGACGTACGCCGGCACCAGGGCCAGGAAGACCTGGAGGGTCGGGAAGACGTGGATGCCCATCAGGTCGACGAGCGCCTCGGCCTTGCCGGCCTTCTCCCGCAGCATCGGGTAGCGCCAGTCCTCGTGGTGAAGGCCGGGGAACGCGTAGATCCAGTTCCCGGTCAGGCGGACCGACCAGAACACGATCACGCCCAGCACCAGCCACGCGCGGAGGTCGTCGGCGGCAAGGCCACCCTCGCTCCACCAGTACACGACGAGCAGGGGAGGGAGCACGCTCCAGTAGGCGTCGTAGAAGCTCGAGTTCTTGTGCAGGCGGCTCGCCACGAACACCACCGCGGTGGCGATCAGGTCGGCGATCAACCCGTTCAACCAGAGGTGCGAGGTGACCGCCCCGAGGTACAGCCAGGCCGCCCCGGCGCCGAACGCGAGGACGTACGCACCGGCGACGCGCAGCAGCGACTCAGACTTGCTCATGGACGACGGTACCTAGAACTTGTTCTAGTGTGCCAGTCGTTCGCGGTCGTTCCTCAGTGGCCGAGCAGTCCGCAGAGCAGGCAGTTCTGCGGCGGTGGGCTCGGCTGGGGCGACGGCGAGGTGGGCTCGGGCGGCGGCGCCGGGGTCCACGGGGTGGCGAACCACAGGGTCCGGCGCGTCCAGTTGCCCGGCCCGAGACGCTTGCCGGAGCAGGCGACGACCACCACCTGCTCGGGCCCACTGGTACGGAACGCCGAGCTCGGCACCTCGTCGGCGGGGTAGCTCGACCGACGGTTCACCCGGTAGCAGGCGCGGGTGTCGCCGTTGGAGAGCACGATTCCGTTTCCGGTCCACAGGTTCTCGAGCATCGCGTTGCCAAGTGCGGACCCGTCCGGCCAGGTGTGCCCGGCGAGCAGCACGCTGCCCTGGTGGCTGCCCGGCTTGGTCTTCGGATCCATCGACATCAGCCACTTGCCCTCGGTGGTCGTCGGGCCGGCTCCGATCTGGCCGTTCGACTTCCGCTGGACCTGGATGACCTTGACGCTCCTGCCGATCGCGGGGATCCCGGCGTACGTCGGCACGAAGCCGCGCGCCGGTCGCTTGCAGCGTTCCGCCGCGTTGCTCGCGGACGTGCTGCCGTCGGCAGAGGTCGTCGCGAAGCTCACCAGCAGAAGAGCGGTCAGCAGCAGGCCCAGGGAAGTGACGATCGAACGTCGGGGCTGTCCGGCCATAGGGGGTCCTCACTCTTGCGGATCCCACCCCACGTCCTAGTGAACCGGACGAACGGCACTTCTGTCACGAAAAGACGCGAGGGGCACGCTGATCGGGACAACAAGACGTGGTGGAGCCTAGGGGACTCGAACCCCTAACCCCCTGCTTGCCAATCCGGCACAGCCGCTACCAAATGCGCCCGGCGCTCTGCTTGCGGCGAAAAAGACGTGGTGGAGCCTAGGGGACTCGAACCCCTAACCCCCTGCTTGCAAAGCAGGTGCGCTACCAATTGCGCCAAGGCCCCCGGCGGAGGTGGATCAGGCCCTGGCCTGTCCTGAGCCGGTCGAAGGTGCGACCGGGTCGGTGGCCTGCTGCCAGAGATCCTGCTCGTTCTTGCCTTCGTCGATCTTCTTCTTCACGAAGACCCCGGCGGCGGCAGCGAGTGCCACGAACAGCAACTTCTTCATCCCAACCTCCATGGTTGATCGGTGGGCCTAAGAGGACTTGAACCTCTGACCTCTTCCTTATCAGGGAAGCGCTCTAACCGTCTGAGCTATAGGCCCGGGTTGATCAGCAGCTGGCTGCGTGACCGACGACGAAGATTACCCCATGCCCACCGGGCCCAACAAAACGGGATCCGGGGGCGATCACTTGTCCTCGGCGAAGGTCACTTCCACCCCGCCGACGAGCGTCGCAGCGAGGTTGTAGAGGAACGCGCCGAGCGTCGCGATCGCCGTGATCAGGACGATGTCCGCGACCGCCACGATCATCGTGAAGCCGAGCACCCGGGAGGTGCCGAGGTACTTCTGGATCTCGAACGGCGTCCCGGAGTTGTCGCCGACGGAGTCCTGGACGATCGAGTTGACCGAGTCCCACAGACCCGCCGCACCGAGCACGAGCCAGACGATGCCGACAGCCACCACGGTCACGATGGCGATCGCGACCGAGAGCAGGAACGCCGCCTTCATCACCGACCACGGCTCGATCTGGACCAGCCGCAGCCGCGCCTGGCGCACCTGGCGCGAGCCCGTGCTCGGGCCGCCGGCTGACCGAGCGCCGGCCGGGTCCGGTCCGTCGGCCCGGAACTGGGCGGCGAGCGGACGCTGCGTGTCAGCCATCAGCTCTCCTCCTCCGGTGCTGCGTCGTCCTCGCCCTCAACGGCTTCTGCCGCCGAAGTTTCGTCGATTCTCGCACCTGGAGCAACAGCCTCCACGCCCTCGACTGCCTCGACGCCGCCCTCGGCTCCTTCGTCAACGCCCTCGAGCTCGTCCTCGTCGACAGCCTTC
Source organism: Marmoricola sp. (assembly GCA_045806825.1). Classification (GTDB taxonomy): domain Bacteria; phylum Actinomycetota; class Actinomycetes; order Propionibacteriales; family Nocardioidaceae; genus Marmoricola. The sequence continues at coordinate 13,366 of JBJMIP010000384.1, forward strand.
TCGACGCTGCGCGCGACGACCGCGACCGAGTCGCCGCCCTTCGGCGTCACGAACTTCACGCCCATCGTCGAGCGCCCGGTCGCCCGGAAGTTCGCGTTGATCGGGCTGCGGACGACCTGGCCACCCGAGGTGATGGACAGGACCTCGTCACCCTCGACCACGATGAACGCACCGACGAGGCCGCCGCGCTCCTCGTTGGCCAGGGACATCGCCTTGATGCCGAGACCACCGCGACCCTGGGTGCGGTACTCCGCGATCCGGGTGCGCTTGGCGAAACCGCCGTCGGTGATGGTGAAGACGTACTGCACCTTGGCCTCGGCCGAGTCCTCCTCGGCGTTCTCCCTGGCCACTTCGTCGGCGCGGATCACCGACATCGACAGCATCGAGTCGCCGGCACGGAACTTCATCCCGGTGACGCCCGAGGTCGCCCGGCCCATCGGCCGCAGCTGGCTGTCGTCCGCGGTGAAGCGGATCGCCTGGCCCTTGCGGGAGACCAGCAGGATGTCGTCGTTCTCGCTGACCAGCTCCGCACCGATCAGCTCGTCGTCGTCCTCGCGGAAGTTGATCGCGATGACGCCGGCCTGACGCGGCGAGTTGTAGTCAGCCAGGCGCGTCTTCTTGACCA
>JBJMIP010000385.1:0-6561 GCA_045806825.1 Marmoricola sp.
GGCGGGCGTGCTGGTCGAGGTCGTCAACGACGACGGCACGATGAAGCGCGGGCCCGAGCTGCGCGCGTTCGCCGACGAGCACGGCCTGAAGATGATCTCGATCGAGCAGATGGTGCACTTCCGGCGGCGTACCGAGACCCACGTGCAACGGGTCGCAGAGACGCGCCTGCCGACCGCCCACGGCGACTTCACCGCGTTCGGCTACCGGATCACGGTGGACGACTCCGAGCACATCGCGCTGGTCTTCGGCGACCCCGCGGCACTTCGCGACGGCGAGCCGGTGCTGGCCCGGGTGCACAGCGAGTGCCTGACCGGTGACGTCTTCGGCTCCTCGCGCTGCGACTGCGGTCCCCAGCTCGACGAGGCGCTGGACCGGATCGCGACCGAGGGTCGTGGTGTGGTGATCTACCTGCGCGGCCACGAGGGCCGGGGGATCGGCCTGCTGGCGAAGCTGCAGGCCTACCAGCTCCAGGACGGCGGCCGCGACACCGTCGACGCCAACCTCGACCTGGGCCTGCCGGCCGACGCGCGGCACTACGGAGCGGCCACCCAGATCCTGCGCGACCTCGGGGTCTCCTCGGTGCGGCTGCTCACCAACAATCCGGACAAGACCTCGAGCCTGTCCTCCTACGGGATCCCGGTCACCGAGCAGGTCGGCCTGACCCCGCGGCCGAACGACCACAACATCGCCTACCTTCGGACCAAGCGTGACCGGATGGGTCACGACCTCCCGGACCTGACGAGCATCGACAACCAAGGAGTGACCCCGTGAGTGGTGACGGCAGCCCCGAGGACCGGCCCTTCGACTGCCACGACCTGCGGGTCGCGGTCGTCGCGGCCAGCTGGCACGAGAAGGTCATGAAGGGCCTGCTGGAGGGCACCTTGGATGCGCTCAAGCGGCACCAGGTCGAGCAGCCGGTCGTCGTCCGGGTGCCCGGGTCCTTCGAGCTCCCGGTGGTCGCCGACGCGCTCGCCAAGCAGGGCTTCGACGCCGTGATCGCGCTCGGCGTGATCATCCGTGGCGGCACCCCGCACTTCGAGTTCGTCTCGACCGCGGCGACCGACGGTCTGAACCGGGTCGCTCTGGACCACGGCATCCCGATCGGCTTCGGCCTGCTCACCTGCGACAACGAGGAGCAGGCCCTTGACCGGGCCGGGCTCGAGGGCAGCCGCGAGGACAAGGGCTACGAGGCGACGAGCGCTGCGCTCCAGACGGCGATCACGCTGCGCAGGATCCGCCGCCGCGAACATCTCGGCGGCTGACGCCCGGCGCAAACCCCTCGCGCTGCCCACTAGGCTGGTTGCTCGTGAAGACGTTCGAAGAGCTGTGGGCCGAGCTCAGCCAGAAGGCTGAGGCGCGTCCCGAGGGCTCCGGCACCGTGGCGGCTCTGGACGCAGGCGTGCACTTCATCGGCAAGAAGCTGGTGGAGGAAGCGGCCGAGTCCTGGATGGCGGCCGAGCACGAGGGTCATGAGCGGGCGGCCGAGGAGATCAGCCAGCTGCTGTACCACGCGCAGTGCTTGATGCTCGCCGCCGGAATCTCGCTCGACGACGTCTACGCCCACCTCTAGGACTGACCATGACCACCAACGGCAACGGAGCCCCGCTGCTCCGCATCGCCCTGCCGAACAAGGGCGCCCTGTCCACGGCTGCCTCCGAGATGCTCCGCGAGGCCGGGTACCGGCAGCGCTCGGACTCCAAGGAGCTCACCCTCCTCGACACCGCCAACGGCGTCGAGTTCTTCTACCTGCGCCCCCGCGACATCGCCCTGTACGTCGGTGAGGGCACGCTCGACATCGGCATCACCGGCCGCGACCTGCTGCTCGACTCCGGGTCGGCAGCGGTGGAGGCGATGCAGCTCGGCTTCGGTCGTTCGAAGTTCCGCTTCGCCGCTCGCCCGGGCGAGCTCGACACCCTGGCCGACCTGAACGGGAAGAGGATCGCCACCTCGTACGTCGGGGTGGTCGAGCGCTACCTCGCCGACCAGGGGATCGACGCCCGGGTCGTGCACCTGGACGGCGCCGTCGAGACCAGCATCCAGCTCGGCGTCGCGGACGCCATCGCCGACGTCGTCGAGACCGGCAGCACGCTCAAGCAGGCCGGACTCGTGATCGTCGGTGAGGTGATCATGGAGTCCGAGGCGGTGCTGATCAGCCGCGACGGCGCCGAGCCCAAGGGGCTGACCACCTTCCGCCGCCGGCTCGAAGGCGTCCTGGTGGCGCGGTCGTACCTGATGATGGATTACGACATCCCGAGCGACCGGCTCGAGGCGGCCATCGAGCTGACCCCCGGGCTCGAGGGTCCGACGATCTCTCCGCTTCACCGCGAGGGCTGGGTCGCTGTGCGTTCGATGGTTCCGAGCGACGGCGCCCAGCAGCTGATGGACGACCTCTACGAGATCGGCGCGCGTGCGATCCTGCTCACCGACATCCACGCCTGCCGGTTGTGATCGGTCCGTGAGCGCCGGACCCGCCACCGTCCCGCACACCTGGCGGCCCTTCGGGGCGCGCCTGGTGGGCACGGTCCTCGGCGTGATGCTGCTGGTCCTCGTGCTCGTCGTCTGGATCGCGCTGGGGGCCGACACGCGGGCCAAGTTCACCGGCTTCCAGGAGGGCACGCTGGTCTTCCTGGGCCTGATCGCCCTCGGGGTCTGGTTCGCGCTGATGCGCTCGCGGGTCACCGCCCACGAGACCGGCGTGACGGTCGTCAACGGCTACAGGCGCCGTGACTACGACTGGTCGCAGATCATCGGGGTGAACCTGCGTCGCGGTGCGCCCTGGGCGGGCATCGACCTCTCCGACGGGACGTCGATCTCCGCGCTGGCCATCCAGGGCTCGGACGGCGAGCGCGCGAAGCGGGCGGTGGCCGACCTGCGTCGGCTGGTCGCCGAGAACACCACGATCCAGCGGCCCGAGTAGTCCTCAGCCGCGACCGGGCCTGAAGCTGATCAGCTCGACCCGGTCGGCGCCCTCCTCCTCGAGCACCGTTCCGACGTCGCGCACGTAGTACTTGTTCTCCACGACGTCCGGTTCGAGCGGCGTGGTGTCACGGGTGCGGACCGCGTCGCGGAACGCTCCCCACGGCACCGTCCCGTGGGCATCGAGCGCGAGGATCTCGCCGCGGTCCTCGGCGGTCCCGGCCAGGTGCTCCTGCTGGTAGCGGTCGCCGACGGCCGGACGCCCGGGAAGGGCCAGACCGCCCTGCGCACCGCCCACCCCTGCTTCCCACGACCCCTCGGTGCTCGGCGGCTTGCCGGGCTCGTAGGCATGGGTGTCCTCGCCGAGGTACCAGACGTTGCCCTCGTCGTCCTGCGCGAACCAGTCGTAGGTGTCCTCGCTCAACCGGCCGTCGAGGTAGGCACGGTCGTGCACCACCGTCGCACTGATCCCGGCGACGGTTCGGTGCCGGCTCTCGACCACGACCACGGTCCGCTCCGTCCCCTCCGCGGTCTTGGACAGGTACACCCACCGCGCGCCGGGACGCAGCGGCAGGAAGGGATGGTCGACGGTGGCGCGGAAGTGCGCCGGCGCCGGGAGGGCGGGCAGCCGGAAGGGCTTCGAGGACGCCTCCTGGCCGTGCTCGTGCCCGCAGCCGACCAGCAGGACCGCCACGACCAGCACCCCCGCTCGGGTGCATCCGCGCCGTGCTTTCAGCACCCCTCCAGGCTAGGCCCGGATCAGCCGGTCCGGAAGGCCAGGTCCGCCCGTTCGGCGACCTGGTTCTCGGCGAAGTAGGTCTGCTCGGCGAGCGCCCACGGGGCCCACTGGTCCCGGAAGTACTCGCCGTCGCGCTCGAAGGCGCGTTCCTGTCGCCGGTTCACCTCGGCGTCCATCCAGACCAGCGTCGTCGTCCAGCCGGCGAGCGAGCGCGCACCGGCGCCGAGCCCCTCGACGATGAGCAGCGGGCCGGGCTCGACGGTGACGGTCTCGGCCAACCGGTCCCGGATCCAGTCCCACTCCCGGTAGTGGCCCGGACGTCCCTCGGCGAGGGAGGCGAGCAGCGTGCCCAGGATCGAGGGCACCGCGGGCAGGCCGTCCCAGCCGGGGCAGAGCAGGTCGGTGTGCAGCACGGGAGCCGGGGTGAGCCGGATCAGCCGCTCGGCGAGGGTGGTCTTCCCGGAGCCGGACGGGCCGTCGATGCAGACCAGCTTGCCGGCGCCGAGCGTGGCCGGCTGGGCGGCGAGGTGCTGGGCGACCTGCGCGGCCGCCGCTCCCGGGGGAGTCACGGGCGGGTCCCGCTCACCAGGCCAGGCCCAGGCCCCGGTACGTCGGCACGGTGGAGACCACGGCCTCGCCGGAGACCAGGTGGACCTGGTTGGTGTGCTCGGCCAGCTCGCCGGACTTGGCGTGCCGGAACCAGACCCAGTCGCCCACGCGCAGCGATGCCGCACCCGGGCCGCTCAACGGGGTCTGCACCTCGCCCGCGCCCTCGAGTCCGGTCAGGTGCAGGCCGTCCGGGGCCCAGGGCATCGGGCTGCGATCCTTGCCCGTCGGTCCGGAGGCGATGAAGCCGCCACCGGCGACCGTGGCCAGTCCCGCGGAGGGCCGTCGCACGACCGGTACGCCGAAGAACGCAGCCGGGCGCGGGGCGAAGCTCTGGTAGTGGTCGAACAGGGTGGGCACCAGCAGCCCCGAGCCGGCGGCGATCTCGGTGACGGCCGGGTCCTGTGCCGTCGCCTCGACGCTCCCGGAACCACCACCGTTCCAGAACTCCAGGTCCACCAGTGACCGCAGCCCGGCCGCGATCGCCCCGCGTCGCTCGGCGAGCTGGGTCATCGAGGCTGCCTTGAGCCTGCGGACGACCGCGGACCTGGCCCGCTGGCCGGGGACGTCGTCCTGGACGCCGGCGACCTGGCCCTCGTAGGTCATCACGCCGACCAACCGGAATCCGGGACGGGCGAGCACCTGGCGCGCGAAGGCGAGCACCTCGGTCGGGTCGTGCAGCGGGGAGCGCTTCGGACCGACGTGGCCGCGCCCCAGCCGCAGACCTGCGTCGATGTCGAGGGCGACCCGGACCTCCTCGTGGGTCCCGGGGTCACGGCAGGTGTCGACCAGGTCCAGGTGGGCCACGTCGTCGACCATCAAGGTGACGGCGGCCCGGGCCACGGGGTCCGCGAGCAGCCGGCGCACAGCGCCACGGTCGACGGTGGGGTAGGCGACCACCACGTCTGAGGTCACCTTGTGCGCGACCAGCCACAACGCCTCGCGCAGGTTGTAGCCGAGAACGCCCGCGTAGCCGGGGGTGGCCAGGGCCCTCTCGATCAGCGCGGGGACGCGCAACGACTTCGAGGCGACCCGGATCGGCGAGCCGCCGGCGCGTCGCCGCAGGTCGTCGGCATTGGCGTCGAACGCGTCCACGTCGACGACCACCATCGGCGTGGCCGGGTCGTCGAGCGCGTTCACGGCGACAGCCAGGCGCTGGGCAAGCCGAGCGCGGGCGGCGCTCCTCGGGGTCTGCGTCACGGGCCCCAGCCTAGGCGGGCCGGTCGGTTTGGGAGGATGGCCCCCGTGGCCTTCGAACGCGTGATCCCGGACCCCGGCTTCGCCGACGACGACGGGACCGCCGCGGCCGAGGTCGTCGCGGCGCTCGCGGCGTACGACGAGGCGCCGGAGGCGCTGCATGAGCGCACCCTCGCGCTGCTCCAGGAGACCCGGGTCCTGGTGCCGGTGATGGCCGTCCTCGGCGAGGTCGAGTACGACGAGGCCGGGCTGGCCCACGACAAGACCAGCGACATGGCCACGGTCCTGATCACCGGGCGCGACGGTCGCACGGCGCTGCTGTCCTTCACCTCCACCGCGACGCTGGCCGCGTGGAACCCCGAGGCCCGACCGGTCGCCGTCGAGCTCCGCAAGGCGGCTCTGTCGGCCATCCAGGACGGGGCCGACGCACTGGTGATCGACATCGCCGGACCGGTCCTGTTCGCGGTGGAAGGTCCGGAATTGCGTGCCCTCGCCGAGGGTCTCGTGCTCCGTGAGGTCGACGACGGCTGGGGCTGGACCCGTCCGATGTGACCTGGGCGGCCTGAGCCTGTACCCTTGTGAACGACCGATCGACGTCTCCGGACGCCGATCCGACAAGTGGAGGCTCCTCCCACCCGCACCGACCGCACAGCAACACAGGTCGTCGGGTCCGGTCCAGTGGTGCGAAGCATGCAGGCACCACTGTTCCCAGGGCTTCCGTGCGTCGGCGCGGAGGCCCTTCTCGTTTGTGGAGCGCTCCCGGGTGGTCGAAGAGGAAAACCGACCCAGGAGGACACATCAGCACTGAGCTGCGCATCAACGACCGGATTCGGGTTCCCGAGGTCCGTCTCGTTGGCCCCAACGGTGAGACCGTCGGCATCGTGCCGACCGACCAGGCACTGAAGCTTGCCCAGGAAGCGGACCTCGACCTCGTCGAGATCGCTCCCCAGGGACGCCCGCCGGTCTGCAAGCTCATGGACTACGGGAAGTTCAAGTACGAGAACGCCCAGAAGGCCCGTGAGGCTCGCCGGAACCAGACGAACGTCGTCATCAAGGAGATGAAGCTTCGCCCGAAGATCGACGCGCACGACTACGAGACCAA
>JBJMIP010000386.1:0-13121 GCA_045806825.1 Marmoricola sp.
CCGTGGCGTCGCCTTCTGCAGGTCGAAGGCGAGCTGGTCGGCCAAGGACACCGAACGGGCGACCGCACCCGGGTAGCGCACGAAACGCTGCGCCATCTCCGCTCCCGACCGCAACGAGGCAGCACCCCACGGGGGCAACCACCCGTCGATCTCGGCGAGGCTCCGGCGTGCCCGGATCGCGGACATCGCCGAGGCTAGCCGGTGCTCCTCGGGCCGGGCGTGGTGCACGTTGTTGGTCGCGACCACCGGGAGCCCGTGCACCCGGGCGAGCTGCGCCAGGGCATCGTTGGTCTCGTGGTCGCGCGGGTAGCCGTGGTCGACCAGCTCGACCACCACGTGGTCGTGGCCGAAGAGCGCGGTCAACCTGTCGAGCTCGGTCGCTGCCGCCTCGAGCCCACCGTGCTCGAGCGCCGAGCGGACCGCGCCCTTGCGGCACCCGGTCAGCACCAGCCAGTGATCGCGACCACGGCCGGCGAGCTCCTCGAGGTCGTAGACCGGTCGCCCCTTCTCGTCACCGCGCAGCTGGGCGTCGGTGATCGCGGCGGCCAGTCGGTGGTAGCCCTCGACCCCGGCGGCGAGGACCAGCAGGTGCTGGCCCTCGGGATCCGGTGCGCCGTTCTGCGGCTTGCTCAAGCCCAGCGACAGCTCGGACCCGAAGACGGTCTTCGGCGCACGCTCGGCGTACTGCTGGGCATACTTCTGGGCGATCTCGGCGAACAGCGGTGCCCCGGCGAAGCCGTCGTGGTCGGTGATCGCCAAGCCGTGCAGACCCAGCCGGACCGCCTGCTCGACCAACCGGTCCGGGCCGCTTGCCCCGTCAAGGAAGCTGAAGTTGCTGTGGCAGTGCAGCTCGGCGTACGGGACAGCGGGTCCGTCCGGGAGCCTGACCTCGTCCTTCGGCCGGTACGACTTGCGCTTGCGTGATCCCGGGCCGTCGTCGGGCGGAGCGTTGACCGGGCGAGGCCTGGTCGAGAGCCGTTTCTCGAGCTCGGACCAAGGGATCGGAGGATTGTTCCAACCCACGTCACAGCACCTGGTCTCGGCTGCGCTCGACCGCCGGTTGCCTACTCATAGGCGGCCTCGGTCCACCAGCGGTCTCCGTCGCAGCGCATCAACCAGGCGCTGCCGTCGACCCCGACGATCTGGAAGCGGGCGACCAGGGCGCCGGGGCGCTCGCTCGACTCCCACCACTGCTCGCTGACCGGCCAGGGACCGGCCCAGTCCTGCACCTGCTGCCAGCCCGACCCGCTGCCGGTGTGGAAGCGCTCGGGAATGCTGGTGAGGACACCGCGCTCGGTGACGCTGACCGGGCGACCCCCGGACCCGACGACCGCAGTCGCCCACGGCTCGACGAAGACCCGGGTCGGCGCCGGCGCCGGGACGGACCCGGGCCAGGGCAGGTCGGGAGAACGGACCGCGCTCGGTCGCTCACCCCAGGGCACGAGCAGCTGACGGTCCGCGGGTGACCGACCTCCCTGGCGGACCGGCACCACCACCGCGTCGTACCCGAGCATCGCCTGCACCCGGGCTACTCCGCGGTCGATCAGCTCGTCACTGCCGCCGCCCCAGAGCCCGTCCGCGTGCGAGGCGGCCGGCTCGACGACCTCGGGCACGAATCTGACCAGCCCGACCGGCGCACCGACCAGGGCCCCGGTCGGGCTGGCCTGCAGCTGCCAGTGCACCCGGTCGACCACGTCGACCGCGGCGAACCAGCGCGAGTGCACCCAGGACCGGACCGAGAGCAGGGTCCGCTTGGCGTCGTCGCCCTCGGCCTCGACGCGCAACGACGTGCAGACCAGACCGAGCTGCGCCAGCGCTGCGACGAACTCCTCGGCCTTGCGGCGGACGCTGAAGCTGATCGCCTCCACCGACGTCATCGCCGGCTCGAAGACCACCTCGGTGACCAGCTCAGGAGGCGGCTTGCGCATCGCGGGCTGGAGCTGGTCGACCCCGCGCGCGAGCCGGTGCACCTTGGCGCCGTAAGCACCGAACCGGGTCAGCACGTCACGCGCCGGAAGTGCCGCCAGGTCACCGAGGCTGGTCAGCCCGAGCCGCTGCAGCAGCCCGACGAGATCACCTCCGTCACGGTCCCCCGTGTCGAGCACCTCGACCGGCAGGGTGCAGAGGAACTGGGCCGAGCCGCCGGGCTCGATCACCTTCCACCCCTGCAGCTCGGCGAGCCGGGCTGCCTGCTCGGCGGAGAAGAGGTCGTCAGCAACCCCGATCCGGACGTCGCGGATGCCGAGCTCGACGAGCCTCTCGGCGATCGTCGCCGCCGCGTGGTCCTCACCGCCGTAGAACCTCCCGGGAGCCTTGATCGCCAGCAACCCCGGCCGCAGCGGAGCGACCCCCGGACGCAACGCCTCGACCGCAGCCAGCACCGGTTCGAACGCCCGGACGTCGCGGTCGGGATTGGCGTCGAGCAGCACCAGCTCGGGGCAGCGCGCCTGGGCGTCACGGCGACGCATCCCCCGCCGGATCCCCGCATCACGCGCGGCGGTGTTGCAGGCGACGACCGCGCTCCGGGTGAGCACAGCGCAGGGGTTCGTGCCGGCACCGGCAGCGACCACCGGCCAGTCCGGGCACCAGACGACCAGGACGCGCATCAGCCCACCCCCTGCAGACGGGTCCGGTCGGCGACACGACGCAGACCCGACCCGGGGGCGAGGTTCAGCTCGACCCGTCGCGGCGGCGCCGACCCTCGCGCGACCGAGACCACCAGACGTCGGTCCGTGAGCCTGCCGTGGCCCTGGTCAGCCCCCACCCAGGTGGAGGACTCCACCGACAACCGTGCCTCGGCGCCTGGCCACCTGCCCCACGCGATCAGCATGGCCGACCGCTTGCGCAACCGGGCCGCGATCCGGCTCGCCGTGCGCTCGTCGACCCCGGGCGGCGGACGGAGCAGCACCACCGAGACGACGTCGACCAACGCCGCCGTCGCCTCGAGCCAGTGCTCCCCGGGGTCGGGCACGAGCAGGGTTCGGGTGAGGTCCACCCCGAGCTCGGCAGCAGCCTCGACCCCGAAGTCCCCGGCCCCGACGACAGCCGACCAGGAGCCCTCCTGGGACGGCGCCGAGAGAAGCGTCATCGCCAGGCTGGCGCTGTCCACCTCGTAAGCGCCTCCGGTGCGCAGCTGGAGCAGCCCGGACAACGCTGGGTGGGTCGGGACGGGCAGCCTCGGCACGCCGTCCTGCATCCCACGGATACGCTCGCGGAGCTGGTGGACGGTCGGATCGGGCACTCACCCATGATCGAACATATGTTCGAACAGGTCAATGCTCGGCTGCTACCCCGATCGTTTCGTCGATCTGTCCGAGCAGCTCCCGGATGTCGATCGGCTTGGTCAGGTAGGCCGACGCCCCCGCCGAGAGCAGGTGCTGCATCTGCCGCGGCATCGCGTCGGCGCTGATCACGATCACCGGGACGTTCTCGGTCCGCGGATCCGCGCGCAGCTCCTTGAGCACCTCGGATCCGGAGATGTCCGGGAGATTCACGTCGAGCAGCACCAGTGCCGGCCGGTCCCGCCTGGCCATGTCGAGCCCCTGCTTGCCCCGGGTCGCGTGCATGAGTGCGAGCTCGGGACGCTGGGCCAGGACCCTCTCGACCAGCGCGAGGTTGGCCGGGTTGTCCTCGATGTGCAGCACGAGCAGCCGACCGTCATCGACCACCTCGTCCTCCTGCTCGAGCTGTCGGACCGGGTCCTGCACGATCGGGAACTCGACCCAGAAGGTGCTGCCGCGGCCGTCCGAGCTGTCGACCTCGAGCCGCCCGCCCATCGCTTTGGCCAGGCCGCTGGACAGCGCCAGTCCCACGCCGGTCCCCTCGATCGAGGTGTGCTCCGCCCCGAGCCGCTCGAACGGGACGAACAGCAGCTCGCGCTTGTCGGCCGAGATCCCCGGGCCGGTGTCGGTGACCTGGATCCGCAGCAGACCGGGACTCGGCTCGAAGCAGCTCACCGAGACCGACCCGCCGTTGCGGTTGTACTTGATGCCGTTGCTGAGCAGGTTGATCAGGATCTGCTTCAACCGCTGCCGGTCCGCGAAGACGAACCGCTCGGGATCGCGGTCGGTGGAGGTGATCAGGTTGACCGAGCGCTCACCCGCGAGCGGTGCGACCAGGCTGACTGCGGCGTCGATCACGTCGGCGACCAGCACTGGCTCCGGGCTCATCGAGAGCTTGCCGGACTCGATCTGGCTGATGTCGAGGATCTCGTTGATCAGCTCGAGCAGGTAGGTCCCGCCGCGACGGATCTGGGTGACGTTCTGGGCCTGGTCCTCGCTGAGTCCGTTCAGCTCGAGCAGCTGCGCGAACCCGAGCACAGCGTTCAGCGGCGTCCGGAGCTCGTGGCTCATCCGGGACAGGAAATCGCTCTTGGCGTTGTTGGCGCGCTCGGCGGCGAGCTGGGCCTTGCGCATCTCGCGGGTGCGTTCTCCGACCAGCTTCAACGCGTAGACGCGACGCCTGACCAGCACCTCGATGAGCGCGCCCATGAACAGCGCCATCGCGAAGCCGGCGAGACCCACCACCCACGGGAACGCCGAGGCCAAGGTGCCGACCAGCGGCGAACGGGCAGAGATCTGCAGGGTCCAGGTGTCGACCCCGACCAGGAACGGCTTGGTCACGACCGGGGTACCGGGCTTCGGTACGTCGCCGACGGCCAGCACCAACCTGCTGCGGTCGACGACCGGGCCGGCGTACAGGGCGACGTTGAGCTCGTGGAACGGGGAGTTGGCGTCCGCCTGCGAGGGCTGGGCCGCTGCCAGCACCGACTCGTAGTACGCGACCCCGTCGTCCTCACCGTTGACGGCCACCGCGATGACGGCCAGCTTCGTACCGGCGACGTCGACAACGCCGGAGACCAGGTTGCCGGACGCGGCGGGCGCCCGGCCGACGACGGCTGCCACCTCGGGCGAGAGCGACTCCCCGGGCTTGGGCGCACGGGTGCCGGCGCCGTCGACGACCTTGAAACCGGTCCCGCTGCGCGTCACCACGACGATCGAGGAGCCGCCGGCCGTGGCCACCGCGGCCATCCCCTTGAAGGCGCCCGGGCGCGACGGGTGCAGCGAGGCGTTGCCCGCGGTCTGCAGCATCGAGCCGATGTCGGAGATGCTCAGGCTGAGCAACGAGGCGAGCTCACTGGCTCGCTCCTTGACCAGCTGCTGCTCCTGGCGGTCGGACACGTTCTCCGACACCAGCGCGAGCGTCGCCGAGAGCGCCACGATCGCGATCGCCACGATCGGGGCCACCAAGCGTCCCCACCAGAACGACCGCGGTCGGTTCTGCTGCTCTTCGTTCTCCCCCACTGACTGACCTCTCGTTAAGAGCGGCCGCGTCCCCTGAAAAGGAGCATAGAGTCCGTTCTCTCCCGATTTACAGGTTTTCCGAAGATTCGTCAGGGCCAGCCGGAAGGACGCACCTGGGGGCGTGGCAGGCTCTGGTCCATGAAGATCGCAGTCGCCGGCGGGACCGGAGTCGTCGGATCGGTGCTGGTCGAGCAGCTGCGGGCGGCCGGTCACGAGGTCGTGGTGCTCGCCCGGGCGACCGGGGTGGACCTGCTCACCGGCGAGGGCCTCGAGGATCACCTCGACGGCGTCGAAGCGGTCGTCGACGTGCTCAGCGTCGCCACGTCCGCCGCCGCGAGGGCGACCGCCTTCTTCACAGCCACGACCCGCACCCTCCTCGCCGCCGAGTACGCCGCCGGAGTACGGCACCACGTGCTGCTGTCCATCGTCGGCATCGACGACATCGGTTTCGGCTACTACGTCGGGAAGGTCGCCCAGGAGCACGCGGTGCAGGACGGCAAGGTGCCGTTCACGATCCTGCGGGCCACCCAGTTCCACGAGTTCGGCGCCCAGATGATCGAGCGGGCGCCCCGTCTCGGGCCGGTGCTCGTCGTGCCCCAGATGACGTCGGCACCGGTCGCCGCGCGCGAGGTCGCCTCCGAGCTGGCCCGGATCGCCGGCGGCGTCCCGCAGGGACGGGCGCCGGACCTGCGCGGCCCGCAGGAGGAGAAGGTGCCGTCGATGACCCGTCGGGTACTGCGCGCGCGAGGGTCCCGACGCCCGGTGCTGACGGCGTTCCTGCCCGGCGCTGCCGGTCGGGGCATGCGCAACGGCGGGCTGATCCCCGGAGACGGTGCGACGGTCGGCAGGCAGACCTTCGACGAGTGGCTCGCGGAGCAGCGGTGATCGGCCGCGCTCGTCAGATCGGGCTCGCAGCTCTCGCCGCGAGCGGTGTCCTCGTCGGCGCCTGGGCGCTCGTGGGACCTCGCTCCTTCTACGACACCTTCCCCGGTCTCGGCCACCACTGGACCGCGTCGACGGGTCCGTACAACGAGCACTTCGTCACCGATGTGGGCGCCGCCTACCTCGCGCTGACCGCGCTGGCGGTCCTCGCGCTGGCGTGGGGCGACCTGCGCAGCTGCCGACTGGCCGGCACGGCCTGGGCGGTCTTCAGCGCGCCGCACTTCCTCTTCCACGCCCGGCACCTGTCCGGGTTGACCGGCTTCGACAAGGTCGCCGAGCTCTCGACCCTCGGCGCCACCCTGGTGGTCGCGGTGTGGCTGGCTACTCCGAGGAGGTCACCGGGTCTCGAGGCTCGTCGCTAGCGGCACTCCTCGCACCCGGAGGACCGAGGTCGGCGCGGAGCCGACCGGTAGCCGTCGGCCTGGTCCTGCCGCGGAGCAGGTGCTCACCGGCGTACTCCCAGTAGGCCTGCTCCTCGGCCGGCGCCTGCTCGACGGCGTCCCACGCGACCAGCACGTGGCCGGGGACCGTCTTCGCCAGGTCGCACAGGCGTGAGGCCGCGTTCACCGAGTCGCCGATCACCGTGTACTCGAAACGGGTCTCCTCGCCGATGTTGCCGGCCACCGCCTCGCCCGTGCCGACCCCGATGCCGGCCTCGATCTCCCCCACCTCGTCGCGCAACCGGGTCGCGATCGCGCGTGCCGCCATCAGGGCGGCCAGCGGATGGTCCTCGGTCGCGACCGGGGCGCCGAAGATCGCCAGCGCTGCGTCGCCCATGAACTTGTTGATGAAACCGCCCTGCCGGTTCACCTCCTCGACCACCACACCGAGGAACTTGTTGAGGGTCGCGACGACCTCGGCCGGAGTGCGCTCGGTCGCGTACGCGGTGGAGCCGATCAGGTCGACGAACAGCACCGACACCACCCGGGTCTCCCCACCGAGCTGGACCTCGCCCGCCGCGGCTGCCTCGGCGACGTCGCGCCCGACGTGCCGCCCGAAGACGTCCCGCAGCGCCTCCCGTTCCCGGAGCCCCTGGACCATGTCGTTGAAGCCGGCCTGGAGCAGGCCGAGCTCGGTGCCGTCGAAGACGGTCACCTCCGCCCCGAAGTCGCCCTTGCGGACCCGGTCCAGCGCGGTGCGTACCGAGGTGATCGGGGCGACCACGGCACGGGCGTTGAGCACGGTGACCAGCAGCCCGAAGACGAGCACGATGCCGCACAGGGCGAGCGCGATGATCGCCAACCGGTCCTTGGACATCTCGTTCGTGGACAACGCGACGACGGCCGCGACCGCGAGTCCGGCGACCGGTGCGCCGGTGCCGATCCCCCAGAAGAGCAGCACCCGGGCCTGGACGCCGGTCATACCCCGACGACGCCGCGCCTGACCGGTCAACGACAGCGCGGCGATCGGCCGCAGCGCGAACTCCGTCTCGAGGAAGGCGATCGTCGACACGACCAGTCCGCTGATGCCGATGGAGAACGCCGTGCCCAGAGCACGGTCGGGTTGCAGCACGACCGCGAGCAGCGTGAAGACCACGACACCCCCGGACCACAGTGCCCCCTGGATCAGGGTCAACCGGATCGGCGTACGGAGCGCGACCCGACGTTCCCGGGCGCTGGGGGTGCGCCCCTCGAGCGCCCAGCGGAGGCCGCGCAGACTCGTGATGGTCCCCCAGAAGCCGCCGACGAGGGTCGCGACGCCGACGTAGGTCGGCACCGCGACCGCGAGCGAGACCAGGCTGGAGTGGTTCAGCGCCTGGGTCGGCAGCACGAAGATCGAGAGCACCACGACCACGCCTGCCCCGATGAGGTGCGTGATCACCAGCATCGTGGTGAGCAGCAGCTGCAGCCGGACGCGCAGCCGCTGCGGCGTCTGGGACGCACTCCCGAGGAGCACCGATCCGAACGGTGCTGCCTGCTGCTTGCTCACGCGCGTCATCATGGCAGCCCCGTATTCGCGGCGGTCAGCGTTTTTGTGCGTTCCGGCCATGGACCGCACCCCGGGGTACTGACCAGACTGTGCCCATGACGCAGACCGCCCAGACCCCCGTCGTCCAGGTGACGGCTCCCGCCGACGGTGGTATCGCCGGCACCGTTCCGGCCCTCGACGCCACCGCCGTCGCCGCGCGCGCCGCCGAGCTGCGTTCTCACCAGGCCGCCTGGCAGGACCTCGGTCCCGAGGGCCGCGCGCCGTTCTTCGCGGCGTACCGGGACTGGCTGCTGGACAACGGCGAGGAGATCACCGACCTGCTCCAGCTGGAGACGGGCAAGGTCCGGCACGAGGCGCTGATCGAGATCGGCATGGCCTGCGACCTGATCAACTACTTCGCCAAGGTCGCCGGGTCGGCGCTCGCGACCGAGACCCGCAAGCCGCACAACCTGACGAGTGCCTCGAGCAAGCTGTCGGTGCAGTACACGCCCCACCAGCTGGTCGGCGTGATCACGCCGTGGAACTTCCCGATCGCCGGGCCGTTCATGGACGTCACCCCGGCGCTCGCCGCCGGTGCTGCGGTGCTGGTCAAGCCGAGCGAGGTCACCCCGCTCTCGATCGTGCGCGCGCTGGACGGTTGGCAGGAGATCGGCGCACCCGACGTCTTCGCGGCCGTCACCGGCACCGGCGAGACCGGCGCGGCGCTGGTCGACGTCGTCGACTTCGTCCAGTTCACCGGCTCGACCGCCACCGGGCGCAAGATCGCGACCGCCGCGGCGAACCGATTGATCGGCTACAGCCTCGAGCTGGGCGGCAAGGACCCGATGATCGTGCTGGCCGACGCCGACCTCGAGCGCGCGGTCAACGGCGCCGCCTGGGGCGGCCTGTTCAACTCCGGCCAGGTCTGCGTCTCGGTCGAGCGCGTGTACGTCGAGGCCCCCGTGTACGACGAGTTCGTGGCCAAGCTCGCCACCAAGGTCTCCGAGCTGCGCCAGGGCCCCGGCCCGCTGGGCAGCACCGACGTCGGCTCGATGGCGACCCCGGCCCAGGTCGACATCGTCGAGCGTCACGTCCGCGAGGCCCAGCAGGCCGGCGCGCGGGTGCTGACCGGTGGAAAGCGCGGCGCCGAGGGGTACTCCTTCGAGCCGACCGTGCTGGTCGACGTCGACCACTCGATGTCGTGCATGCGCGAGGAGACCTTCGGGCCGACGATCCCGGTGATGAAGGTGGCCGACGCCGAGGAGGCGATCCGGCTGGCCAACGACTCCGAGTACGGGCTGTCCGCGTCGGTGTGGACCGCCGACGAGGAGCGCGGCCTGGAGATCGCCTCGCGCCTCGACGCCGGGGCGGTCAACGTGAACAACGTGCTCGCGAACCTGTCCGCGACCGCGCTGCCGCACGGTGGCTGGAAGGACTCAGGCATCGGCAGCCGCTTCGGTGGCGAGGCGGCGATCCGCAAGTACTGCCGGGCCAAGGCCATCACGACACCGAAGATGGCGCCGAAGAACGAGCTGAACTGGTACCCGTACACGAAGCGCCGCAGCAAGGCGCTGCACCGGATGGTGCGGCTCATCTCGGCCCGCGGGAAGCGCAAGTTCGGCCGCGTCCGGTGAGCCGGTCGGCCAGACTGACCGGGTGAGCACCCAGACCTTTCGCACCGTCCTGGAGTCGATGGGCGGCAACAACGTCGGCATCGTCGTTCCCGACGAGGTCGTCGCCGCCTTCGACCGCGGCAAGCGGGCGCCGGTCCGGGTCACCGTCGACGGCGACTTCACCTACCCGAACACGATCGCGTCGATGGGCGGCCGCTTCCTGCTGTCCTTCAACGCGGCCACCCGGGCGGCCACCGGCCGGGGTGCCGGCGACGAGGTCGAGATCCGGCTCGACCTCGACGACGGGCCGCGGACCGTCGAGGTACCGGCCGCGCTCGCCAGCGCGCTGAAGGCCGACCCGGCGGCGGCCGCAGCCTGGGAGGCCTGGAGCTTCACGAGGAAGAAGGAAGCCGCCACCTCGATCGAGTCGGCCAAGGCGGAGGAGACCCGGCAGCGGCGTCTCGAGAAGGTCCTCGGCGCCCTGCGAGCCTGACCTGCGTGGCTGACCGGTGGTGCTGATCTGGCAGGCCCAGAAAAAATGTGCCCGCGAAATTGTCAGAAACCGCGATCTGGATCGTCGTACTAGTGAGGCCACCCGCTCACGAGAGAAGTACGACCATGTGGGACACCGTTCAGACCAGCGAGCTGCACCTCTCGCACGATCTGCCCTGCACCAGCTGCGGCCACCCGCTGCACACGTTCCTGGCGTGCAGCGACAGCTGTGACTGCGCCCGGTCGGTCGTGCCCGGCGGCGACGTGCTGGTCGCCTGAGCGCTGCGACCCGCTCGCGTCAGTACCCCGGCAGGGCCGGATCGTCCGTCTCGGACTTCCCGATGCGGGCGGCAGCCGAATCGCGGCCGCGCCTCACCGGCACCACCTCGGTCGCCGCACCGAGCCCGAAGGCCGGCATGTTGCCGTAGACCGTCTCGATGTCCGCGGTGCTCACCCGGTAGGTCTCGTGCCAGATCCCGACGTCACCCGAACCCCCGACACGCTTGTTGAACTGCCGCCACGGCTCGAGGTGCGGGTCGTCGCGGTCGCGCGCGAACGCGGCCAGGTCCTCGAAGGACCGCCAGTACTGCACGATGATCGGTGACGGGAGAAACGCCTGCTCGTAGCCCAGCAAGCCCTTCTCGGGATGCTCGTCGAGGTACTTGAGCATCTTCGGCATGGCGACGAACACCGGCCACCAGGTGCGGAGCTTCCAGGGCTTGTTGATCCGCATCCCGATCAGGAAGACGACGACCTCGCCCTCCAGGCCGGAGAGGTCAGTGGTGAAGCGGCCCTTCTGAACGGCTGCCACGATCGAGCTCCTCTCGAGGATCGAGCCGCCGGTCCTGATCCCGCGGCCAGAGCCCCACCATCGCGCAGGTCTGGATCCGTGGCTAGCGGTCGGGCGAGGGCCAGGGTCGGGGAGCGCGTTCGTCAGCGCGCACGCGACTCCGCGGCGATCGCCGCCACGAACCGCACGAGGTGCTCGGCGACCAGGTCCGGACGACCGACCTGCGAGCAGTGCCCGCAGTCCTCGAGGACCACGAGCTCGGCCTCGGGCACGTGCGCGGAGAGCACCTTCGCCCCGGCGACCAGCGTGAGCCGGTCGCCCCGGCCCCAGATGATCAGGCACGGGACCCTCACCGCGGCCAGGTCCGAGGACCAGGCGCGGATCTCGGCAAGCAGCGTCGGCGCCACCCCGAAGATGCGCTTCACGTCCAGGCCCGAGCGGAAGTGCACCGCCATGGCGCGGGAGACCCCGGGCACGACGCCGGACGACCCCGCGGCCGCCCAGGCGAACCCGTTCGCGGTCAGGTAACGGAAGAGCCGCATCGGCACGACCGGGGTGAACAGCAGCGGGTTCAGCCAGCTGTACCGCTCCAGCGCCTCGATGAACCAGACGTGACCGAAGCCGGCCGGCGAGACCGGCACCACGCCGCTGACCGCGACGCCCGGGTCCGAGCCCATCCGCAGCGCCATCACGCCGCCGAGCGAGTTGCCGACCACGACGGGCGGCTGACCCTCCTCGGTCCAGAGCTCGACCGCGGCGGCCACGAACTCGTGCAACGAGTCGAGCATCGGGCCTGGGCCGACCGGGTCCGCCTCGCCGAAGTTGGGCAGGTCCAGCGCCACCGCCCGGCGGCCGTGGTGCCCGAGCCGCTCGAGCACCGGGAGCCAGGTACCGGCGTGGTCACCGAAGCCGTGCAGGAGCAGCAGTACCGGGCCGTCGCCGGCCGTCTCCAGCGCACGGGTGCGCCAGCGGGCCACGACCGGTCGGCTCTGGGTGATCATCGGGGCTCCTAGAACGGGTCGATGTTGTCGACCCGCCAGTGCCCACCGACCTTGCGCATCGAGACGTGCACCCGGTTCTGGCTGACCTTGAGCGGATCGCTGGCCTTCTTCGCCCGGCTGGAAACCAGAACCTGGTCGAGGTAGACGAGCACGGTCGCCCGGTCGCCGTGCACCTGGCCGACGATGCCGGCGCCACGCACCAGCGCGCTGGTGATCGCCTGCTTCTCGACGGCCATCGCGCGCGTGGTCTTGTCGAAGGTGCGGCTGAACTCGGTGGCGAACGAGGTAGTCATCAGGCCGGTGGCTGCTTTCAGCGACTTGTCCAGCGACCGGTAGTCGTAGGAAAGCGCCACCGGGAGGGCCTTCGCTGCGGCCCTGACGGCGGCAGTGGCGTCGTCGTCTCCCACGGTGCCGACCCGGTACCGCCCGTCGGCGAGCACCTTGGGGGTCACGGTTGCCGGTTCGTCACGGGTGGTCACCACTACGGTCAGCGCCGCGGAACCGGCCAGCAGGGCCGTCAGGACGATGATCAGGATGCGTCGGGCCACCGCGATCACCCGACCTGGTTCAGGTCGGAGACGAGCCAGTGGCCCTTGACACGGGTGAGCAGAAGCCGAGCGCGGTAGCGGTTCTCGGTCGTCGCACCCGTACCGGTCCCGGTAGTGACATCGACCGCGACGAGAACCCGGCCGCGGTTGCCGTCCACGAGCTCGACGGCAACGCCCTGCTCCGGGATCGACGCGGTGACAACCAGCTTCTTGCCGGTGACCCCGTCGATCACCTCCTTGCGACGCGAGGAGTACTCCGTCTTGAACTTCCCGGTGGCCAACGCCAGCACCCGGTCCACGTCGGCATCGGCGTGGCGGTAGTCCAGGCTGAAGAAGTTCGTCGCCTCCAGCCGGGCTGACACCAGCATCCCCGCGTCCGCCTCGCGCCCCGACGGCCGCTGCAGGTACGAAGTCGCCATCAGGGTGAGCACCAGGACGGCGAGCACTCCCGGGACGATCCAGGATCGTCGGGACGCGGGCATTGCTGTCTCCCTCACTCCATCGGACTGTTCAGCAACGATCCC
>JBJMIP010000387.1:0-4711 GCA_045806825.1 Marmoricola sp.
AAGACCGCGGTCACGATCAAGGTGACTCCGTCGACCATCACGAAGGCGCAGCAGATCACCGTCTCCGGCACCGTCAAGCCGTTCGTCTCCGGTGACGTGGGCTTCATCCAGCGCTTCAACGGTGCCAAGTGGATCGACCTGACCACGGCCGTGATCTCCAGGACGGGGACCTACAGCCGTTCCTTCACGACCCAGGCCACCACGACCTACCGGCTCTACGTCCCGCGGCACGGCCTGAACGCAGCGGGCTACTCGCCGGACGGCAAGGTCACCTTCCCGACGGGCCCGCAGGCCCCGGTGATCACCACGACCACGATGCCGGACGGCTTCACCGAGACGGCGTACAGCAAGACGCTGACCAAGACCGGCGACGCCGGCACCTGGGCCGTCACCGGCGGTTCGCTCCCGCCGGGACTGTCGCTGAACTCCTCCACCGGCGTCGTCTCCGGTACGCCGACCACGGGCGGCACGTACAGCTTCACCGTCACCTTCAGCCAGACCGGCAACCTGCTCAGCGACAGCCAGCCCTTGAGCATCAAGATCCTGGTCAAGCCGAAGATCACCACGACCTCGTTGCCTGCAGCCACGGCGTACGTCAGCTACTCCCAGCAGCTCGCCGTGACCGGCCAGGCGGGGACCTGGTCGGTCAGCTCGGGAACCCTGCCGACGGGCATCACCCTGAACAGCAGCACCGGGGTGCTCTCGGGCAAGCCGACGGTGGCGGGCAGCTACCCGCTCACCTTCGCCTACACCGAGACCACGTCCGGTCTGGTCGGCACCAAGTCGCTCCCGCTGACGGTCAACGTGGCACCGGACCCGGTGATCACCACGACGTCGCTGCCGAACGCGACCGCGTACTCGACCTACTCGACCTCGGTCGCCAAGACCGGCAACGCCGGCACCTGGGCGATCACGTCGGGGTCGCTGCCGGCCGGTATCAGCTTCAACACCAGCACCGGCGCGCTCTCGGGCAAGCCCACCGTCTCGGGAGACTTCCCGCTGACCTTCAAGTTCACCGAGATCGAGTCGGGCACCTTCGCCAGCAAGTCGCTGCCGCTGCACGTGAACCCGGCGCCGGACCCGGTGATCACCACGACATCGCTGCCGAACGCGACCGCGTACTCGAACTACTCGACGCAGCTGGTTCGCACCGGTAACGCCGGCACCTGGTCGCTGATGTCCGGAACTCTGCCGACCGGCCTCTCGCTCGACGGCGCGACCGGCATCATCTCCGGCAAGCCGACCGTGGCCGGTGACTACCCGCTGACCTTCAAGTTCACCGAGACCGAGTCGGGCACGTTCGACACCAAGTCGCTGCCGCTGCACGTGAACCCGGCCCCGAACCCGGTGATCAACACGACGGTGCTGCCCGACGGCCAGGCCTTCCAGGACTACTCGACGACCCTGTCGAAGACCGGCAACGCCGGGACGTGGTCGATCACCTCGGGCACGCTGCCGAGCGGTATCACCTTCGACACCAGCACGGGGGTGCTCTCGGGCCGGCCGACGGTCTCGGGAGACTTCCCGCTGACCTTCAAGTTCACCGAGACCGAGTCGGGCACCTTCGCGAGCAAGGCGCTGAGCCTGCACCTCACCCCGGCCCCGGACCCGGTGATCACGTCCACCTCGCCGCTGCCCAGCGTGCTCATCAACGCCAACTACAGCGCGCAGCTGACCAAGACCGGTAACGCCGGCACCTGGTCGATCACCGCGGGCGCGCTGCCGGGCGGCCTGACGTTGGACACCGACACCGGTCTGATCTCGGGTGCTCCCACGGCGTCGGGGACGTTCAACTTCACGGTCCGGTTCACCGAGACCGAGTCCGGGACGTTCGACTCCAAGGCGTTCTCGCTGCTGGTGTACTCGCGCCCGACGATCACCACGGTCGGTCTTCCGGACGCCGTCAACGGCAACAACTACACCTCGACGACGCTGACCAAGACCGGCGGCTCGGGCACCGGGACCTGGACCCTCGCCTCGGGCACGCTGCCCAACGGTCTGGCGTTGTCGGCCGCGGGCGCGATCACCGGCAAGGCGACCGTGAACGGCGACTTCAGCTTCACCGTGAGGTTCTCCGACTCCGTGACCGGTGCGACCACGACCAAGGCGCTGACGATCCACGTCGGCCCGATCGGCATCACCACCGGCCAGGTGCCGGACGGCACCAAGGGCTCGGCGTACTCGGTGCAGTTCGCCGGGTCGCCGGACAGCCTCCTCGGTGGCGCCTGGTCCTTGGTCAGCGGATCGCTGCCGACCGGGATCACCTTCACCAACAACGGGCTGCTCTCGGGCACGCCGACGGTGAGCGGTGACTTCACCTTCACCGTCAGCTACACCGTGCTGCTGGTGGGGACCCGGACCCGGACGTACACGCTGCACATCAACCCGTGACCAAGGTCGAACGCTGGGAGCAGCGCAGTGAGGTTCCGCTGCTGTTCCTGGCGCTCGCCTTCCTGGTGGCGTACGCGTGGCCCGTCCTCGACGAGTCGCTGGATGCCGATCTGCGTACGGTTCTGACGGTCTGCAGCTGGACGGTCTGGGGTGCGTTCGCGATCGACTTCCTGATCCGGATCGTGCTGGCCGACCAGCGGCTGTCCTACATCAGGAGCCACTGGTACGACGCACTGCTGATCTCGGTCCCGTTGCTCCGGCCGCTCCGCCTGCTGCGCCTCCTTGCACTGGCGCGGGTTGCCAACCGATCGGCAACACGGTCACTGATCGGCCGGGTGACCACGTACGTCGTGGGTACGGCCGTGGCCGCGGTTGGGCTGGCTGCGATAGCGATCCTCGATGCGGAACAGGATGCACCTGGGAGCAATATCCGTTCCATCGGTGATGCTGTGTGGTGGGCAGCCAGCACAGTGACGACCGTCGGCTACGGCGACCGGTACCCCGTGACCACCGAAGGCCGTTTCATTGCCGTCGGTCTGATGATTGTCGGTGTCGGAACCGTGGGTGCGGTGACCGCCGCGGTCGCTGCGTGGCTGGTGAAGCAGGTCGATCTCGAACGGGACACCGATGCGCAAGCGTGAGTCCGCCTGGTCCAGTCAGCCGGGCCGGCGCACCAGCCAGAACATCTAGCCTGGTCCGAAGCGGGGAGAGCCCCGCAGAGGAGGCGTCATGCTCGCGGCGATCACCGCTCGCTCTCGGTTGGCCCTGTCCGCGCTCGCACTGGCGAGCAGCGTTGTGCTGCTCGCCCCGGCGAGCGACGCGGCCACGACGCGGACCATCAGCGTGCACGTGAACCCGAACGCTGCTATCGCGGGCCACCAGGTCACCTTCAACGGGGTTCTCGGCAGATCGCCCAAAGGCTCCTCGGTCAAGATTCAGCGGTACGTCGGCACCAAGTGGGTCACCGCGAAGGCGACGCTGACGACCACGTCGACGGGCGTCTACGCGACGAAGGTGACGCTCCCGACGACTCCCAAGGTCTACAAGTTTCGCGCCCTCGCGCCGGGTACGTCGAAGCTCAGGGTCGCTGTGTCCGCGACGATCTCGGTGACGGCGCTGCGAAAGACCGCGTTCTTCTTCGGGCCGATCTACCCGGCCGACGCGCCGCTCGGCGGTGACATGACGGTCGCCGGCAGCCTCAGGTCGCCGTGTACGGCCGGGGCGCAAGTCAGCCTTCAGCGTCGGATCGGATCGACCTGGACGACTGTCGGGACTTCCTCAACCACGTCCTCGTCGAGCGTCTGCCCGTTCCAGGTGACCAACCACAATGCGCAGCCCGGCCTGTACCGGGTCTCGATCGCCCGCAAGGGCCTCAACGCCGCGGTCACCTCGGCAGCGACGCAGGTGGACCCGAAGGCCTGACGCATGCGAAACGCCCGGCCCCGTCGCGGGGCCGGGCCTCCGCTGATCCGCTGGGGCTCGTCCTCACAGCCAGCCGTTCCGCGAGCCTAGGAAGGCCCGACGGCCGTGAAGGGCCGCACGGTCGGTCTGGTCCGATGTTCAGAAGACGTTGCGGGGTCTGAACTGAACGCTGATCCGCGGGCCGACCGGGCGCGAGGTCTTCGGGACTGCGTGCTCCCAGGTGCGCTGGCAGGAGCCGCCCATCACGATCAGGTCGCCGTGGCCGAGCGCGTGGGTGATCGCCGTGGTTCCGCCGAGCGGGCGGAGCAGCAGCTTCCGCGGACTCCCGAACGAGACGATCGCCACCATCGTGTCGTGGCTGCGTCCCCGACCGATGTTGTCCCCGTGCCAGGCGACCGAGTCATTGCCGTCGCGGTAGTAGCAGAAGCCAGCGGTCACGAATGGCTCGCCGAGCTCGTCGGCGTAGTAGTCGCACAGGGCATCGCGAGCGACGGTCAATGCGTCGTGGGGGAGCGGGTCGCCGATGCCGTAGGTGTGCACGAGTCGAGGCACGTCGACGACCCGGTCGTACATCTCGCGGCGCTCCGCGCGCCAAGGGACCTCGGCCAGGAGGTGCTCGAAGACGGCGTCCGCGCCGCCGAACCAGCCCGGGAGGACGTCGACCCAGGCGCCGTCGGTCAGCCGGGTGCGGCGGACGCCGGTCAGCGGTCCGACGCCGGGGTCCGGCTGGTCGAACAGCGAGGGCTGGAACGCGACGCTCACCTGCCTGAGGTTAGCAGGTGATCGAACAGATGTTCGACAGGTCAGGACTCGGAGATCGAGCCGGTGGCCGCGGCTTCGGCTCCCGCGATCGGCCCGGGCGCCGGCGGAGCCGGAGCCTCGTCGGCCTCGGGACGCC
>JBJMIP010000388.1:0-6422 GCA_045806825.1 Marmoricola sp.
GGCCCTGATCTTCACCCCGGTCTTCACCCTCGGTCTGGGCGCGGTCCCGCAGCACCTGTACTCCCACGCGAGCTCGCTGCTCGGTGCGCTGCAGCAGGTCGCCGGCGCCATGGGTGCAGCGCTCTCGGTGGCAGTGCTGACCGCCCGCGGCGACTCGCTGGCGGCCGACGGCGCCTCGAAGCTGGGTGCTTACGTCGGCGGCATGCAGTGGGCCTTCGGCCTGAGCGCGATCCTCTCGATCGCGGTCGTGCTGCTGGCGCTGGCGCTCCCGGGCCGGCTGCCGGCTCGTGAGGACGGCGGCTGGGAGTCGCCGTCGTCGGACGCGGACCTCGACGACGAGGTCGCACCGGCGATCGTCTGAGGACCGGCTGTGGGTCCCGCGGAGGTGCTAGCTGCCTCCGCGGGACTTCCAATTCAGGGCGCCCACGATCACCATCATCAGCTGGGTCCGGGCGCGGTGCCGGATCTCCGGCAGGTCCCGCTCGTCGGCGAGCAGGATGTCTTCCGAGGTGTTGACCATCGAGCGGACGATCAGGTTCGACAGGATCCGCAGGTCGTCGCTCGACCAGTGGTCCATCGGCAGCCGGGCCAGGTCGGTGGCCAGCTCGCGCTCGAACAGCTCGAACTCCCGGCGGATGGCGTCGCGGACCACGGCCGAGCCGCCCGAACGCTCGCGAGCGATGAAGCCGAAGTGGGTGCGCTGCTCGCGCACGTGGTCGATCAGCACGCCCACCGAGCGGTCGACGATCTGACCGAGCGACGGCGCGCCCTGACGCACGTCGCGGATCATCGCGCGCAGCGAGGTGAACGCCTCCTCGACCAGGGCGAGGCCGAGCTCGTCGATCGAGGCGAAGTGCCGGTAGAAGGCGGTCGGCACGATGCCGACCTCCTTGGCGACCTGGCGCAGGGAGAGCCCTGCCAGGCCGACGTCCTCGGTCAGCCCCAGCGCAGCGTCGAGGATCGCGCGGCGGGTGCGCTCCTTCTTGTCGCTGCGGCTCTCCGGAGCGGCGGCAGGCACGGGAACGGTCACGGGGGACAGCGTAGCGAGCGCCTTCCCCGTGTTTTTCAGTGTACGAATGTGCACCGTGTTCGGCATCACGTTGCGATGCGCTTGACCGTGCTCCAGCGTGGCAGTCATAGTTTCAGTGTACAAACGTTCACCGAAAGGAGGCCAATCATGGGCACCATCACCACCAAGCTTCTCGGCTCCAGGGCCGTTGCAGCGTTGACCGCACCGCACGGTGTGGACCGCTACCTCGAGATGTTCAACCCGATGTGGGCCGCTACCGAGGTGCGCGCCCGGGTCGTCTCGATCCACCGGGAGAACCCGGACGCCACCGGTTCGGCGCCCGTTGCCACCCTGACCCTGCAGCCGACCAGCACCTGGCGCGGCCACCGCGCCGGCCAGTACGTCCAGGTCGGCGTGGAGATGCCCGGGACCGCGCGCCGGATGACCCGGTGCTTCTCGATCTCCTCGGCCGCCTCGCTCCCGGGCGAGCGGATCACGCTCACCATCCGCGCCAACGACGAGGGCCAGGTCTCCAAGTTCCTGGTCAACGAGGCGCAGCCCGGCCAGATGCTTCACCTGAGCCAGGCCGAGGGTGACTTCACCATCCACGAGAGCGCCGCCACCCCGACCAACAACCACCTGCTGATGATCAGCGGCGGCTCCGGCATCACCCCGGTGATGTCCCAGATCCGCACCCTGCTGCGTGACGGGTACGACGGGCGGGCCAACCGCAAGGTCACCTTCCTGCACTTCGCGCGCTCGGCCGAGGACCAGATCTTCGCCGAGGAGCTGGCCGCGGTCGCTGCCGGCGACAACCACATCGACGTCCACCTCCGGTACGGCGAGGCGACCTTCAGCGAGTTCGAGCTGCGCCGGCT
Organism: Marmoricola sp.; assembly: GCA_045806825.1. Classification (GTDB taxonomy): domain Bacteria; phylum Actinomycetota; class Actinomycetes; order Propionibacteriales; family Nocardioidaceae; genus Marmoricola. The sequence goes on from JBJMIP010000388.1 coordinate 1,888, forward strand.
GGTGCCGGACTTCAAGAACACCGACACCTGGGCGTGCGGCCCGGCGGGGCTGATCGAGCTGGTCCGCGAGGCCTACGGGGAGGAGAACCCGCGGCTGCGGGTCGAGTTCTTCAAGCCGCCCACCATCGCGATCGGCGCTGCCGAGGGTGACGTCAACTTCACCCGCTCCGGCGAGGCCGCGGCCAACACCGGCCAGACGCTCCTCGAGCAGGCCGAGGCGCTCGGCCTGAAGCCGGAGTTCGGCTGCCGGATGGGGATCTGCTTCTCCTGCACCAAGACCAAGACCGACGGCACCGTCCGCAACGTCCTGACCGGCGAGGAGTCCTCCTTGCCGAACGAAGAAGTCCGCATCTGCGTGAGCGCGCCGGTCGGCGACTGCTCCGTCGAGCTCTGACCACGACCAACCAAGGGAGACCACCATGAGCAACACCCTGACCACCAAGAGCGGCAAGCCCCGCGCGACCGTCGCCGCGAGCGACCCGAAGATCCCCAACCTGACCCCCGAGCAGCTCGACGCGTTCGGTGACGAGCTCGACGCGATCCGCCAGCGGATCCTGGGCGACCTCGGCGAGGCCGACGCGGCGTACATCCGCAAGGTCGTCAAGCGTCAGCAGCAGTTCGAGATCGCCGGTCGGGCCCTGTTCTACCTGCCGCCGGCCTGGCCGCTCGCGGTCGCCGCACTCAGCGTCTCCAAGATCCTGGAGAACATGGAGATCGGCCACAACGTGATGCACGGCCAGTACGACTGGATGGGCGACCCGAAGCTGAACTCGCGCATCTACGACTGGGACACGATGGCCCCGGGTGAGAACTGGAAGTACGGCCACAACTACATCCACCACACCTACACGAACATCCTCGGCAAGGACCGCGACATCGGGTACGGCATCCTGCGGATGGACGAGGACCAGAAGTGGCGCCCGTACTACCTGGGCAACCCGGTCTACGCGTTCCTGCTGATGATGTTCTTCGAGGAGGGCGTGGCCCTGCACGACCTCGAGGTCGACCGGATCCGTTCGGGCGAGCGCACCTGGGAGGAGACCAAGAAGGTCGGCAAGCCGATCATCCGCAAGGTGAGCAAGCAGGTCCTCAAGGACTACGTGCTGTTCCCCGCGCTGACCGGCCCGCTGTTCCTGACCACGCTGGCCGGTAACGCGGTGGCCAACCTGGTCCGCAACATCTGGACCTTCAACATCATCTTCTGCGGTCACTTCCCGGCGGGCGTCGCGACGTTCACCGAGGAGGAGTGCGAGAACGAGTCCCGCGGCCACTGGTACTACCGGCAGCTGCTCGGCTCGGCCAACATCACCGGCAGCAAGCTGTTCCACGTGATGTCGGGCAACCTCTCGCACCAGATCGAGCACCACCTGTTCCCGGACATCCCGGCCCGCCGGTACCCGGAGGCTGCGGTCGAGGTGCAGGCGCTGTGCGAGAAGTACGGCATCGAGTACAACACCGGCAGCCTGTCCAAGCAGCTGTGGACGGTGGCCAAGAAGATCATCCGGCTCTCGTTGCCGACCAAGAGCCGCAACCCGGAGCCCGCGCCGACGGCCTCCGCGGACAGCGACCTGGTCGCTGCCTGAGACGACTGACACGTTGCTCCTTCGTGCCGACCGGCCCAGACTGGTCGGCATGAAGGACAACCTCAGCAAGGCCGAGATCCGCAAGGACGCCGTCCAGGACGGTGTCGAGGCAGTGACCCACGCGGTCGGTCAGGGCACCCAGATCGTCATCGGTGCCGTGCAGGACATCGCCAAGACCGTCGGTGGTCTGGCCACGGACCTGTTCGAGATCCGGGACGCCGCCAAGAAGGCCGGCGAGGACGGGCCGGCCGACGAGGTCTAACCGAAGCTCATCCGGAAGTCCGCCTGGCGGAACGACGCGATCGAGCGCTTGCCGGCCAGCCAGCCGAGGGCGCCGTCGGGGTTGAAGTCCCAGCGGGCCCGGCACGGCGCGGCCTTCGACGACCCGACGAGGGCCGCGGTGACCTCCTCGCCGTTCTCGCGCTGCTGCCAGGTGTTGCCCTTGAACGGCAACCGCGGCGCCGCCTTGGACACGTCGGTGAACGACGCCGTCACGATCGGTACGCCGTCCAGCTCGGCGGTCCACAGGGTCCGGGTCAGCGGACCGCGGGTCGAGCTCGTGAAGCCGAAGTCGCAGAGGTCCTTCGGGATCGCCCACAGGTCGCGGCCGCCGTGCACCGACTGGATCGAGTCGACCCAGATGTCGCTGATGCTCACCGCCTTGTTCACCGGGCGGGCGACCAGCAGCTCGCCGTAGGTGAGCGGGCTCGGGTCCTCGTACTTGACCAGCGCGACGCCGTACACGCCGGGCTCGCGGTCGGGGTGGTCCCCGGCCCGGACCTTGAACAGCGACAGCCAGAGCTGGCCGGTCATGTTCCACGGGGCGGCGGGGTAGGTCACGTCGGTCGCGTGCGGCGCGTTGATCCACTGAACGGCGGTCATGGCCGCGATCTTAGTGGCCGGGCGCGGCTACGCTCGCTCGGGTGAGCCGCTCCTCGAGAACCGACCTCGCCGCCAGCCGGTGGCGCGGCCAGCGTGGTCGGCTCGAGGTCTGGTACTCGACGCTGACGGACCCGTCCACCGGCACCGGGGTCTGGTTGCACCACGAGCTGGTCGTCCCAGCGGACGGACGAGACCCGTACGCCCACGGCTGGGTGGCGGTGTTCCGAACGGACCGCGCGCCGCTGATCGAACGGTTCGGCCCGGCGCCGTGGACCGCACCCGCGACCGGGTTCCGCGCCGGGGACGTCGAGCACGTCGAGGACCGGCTCGTCGGCTCGGCCGGCTCGGTGAGCTGGGACCTGCGCACGGAGGCGGCCGGGGCACCGATGTACACCTTCCCGGCCTGGGCCTGGCACCAGGAGCTGCTCCCGGCGGCCCAGGTGGTCGCCGAACCGCAGGCCCGCTACCGCGGGACGCTGCGGATCGGGGACGAGGAGCTCGCGCTCGACGACGCCGTCGGGGCCAACGCGCGGATCTACGGTCACGGGAACGCGCTGCGCTGGGGGTGGCTGCACGCCGACCTCGGGGACGGCGAGACCTGCGAGGTCGTCACCGCGGTCTCCCAGCGAGCGGGGCTGCGCCGGCTCAAGCCGCTGGCCCAGGTGCAGCTGCGCCTGAACGGGGAACCCGACCTGCCCCGCGACCCGCTGCTCGCGGCGCTGCGGCTGAAGACCACGCTGCAACGGGACGGCTGGAGGGTCCGGGGCCGTCTCGGTCCGCGTCGCCTCGAGATCGACGTTCGGCTGCCCGACGACCAGACGCTGGACGTCAGCTACCTCGACCCTGATGGCCGGCTGCTGGTCTGCCGGAACAGCGAGCGGGCCCAGGCCTCGATCAAGCTGTTGCGGCGCGAGCGTGGGTCCTGGGTACCGGAGCGCGACTGGTTGCTCGCCACCACGGCGCACGCGGAGGCTGGCGGTTTCTAGTCGTCGTCCGGGTCGTCGGCCCGGGCCAGCCAGGTCGCGAACCGCTCGATCGGGTTCTCGTCGTCCGGGTGCACGTCGACGTAGGTGCGCAGCTGGTCGGCGAGCCAGGCCAGGGTGACGTCCTCGTCACCCCGGCGCTTCTCGAGCTCCTCGATGCCGCGGTCGGTGAAGTACATACTTGCTCCTAGGTCACCAGGTTTCGAGGCTCGCGCCAGCGCGCTCGCACCTCAACCACCGCACGTGCGTCAGGCGAACGCCTGGTCCATCAGCGACTTGCCCTCGTCGACGTGCCGCGAGTGCTGGCCGACCGACGGTGAGGACGACGCCGCGCGGGAGATCACCGCGACCTCCTGGTCGAGCCTGCCGAACAGGTTCAGCCGGAAGTGCGGTGCCGGTCCCATGTTGGCCGGCTCGTCCTGCACCCAGCGCACCGAGCGCAGGTTCGGGAACCGGCTCAGCTCGGCACGCAGCTCCTCGGCAGGCTCCGGGTAGAGCTGCTCGATCCGGATGATCGCGGTGGTCGGGTCGTCGCCCTGACGCTTGCCGCGCTCGACCATCAGGTCCCAGGTGATCCGACCGCTGCACAGCACCGCCGTGGTCACCCGGGCCGGGTCGGCGATGCTGTCGCCGATCACCGGGGTGAAGGAACCCTGGGTGAACGCCTCGGGCTGCGAGGCCGCCTCCTTGCGCTTGAGCATCGACTTCGGGGTGAAGATGATCAGCGGCTTGTGCGCAGCGCCGAGCGCGTGCCGGCGCAGCAGGTGGAAGTGGCTGGCCGGGGTGGACGGCTGTGCCACCACGAACGCCTCGTCGGCGGCCATCTGCATGAACCGCTCGATGCGGGCCGAGGAGTGGTCGGGGCCCTGGCCCTCGTAGCCGTGCGGCAGCAGCAGGACGACGCCCGACTGCTGGCCCCACTTGGTCTCACCGGAGCTGATGTACTCGTCGATCACCGTCTGCGCGCCGTTGACGAAGTCGCCGAACTGCGCCTCCCACAGCTCCAGGGCGTCGGGGCGGGCCACCGAGTAGCCGTACTCGAAGCCGAGCGCGGCGTACTCGCTGAGCAGCGTGTCGTAGACGAAGA
>JBJMIP010000389.1:0-2775 GCA_045806825.1 Marmoricola sp.
CGCCGGGGGATCTCGCGGACCAGGGCCAGGTCGGCCGTGCAGTCGAGCCGGCGCGCGATCGGTGCGAGGTCGTCCAACAGGTCCTCGAGGTCCTCCAGCAGCAGGCGCTCGTTGGACTCGCTGTCGAGGATGATCCACGCGTCCAACCCGTAGCGCGCGGCGCGCCACTTGTTCTCCTGGACGTGCCACGGAGGCATCGAGGGCAGTGTCTCGCCGCGGCTGAGCCGGTCGGACAGGCTGACGACCAGGCAGTGGGTGAGCGCCACCAGGGCCCGCATCTCCCAGATCGTCGAGACGCCGTCGCAGATGCGCACCTCGACCGTGCCGGTGCGTGGCGCGGGCCGGACGTCCCACCGGATCTCGTCGATCTGCTCGATCACGCCGGTGGTCTGCAGGTCGTGCGCGTAGGCCTCGAACTCCGCCCAGGTGTGGAACTGGAAGGGGAGCCCGGCGGTCGGCAGCTGCTGGAACATCATCGCCCGGTTGCTCGCGTAGCCGGTGTCGGTGCCGGCCCAGATCGGGGAGGACGAGGAGAGCGCGAGCAGGTGCGGGTACCAGGTCAGCAGGGCGCTGACGATCGGCACGGCCTGCTCCTTCGGTACGCCGACGTGCACGTGCACGCCCCAGATCAGCATCTGGCGCCCCCACCACTGGGTCCGGGCGATCAGCTCCTCGTAGCGCGGGCCCGGTGTGAGCAGCTGGGTCGACCACTGGGCGAACGGGTGCGTGCCGGCGCTGTAGAGGTCCACCCCGAGCTCGGCCGCCGCGGGCCGGACCTTGGCGATCATCTCGGTGAGCTCGCCGATCGCTCCGGCGGTGTTGGTGCAGATCCCGGTGGTCAGCTCGACGGTGTTGCGGAGCAGCTCCTGGTGCAGCCGCGGCTCCGGCCCGTGGGTCCGCGCGACCAGGTCGAAGACCTCCGCGGCCTTGTTGGACAGGTCGCGGGTCTTCTGGTCGACCAACGCGAATTCCCACTCGACGCCGAGAGACGGACCAGGGGAGTCCGCGAAATCGATGGCCACGCCGAAAGCCTTCCACACCGTCGCGGACGGCCCGCCATTTGCCGTGCACAAGCCGTGTCGAACCCGGCGACATCCACCGGAACCGATCACGCCGTCGCGGCGTCGGAGTTCCCAGTTCTACAGTTCGCCGACCTAGGAACAGGAGGGAACATGAAATACATCGCAAAGCCTTCGTCCGCCCGGACGGTGGCGAGGACCCTGGTCGGTGCGCTCGTGGTGGCGCTGGGAGTCGCCGTTGTCGCCGGGTTCGCTGCTCCGGCCGGAGCAGCCACGGGCTGCAACCCCGACGGCAGCGACTACGGACAGGTCGGTGCCAAGGAGGACGCCGCACTGTCGACGGGTCCGTTCAGCCGGGGCAACCGGTCGCTGATGTACGCCGGCGGTACCGCTGACTGCCAGCGTGTCTCGAGCATCTACGTGCAGGCGCCGGAGCAGAGGGGTTTCGTGGAGTTCGGTTGGGTGGTCGGTCTGAGCAGGTGCACGAACACGACCAACACGATCCCGCGGTTGTTCTACTGGGTGAAGAACGAGGCCAGCGGCATCGAGCACTGCAAGCTCTTCTCGAGCATCAACCCGACCCCGGGGCAATCGGCCGTCTACCGCATCGAGGACACGAACGCGACGACCACCTGGAACGCGATCTACAACGGTGCAGCAGTCCAGACAGGTATCGACCTGGACTTCTCGCGCGGCTGGCCGGTGGTCGGGATGGAGCGGGGCGACAGCGCGGACAGCGGCTACGCCGTGTGGGACGAGCTGTTCGAGTTCCACGACTCGAACGGGTGGACGTACTGGGACCACCCGTCGAAGTACGTCGACAACGACCCGACGTACGCCTACAAGCAGTACTCGGTCCACAAGCTCGCCAGCGAGCTGCCATGAGCGTTCCGCGGAGCGCTCGATCAGACCTGGGCAACGAACGAAGGGGAAGGCAATGAAGAGGATGGGAATCGCGCTGGCCGTCGGCCTGGCGCTGATGGGGGGCGGGATCGCCGTGGTGGCGGCCACGGGTAGTGGCAGCGGGGGAGCGCCCCCACGGGCCGACCAGGCAGCAACGCGGCATCGGCAGGCGCCGCCTCGGCAAGCACCGAAGGGCGACTTCCTTCCGATCAAGGACGTCGGCGAGCCCTGTGACGGGGCGCGTCGAGTCTCGTCGGTCGCGGCTCTGGTGACCTCGCTCCCGGTCTGGCAGCCCACGGGGGAGCACCTGACCGATGCCTGGACCTGCGGGAACGTGCCCGTACTCATGTACGGCGGCGTGGAGGTCTCGATCGACAACGGGTACGCCAAGGTCGACCCGGCGACGAAGTTCCCGCGGATGGTCGCCACCGACGACGGTCGCGTCCAGACGATCAACGGCCGGCTCGCCTACGTCCACCCGGCCGATGCGCGCGGGCCGCGGAACGGCGTCTGGATCCTGGCCGGCGACTACTCGATCCATGTTCTCGCCAAGCCCGAGGTCGGCATCGACCGCGTGCTCCAGGTCGCGAGCGAGATCCACATCCCGGCCTCGGTCGGCTGACAAACGAGAGGCACGTCCGCCCTGCTGCATGCCAGCATGGCGGACGTGCCTGTCAGCTGGATCACCGCGTTCATCGATCTTCCGGCCCTCTCATGGGAGCTGGGCATCGCTTTCTGGTGCGGCGTCACCGCGACCGAGCTGTCACCGGTGCGAGGTGCTGACGGTGAGTTCGCCACGTTGCTGACGTCGAACGGCGAGGCGTTCCTGCGGGTCCAACGGACCGGTGCCGAG
>JBJMIP010000390.1:0-6367 GCA_045806825.1 Marmoricola sp.
AGCTAGCACCTCCGCGGGACCCACAGCCGGTCCTCAGACGATCGCCGGTGCGACCTCGTCGTCGAGGTCCGCGTCCGACGACGGCGACTCCCAGCCGCCGTCCTCACGAGCCGGCAGCCGGCCCGGGAGCGCCAGCGCCAGCAGCACGACCGCGATCGAGAGGATCGCGCTCAGGCCGAAGGCCCACTGCATGCCGCCGACGTACGCGCCCAGCTTCGAGGCGCCGTCGGCCGCCAGCGAGTCGCCGCGGGCGGTCAGCACTGCCACCGAGAGGGCGGCACCCATGGCGCCGGCGACCTGCTGCAGCGCACCGAGCAGCGAGCTCGCGTGGGAGTACAGGTTCTGCGGGACCGCGCCTAGACCGAGGGTGAAGACCGGGGTGAAGATCAGGGCCAGGCTCACCATCAGCAGGATGTGCATGCCCAGGATCAACGCGTACGGGGTGTGCAGGTCGATCTGGGTGAACAGTCCCAGGCCGACGGTCATGCCGATCGCGCCCGGGATCACCAGCGGCCGGCCGCCGAAGGCGTCGAACGCCTTGCCGACGCGTGGGCCGAGCAGCCCCATCGCCAGACCGCCGGGCATCATGATCAGCCCGGTCTGCAGCGGCGAGAGGCCGCGGACGTCCTGGAGGTAGAGCGGCATCAGCAGCATCGACCCGAGGAAGCCCATGAACGCGATCACCATCAGCAGCAGCGCCGTGGTGTAGGTGCGGTGCGTCAGCGTGCGCAGGTCCAGCAGCGGCGAGTCGGTGCGCTGCAGCCGCAGCTGCCGCCAGACGAACACCGCCAGCACCAGGACGCCGCCGCCGATCAGCGCGTAGGGCGAGACCGGCGGGTTGTCGCGGCCGACCAGGCTCAGCCCGTAGACGAGGCCACCGAAACCCAGGGCCGAGAGCGGCACGCTCACCACGTCGATCTCACCAGCGGTGGGTTCGCCGACGTTCTTCAGCCTGCGAAGCCCGGCCACCCCGATCCCCGCGGCGATCGGGAGCACCAGCAGGAACATCCAGCGCCAGGACAGGGAGGACAGGATCAGGCCGGACACCGCCGGGCCCATCGCCGGGGCCACCGACATGGCCAGGGTGACGTTGCCCATCACCCGGCCGCGGTCGCTCTCGGGAACCACGTTCATCAAGGTGGTCATCAGCAGCGGCATCATCACCGCGGTCCCGGAGGCCTGGATCACCCGGGCCACGATCAGCAGCCAGAACATCGAGGGCGGCGTCACCGCGGCCAGCAGCGTGCCCGTGCAGAACACCGCCATCGCCAGCCCGAACGCCTGCCGGGTGGTGACCCGCTGCAGGAAGTAGCCGGTGACCGGGATGACCACGGCCATCGTCAGCATGAAGGCGGTGGTCAGCCACTGGGCTGCGCCGTTGCCGACGTGGAAGTGGTCCTTCAGGTCGGGGATCGCGTTGATCATGATCGTCTCGTTGAGGATCACGATGAAGGTGGCCGCGACGAGCCACCGCAGGACGGCCATGTCACCGGCGCTGGTGCGGGCTCCCGGACCGGCCGCCGTGGCGGAGGTGGAGGACTGCATCTTTGAATCCTTCGTTCGTGGGTGGGGGTCACGGGGCAACCGCCCGAGATCCGTTCTCACTCCTACGACGAACCGGATCCCGCGATTTCGACACCTGCGACGTAAGAAGAATCTACGAGTTCGCACCGACATTCCTCGACTGGTTTTATTTCCGGTCCGGACCAGTCCCGTTACCGATTTGCCTCAGCGGGGCCTGATGGTCAAATCTGGGACAGAGGCGTCCGGCGGCAGGTCCAGCACGTGCAGGATCGAGTCGGTCACCGTCCCGGGCCGGATCCAGCGGGCGGCGTCGTAGCTCCGCCCCTCCTGCTCGTGGACCTTCTCCTGCATCGGGGTCGCCGTGCGGCTCGGGAAGATCGTGGTCACCCGCACCCCGTTCGCGGCCTCCTCGGCACGCAGCGTGTCCGCCAGGGCCCGCAGCCCGAACTTCGAGGCGGCGTACGCCGACCACTGCGCGGTCGCGACCAGACCCGCCGAGGAGTTCACGAACACGACCGTGCCGCCGGCGGCGCGCAGCGCCGGCAGCAGCGGACCGGTCATCAGCGCCGGAGCGGTGAGGTTGACGTCGATCTGCCGCTGCCAGCTCGCCACCTCCAGGTCGGCGATGCTCTCCAGCTCGACGGTCCCGGCCACGTGCACCAGCGAGTCCAGCCGGGGCAGGTCCAGGGACTCCGCCCAGGCGCGCACAGCCGCGGCGTCGGCCAGGTCGACGACATCGCGGGTCACCCGGATCACCCGGTCGCCCCGCGCCTCCAGGCGCGCGGCCAGGTCAGCCCCGATCCCGGAGCCGGTGCCGGTGACCAGGTGGACCTTCACCGGGTGAAGACGATCTTCCCGAACACGTCGCCCTGCGCCATCGCGGCGAAGCCGTCGCGGGCAGCGTCCATCGGCAGCTCCCGGTCGATCAGCGGGCGGGCACCGGTGGCGTCCAGCATGCTGAGCAGACTGGCCAGCTCGGTGGAGCTGCCCATCGTGGAACCGATCACCCGCAGCTGCAGGAAGAAGATCCGGGTCAGCTCGGCGTCGTCCAGGTTCGGGCCCGAGGTGGTCCCGGAGATCACGATCGCCCCGCCCGGGCGCAGCGCGCGGATCGAGTGCGACCAGGTGGCGCGCCCGACCGTCTCCATCACGGCGTCGACCTTCACCGGCAGTCGGGCACCGGACTCGAAGACCTCGTGGGCGCCGATCTCCAGCGCGCGGGCGCGCTTGGCCTCGTCACGGCTGGTGGCGAGCACCTTCAGCCCGGCCGCCCGGGCCAGGATGATCAGCGCGGTGGCGACACCGCCGCCGGCGCCCTGGACCAGGACGGTGTCCCCGGCCTTCAGGCCACCTTGGGTGAACAGCATCCGGTACGCCGTCAGCCACGCGGTCGGCAGCGTCGCGGCCTCGGCGAAGGACAGCGAGGCCGGCTTGGGGATCAGGTTGCGCCGCGGCACGACGACCGTGTCGGCGAAGGTGCCCTGGTAGCGCTCGGACAGGATCGACCGCTTCGGGTCGAGGGTCTCGTCGCCGGCCCACGTGGGGTCGTTGATGATCGCGTGCACGACCACCTCGTTGCCGTCCTCGTCGTACCCGGCCGCGTCACAGCCGAGGACCATCGGCAGCGCCTCCTCGCGCAGCCCGACGCCGCGCAGCGACCACAGGTCGTGGTGGTTCAGCGACGCCGCCTTGACGGTGACCTTCGCCCAACCCTCGGGGACCTCCGGGTCGGGACGTTCACCGACCACCAGGCCGGACAGGGGGTCTTCGGAGGAGAACTTCTCGGCGTAGACGGCGAACAACACTTGCTCCTTCGTACCTGGGTTCCGAGGCTCGCTGGCGCTCGCACCTCGACCAGCGAAAGGCTAGCGCCGCGCGACACCGTCGCGACGGGCGGCCTCGGCGACGGCGGCGGCGACCGTCGGGCCGACGCGCGGGTCGAACGGCGAGGGGATGATGTGGTCCTCGCGCAGGTCGTCCCCGACGATGGCGGCCAGCGCCTGGGCGGCAGCCAGCTTCATGCCCTCGGTGATCGCGCTCGCCCGGCAGTCGAAGGCGCCGCGGAAGATGCCCGGGAACGCCAGCACGTTGTTGATCTGGTTCGGGAAGTCCGAACGTCCGGTGGCGACCACGCGCGCGTACTTGTGCGCGATGTCCGGGTGCACCTCCGGCGTCGGGTTCGCGAGTCCGAAGATGATCGGCTCGTCGGCCATCGAGGCGACGACCTCCTCGGGCACCGTGCCGCCCGAGAGCCCGATGAACACGTCGGCGCCGTCCATGACCGCGGCCAGCAGGCCCCAGCGACCGGTGGTGTCCGCGGTCTCGGCAGCCAGCGCGCGCTTGCTCGGGTTCAGGTCGGTGCGGTCGCGGTGCAGCACACCGCCGCGGTCGACCACGGCGATGTCCTGGTAGCCGGCGGCGAGCAGGATCCGGGTGACCGCGACGCCGGCAGCGCCGGCACCGGAGACCACGATCCGCACGGTGTCGTGGTACTTCCCGGTCAGCTTCATCGCGTTCTCGAGCGCAGCCAGGGTCACCACGGCGGTGCCGTGCTGGTCGTCGTGGAAGACGGGGATGTCCAGGCGCTGCTTGAGCCGCTCCTCGATCTCGAAGCACCGGGGAGCCGAGATGTCCTCGAGGTTGATGCCCCCGAAGCTCGGGGCCATCCGGACCACCGTCTCGACGATCTCGTCGACGTCGGTGGTGTCCAGGCAGATCGGGATGCCGTCGATGCCGCCGAACTGCTTGAACAGCACGGCCTTGCCCTCCATCACCGGCATCGCGGCCTTCGGGCCGATGTCACCGAGTCCCAGCACGGCGGTGCCGTCGGTGATGACGGCGACCGTGTTGGCGGTCCAGGTGTAGTCCGGGTAGATCGAGGGGTCCGCGGCGATGGCCTCGCAGACGCGGGCCACGCCCGGGGTGTAGGCCAGGGAGAGCTCGGCCGGACCATTCAGGGCGACGGTCGAGGCGATCTCCATCTTGCCGCCGGCGTGCAGCTCGAAGACCGGGTCCTGGGCGCGCGCGCTTTCGGCGGGAGTCGGTTCAAGATCGGACATTTGGTCTGATGCAACCATGAGCGGGGCTCTCTCGTGACATGCGAAGTTCGGTGGGTGTGAGGCTGCTCGACACCGACCGAGTAAGTCCGCGGAGTTGCCAGAGATGCTGAAAGCGGGGGATCTCCCGCAGTCATCGTCTCACAGTGCGACACAGGCGTCACAGGGGCTCTCGACGAATGTGGCCGATCCGACACCCGGCACTAGCGACGCGGCAGGCGAGCGGGCCACGGCGCGACCCGCAGTCGTACGACGGCGAGCACGTCCGCCTCCGGAACCGGTCCCCGGTGGCGGGAGTCCACACCGACCTCGGGATCCTCGCTGAGCAGGTACCAGCCCGGTCGTCCGGACGCGGTCTCCTGGGCCCGGGCGACGCGCTTGACCACCAGGGTTCCGTCGGGGAACCGGGCCTGCACGATCAGCCCGGGGGCCGGCCTCGCGCCGTACTGCACCAGCAGTCTGTCCCCGGGCAGCAGCGTCGGCCGCATCGAGTCGCCGGTGACCACGGCGAGACCCCAGCGTCGGCTCCATCTCACGCGGAGTAGTGTCGCAGCCGTAGTGCTTGCCCCCATGAATTCCCAGAGAGGACCGAGGATGTTCGCGCGACTGTTCGCCCCCACCGTCGAGGTCTCCGCCCACTGCGACCTTCCCTGCGGCGTGTACGACCCCGCCCAGGCCCGCATCGAGGCTGAGTCGATCAAGGCTCTGATCGCCAAGGTCGCCGACAACGACGACCCCGACTTCCGTACCCGTGCGCTGGTCATCAAGGAGCAGCGCTCCGAGCTGGTCAAGCACCACCTGTGGGTGCTGTGGACCGACTACTTCAAGCCCCCGCACTTCGAGAAGTACCCGCAGCTGCACACGCTGGTCAACGAGGCCACCAAGCTCGCCGGTGCCGGTGGCACCAAGGGCAGCCTGGACGCCGCGACGGCCGACGAGCTGCTCGCGAAGATCGACGAGATCGCCGAGATCTTCTGGGAGACCAAGAAGGCTTGAGCCGCGCGAAACAGGCCCCGACCAGCGACGGTCGGGGCCTGTTCTGCGTTTTCTGCCCTGGTCTCCCCTAGGCTCGAAGTCATGCAGCAGCAGCCCGATGCCGAGATCCGCCTCCCGGCCGAGACCGCATACGTCGCCGTGCTCCGGATGGCCGCCTCCGGGATCGCCGCCCGCCTCGACTTCACCCTCGACGACGTCGACGACCTGAAGATGGCGGTGAGCGAGGCCTGCGCGATGGTGCTCGCCGACGCCACCCCCGGCGGCAGCATGTACGCCGACTTCGTGCTCGGCGAGGGCCGTATCGAGGTCAGCGTCGCGGCCGACTCGGTCAACGCCGACCCGCCCGACCCGGGCAGCTTCGCCTGGCAGGTACTGGCCACCACCGCCGCCGAGGTCTCGGCCGCGGCCTCCCACGACCGGGTCTCGATCAGCCTGACGATCACCTCGAGCACCACGAACGCCCCGGCCTGACGATGTCCGAGGACAGCCCGGAACTTCTGTCGACCCTGCGCGAGCGCAGCAGGGCGCTGTTCGAGCACCTGGCCAGCAGCGACGCAGACACTCCCGGGGCCAGGACCGAGGTCCGCAACCAGCTGATCGAGCTGCACCTGCCGCTGGTCGAGCACTGTGCCCGACGGTTCCTGCACCGCGGCGAGCCGTTCGACGACCTCGTCCAGGTCGGCACCATCGGGTTGATCAAGGCGGTCGACCGCTTCGACCTCGACCGAGGCGTGGAGTTCTCCACCTACGCGACGCCGACGATCATCGGGGAGATCAAGCGCCACTTCCGC
>JBJMIP010000391.1:0-8298 GCA_045806825.1 Marmoricola sp.
GCGGGAGCGAGGGGACCGGCTTGCCGTCGTGGCGTACGTCGATGCCCTCCTCGTACGCCGGGGCCGCGAGCAGCAGCGCCGAGACGAACTGGCTCGACGCGGAGGCGTCGATGAGCACGGTGCCGCCGCGGACGGTACCGGTACCGCGGACGGTGAAGGGCAACCGGTCCTCGCCCTGGTCACCGGTGACGTCCACGCCCGCCGAGCGCAGCGCGGTGAGCACCTCGTCCATCGGCCGGGTCCGGGCGTGCGGGTCGCCGTCGAAGGAGCTCGGGCCGGCACGCAGGGCCGCAGCCGGGGGGACGAACCGCATCACCGTTCCGGCCAGGCCGCAGTCGACCCGGACCGCGTCCGGGCCGCTGCCGGTGAGCCCCGGCGCGACCTCCCAGTCAGCACCGGTGGTGTCCACGGGGGAGCCCAGCGCGGTCAGCGAGGCGGCCATCAGCTCGGTGTCGCGCGAACGCAGGGCCCGGCGGACGGTGCCCGGTCCCTCGGCCAGCGCCGCGAGCACCAGCTCGCGGTTCGTCAGCGACTTCGATCCCGGCAGCTCGACCCGGGCGCGCACCGGCGCGAGGGCGCGCGGAGCCGGCCACAGGTCGATCTCGGTGTCCTTCTCCGGGGCGCGGTCCACCTGTGCAGGCTACCGATCCTCGTGGCCGGTGAGCGTCAGAGGATGCCGAGCAGGACGCTCGAGTGGTTGTTGCGCGGCGCCGGGTCGGTCATGTTCGCCGGCGGCGTCACCGTTGCCGAGGCGGCGACCGGGACACCCATCACCTTGAACTCCAGCGGAGGCATGCCCTGCCAGATCGGGCAGGTGGTGGTGTCCTGCACCGAGGTGCAGCCGGTGCCGATCTGGGCGAGCGTGGCGCCGGTGGTCTCGATGGTGAGCAGGCCCTTGGTGCCGGCGGGCAGACCAGCCGTGGTCGCGGTCAGGTTTCCGAGCGTGCCGGCGTTCGGGGCACCGAGCAGGCCGAGCTTGGCCTGGAAGGCGAGGTCGACGCTGAGGTCGGCCGAGACCGGCAACGGCGGGGTCTGCGTCGGCGGAGGCGTGAAGGGCGGCACCGTCGGCGGCGTGCTCGGCGGTGTGGTCGGCGTCGGGGAGCTGGTCGGCGGCTGCGGGTTGAAGACCACCGGCGTGGTCCCGCCCCCGTTCTGCTGGCGCGGGGTGCTCGACGGCGTCGGGGTCGGCGTCGGGGTCGGCGTCGGGGTCGGGGCCGGCGGGAGCGTCGGGATCGACACGCTTGGGCTCGGCACCGCCTGCTGCGGAGGGGTGCTCCCGGAGTTGTTGGCGACCAGCACGGCGACGGTGGCGATCCCGGCAACGCCGGCCGCGGCGCCGATGCCGACAGCGACACGGGCGTTGGCGGCCAGGGCCTGCTTGGTGGACTCGAACGCGGCGATCAGGCCGCCCCAGACGCCACCCCACAGGCCGGCCGGCGCAGCGGCGCCGAGGTAGCCCATGGTGGCGGTGCCGAGCACGACCGGGCCGATCACGCCGGCCATCGAGGAGTTGACCTCGGAGAGCTCGATGAACAGCGCGGTGCACTTGCGGCACGAACGCAGGTGCTCCTCGACCTTGGCGGAGTCGCGCCGCGAGAGGCCCTTGCGGACGTAGGCGCCGAGCCGGTCGTGGACCCACTGGCAGTCTGCGTCGCTGATGTCGGCGGAGTGCATCTGCAGGTAGGCCTGGCGCAGACCCTCACGGGCCCGGTAGGCGAGCGCGGAGACCGAGTTCGGGGTCATGCCGAGCAGGGGCGCGACCTCGGCCGGCTTCTGCCCCTCGACCTCGAGGTGCCACAGCACCAGCTGCCAGCGCTCCGGCAGGCTCGCGTACGCGCGCGCCGCGGCGCCTCCCTCGAAGCCGGCCAGCACGGTGTCGTTGAAGGGCTCGCCCTGGTCGTAGGGGGTGAGGTCGTCGGTCGGCATCGCGCGGTTCGTCGCGCGGATCTTGTCGACGTGCAGGCGACGCACCGCGGTGAGCAGGTAGGCACGGAAGGCGACGTCGGGACCGCCGCCGGCGAGCAGCACGTTGAGCACCTTCGCGAACGCCTCGGAGACGAGGTCGTCGGCGTCCGAGGTCGAGACCAGCTGCCGGGCCAGCCGGGTGGCGGCCTCACGGTGCCGGGCGAAGAGATCGCCGTACGCGGACACGTCTCCACCGCGAACCGCCGAGATCAGCTCGGCGTCGCTCAGCTCGCCCTGGGGCGCGTGCTCAATAACGGTCATTTGTCTCTAAAACGGACGAAGCGCGAATAGGTTACGAGGTTCATCCTGTCATGACGGGGCCCATACGTCCTGATTCACAGCAATCGGGCAGGATGACGAAATATTCTTGTTCTGCGTCATAGAACCCCCGCCCGAGCGTTTCGCTGATGTGCTCGATCGTCGGGGAGGACCGAGCACGAACTCAGGAACAGTGAGCCCGGAGGAATGGTGATGGGACTCTTCGCGACGATCGCGAGCAGGAGCTCAGCCACCACCGGCGGCAGGAGTCTGGAGCTGTCCGACAGCCTGCGGGAGAGATTGCCCGCACGCTTCGAGGCAGTGGGGGAAGCTCTGGCCGCCGGCTCCGAGGCGCACGCAGCCTGTGCAGTGGTGGGCCGGGACCTGGCGAGGGACGGCGTCGACCTGAGTGAGGCGTTGCACGGCCTCCGGTCCACCTTTGCGCTCGTCGTGTCCCGCGAGCCCGACTTCGAGTCGACGCGCGCCCTCGGCATCGCCTGGAGCGATGAGACCCTGGGCTACCTGCACGAGGTCTCCTGCGAGAACCCGCTGACCGGGATGGCGACGTTGGCGCACCTGCGCGGGCGACTGGCCGAGATCCAGCGGGGAGCGGAGTCGCACGGTACGGCGGCCGAACCCGCGCACGCGCTGGTGGTCGTCGACGTGCCGCTGCTCGCCAGCTCGCCGGACAGCCTGGCCAGCTCGTTGGTGATGGCCCAGGTGGCCAGCCAGGTCCGGATGGTCTTCGAGGGCGACGAGACGATCGGCGAGGCCAGCCCCACGCGGCTGCTGGTGATCGCCGAGCGTGCCGACCTCGGTGCCCGGGTCAGCACGTTGCGCGACCTGCTCGACGAGGTGACCCCTCCGGACAGCGTGGTGCGGCTCTGGATCGAGGGGCTGCCCCCGACGGCGGCGGCCACCTCCACGCTGCTGGACGAGCTCGCCCGCACCTAGCCCTGGCCCGTTCTAGGCTTGCCCCATGTGTGGTCGCTACTCCTCCAGCATGGATCCCGAGGACATCGTCGAGGAGTTCGAGCTCCGCACCGAGGACCTGCCCCGGCTCCAGGCCGACTACAACGTCGCGCCCACCAAGGAGATCTACGCCGTCCTCGAGCGTCCGCCGAAGGGCGCGGAGGTCGCCGAGCGGCAGCTGCGCACGATGACCTGGGGCCTGGTCCCGTCGTGGGCGAAGGACCCGAAGATCGGCAGCCGGATGATCAACGCCCGGATGGAGACGGTCGCCGAGAAGCCGGCGTACCGGCGCGCCTTCGAGAAGCGCCGCGCGATCCTGCCGGCGGACGGCTACTACGAGTGGTACGCCACCGACCAGCTGACCAAGGCGGGGAAGCCGAAGAAGCAGCCGTTCTTCATCCGCCCGAAGGGCGGCGGGATGCTGGCGATGGCCGGCCTGTACGAGCTGTGGCGCGACCAGACCAAGGCCGACGACGACCCGTCGCGCTGGCTGTGGACCGCCACGGTGATCACCACCACCGCCGAGGACGAGCTCGGTCGGATACACGACCGGATGCCGCTGATGCTGCCGCGCACGGCGTACGACGCCTGGCTGGATCCGGCTCCGCGGCCCACCGAGGAGCTGCTCGGCCTTCTTGAACCCGCGGCGCCCGGCCGGCTGGAGGCGTTCCCGGTCTCGACGCTGGTCTCGAACGTGGCCAACAACGGGCCCGAGCTGCTCGAGCCGCTCCCGCTCGAGGAGCTTTGATGGACAAGCGCGTGCCCACCCCGCAGGGCGACGCGCGGGTGGTGCGACGAGTGGCCCGCGGTGCGATCGCCGAGCTCGTCGTGACCCACGGTGCCGGCGGCGGCATCGACGCGCCGGACCTGGCGCGGCTCGCCGCGGACCTGCCCGGCAACGGGATCTCGGTGAGCCTGGTCGAGATGCCGTGGCGTGTGCTCGGCAAGAAGCTCGCCCCCCGTCCGGCGCTGATCGACGAGGCGTACCGCGCGGTGCTGGAGGGGCTGCGCCCGAAGGGGCCGTTCGTGATCGGTGGTCGCAGCGCCGGGGCCCGGTCCGCCTGCCGCATCGGGGCCGAGGTCGGCGCCGAGGGTGTGCTGGCGCTGTCCTTCCCGTTGCACCCGCCGGGCCGGCCGGAGAAGTCCCGGCTCGAGGAGCTCCTCGGAGCCGGCCTGCCGACGCTGGTCGTCCAAGGCGGCCACGACGCGTTCGGCCGCCCCGAGGAGTTTCCCGAGGGCGTCGAGCTGACGGTCGTCCCGGCCGCGGACCACTCGATGAAGGTGCCGAGGTCGGCGGGGCTCGCCCCCGAGGAGGCGCTCGGTCTGGTCGTGGAGGCGACCCTGGAGTGGATCGTGCGTGACATCGCGGGGAATCGCTGACCGTCGGTGCGTGTTCTCCTCACATGCTCGCAGTACTGGACCGACCAGCCGCGAACCCTGCGAAGGTAGGCTGGGACGCGATGAGTGAATCAATTGATGTCGCCGAGGAGACCGAGGCGGAGCGTCAGCTCCGGTTCGAGACCGACGCCCTGCCCTTCCTCGACCAGCTGTACTCGGCCGCGATGCGGATGACCCGCAACCCGCAGGACGCCGAGGACCTGGTCCAGGAGACCTTCGCCAAGGCCTTCGCGGCCTTCCACCAGTTCAAGCCCGGCACGAACCTGAAGGCCTGGCTGTACCGGATCCTGACGAACACCTTCATCAACACCTATCGCAAGAAGCAGCGCGAGCCGCAGCAGTCGATGGCCGAGGACGTCGAGGACTGGCAGCTGGCCCGTGCGGAGTCGCACACCTCCACCGGCCTGAAGTCGGCCGAGATGGAGGCTCTGGAACACCTGCCCGACTCCGACGTGAAGGACGCTCTCCAGCGCCTGCCCGAGGACTTCCGCCTCGCGGTCTATCTCGCGGACGTCGAAGGATTCCCGTACAAGGAGATCGCCGAGATCATGGACACCCCCATCGGCACCGTGATGTCGCGGTTGCACCGCGGCCGGCGCCAGCTGCGTGAGATGCTCTCGGACTACGTGCGTGACAACGACCTGACGACCCGGGGAGCGGCGTCATGAGCCAGCAGTACGACCCGGACTGCTCAGAGGTCATCCACCAGATCTTCACGTTCATCGACAACGAGATGGACCAGGCCGACTGCGCGGTCATCCAGAAGCACCTCGACGAGTGCGGACCGTGCCTGGCCAAGTACGACCTCGAGCGCACCGTGAAGTCGCTGGTCGCCCGGTCCTGCTCCGAGCAGGCTCCCCAGGAGCTGCGCGACAAGGTCCTCGTCCGGATCCGCCAGGTCCAGATCACGATCGAGTCCGAGGGCTGATTTCCCACCACAGGTGGATGGGTGAGAAGATCCTCGCTGCAAGCTTTTCAAGGAGGAACCATGGGCAAGACCGGACGGAAGCGTCGGGCGCGCAAGAAGAAGGGCGCGAACCACGGCAAGCGCCCCAACGCCTGAGTGCGTTGCGCGTAACCTGCTGAACATGACAGAGCTCCTGGGTCGTACCTCGACCCGGGAGTTCGTCGTTTCCGAGGCCGACACCGCCATCGCGGTCGGCTCCGGGTCGTTGCCGGTCCTCGGCACCCCGGTCCTGCTCGCCTGGTGCGAGGCGGTGACCTGCGAGGTCCTGGCACTGACCGACCCGCAGACCTCGGTCGGCACCCGGGTCGCCCTGGAGCACCTGGCCGCCTCGGTGCTGGGGGCATCGGTCCAGGTCACGGCGACGGTGGCCTACGCCGACGGTCGCCTGGTCAGGTTCGACGTCGCGGCGCGTCAACCCGACGGCAAGCTGCTGGGCTCGGGTGAGGTGACCCGCGTGGTCGTCGACGGCGAGCGGTTCCTGAGCCGGCTCAACTGATTTCGAGGCTCGCTGGCGCTCGCACCTCAATCACCGTTCGAGGCTCGCTGGCGCTCGCACCTCAATCGGCGTAGGTCAGATCCCGAAGGTGTTGCGCGGGTACGCCGCGTTCACGTCGGTGATCACGTTGACCAGGTACGGCACCCCGGAGGCGAACGCCCGGTCGATCGCGGCGCCGATCTGGTTCGGGTCGGTGACTGTCTCGCCGCCTCCGCCCAGCGCCTTCACGACCTCGTCGTAGCGGGTCTGCGGTGCCAGGTCCGCGGCGACGTCGTAGCCGTAGAGGAACTGCATCGGACCCTTCTCCAGGCCCCATGCGGAGTTGTTGCCGCAGATCATCACGACCGGAAGGTTGTGCCGGACCAGGGTGTCGACGTCCATCAGGGACATGCCCGCAGCGCCGTCGCCGTACAGCAGCACGACCTGGGCTGACGGTCGGTGCAGGCGGGCGGCGATCGCGCCGCCCATGCCGGCGCCGAGGCAGCCGTACGGGCCGGGGTCGAGCCAGCCACCAGGGCGCTGGGGCTCGACGAACTTGCCGGCGAAGGAGACGAAGTCCCCGCCGTCACCGATGACGATCGCGTCGTCGGCGAGCCGGGGGAGGAGCTCGCCGTAGATCCGTGCCGGGTGGATCTGCTCCGCGGTGGCACCGAGGAGCTCGTGGTCGCGCGCCGTCGCGGCCGACACCGTCTGCTGCAGGTCCGAGACCCAGGACGACCAGTCGGGGCGGGACTGGCGGCCGAAGGCCTCGCCCAGTCCGTCGAGGACCAGCGTCAGGTCCCCGTACGCCGACCCGGCGAGCTCGGCGTGCCCGGAGACCTGCCCGGCGGAGTCGGCCAGGTGCACCGTCCGTGCCACCGGGGCGCCGTCCTTGCCTCCGAAGATGCCGTAGGCCAGCCGGAAGTCGAGCGGGGTGCCGACGACGATCGCCAGGTCGCAGGTGCCGAGTGCCTGCCCGCGGGCCTTCGTGACCAGCAACGGGTGGCCGCCGGGGATCACGCCGCGGCCCATGCCGTTGGTGATGCAGGGGATGCCGAGGTCCTCGACCAGCCGCAGCGCGGCGTCCTCGGCGCGGTCGGCCCAGACGTCGGTGCCCAGGATCAGGACCGGGCGGGCGGCACCGGCCAGCAGTGCGGCGATCGACGAGAGCGCGTCGCTGTCAGGGGCGACCTCGGCTGCGGCCACGACCTGCGGGCGCGGCACGTCGGCGGTGTTGAAGAACTCGTCCATCGGTACGTCGACGAAGACCGGCCCGCGGTGCGAGGAGCCGGCCAGCGCGAACGCGTCGTTGAGCCCGGGGGCGACCTCAGCCGCGGTGTGCAGGGTGGTCGCCGACTTCGAGACGGGCTGCAGGATCGGAGGCTGGTCGAGCTCCTGCAGCGACCCCGAGCCCCACCGGTTGGCCGGGGCACGTCCTCCGACCACGACCATCGGGGAGCCGGCGAACTGGGCCTGCGCGACGGCGCTCACCCCGTTGGTGACCCCGGGGCCGGCGGTGAGCACGGCGAGGCCCGGGGTGCGGGTCAGCTTGCCGGTGGCCTCGGCTGCGAACGCCGCGGTCTGCTCGTGGCGGACGTCGAGGATCCGCATCGGCGGATCGGCGGTGACGGCTCCGTCGTACATCGGGAACACGTGCGCACCGGAGAGCGTGAACATGGTCTCGACCCCGTGCGCCCGGGCCACCGCCACGGCGTGCTGGCCGGCGTGCGCGGAAACCGGTGCGTTCGTCTCAGTCATGAGCGAGACGCTACAAGTCAGTGCTGACGGGGCGGTACGAAATAGGCGGGGTTCGTCGCCCGCAGGTGGGACATCAGCACCAGCATCAGGTCGGTCCGCACCGTCGGGTGGTCGCTGCCGAGCGCCAGCTGCAGGTGCAGGCTGCGCAGGTAGCCCTGGACGTTGCCGGTGACGTGAAAGGGATTTCCCGTCGGTCCGCCGCGGCTGTATGCACCCGAGGCGATCCGCGCCACCCAGGGCTCGAGGACGTCGAGCTCGAGGATGTTGCGGCGCAGCAGGTGCATGGTCGCGAACGCGAGCCGGTCGTCCTCGCCGCAGACCAGGAACGAGTCGGTGGGAGCCAGCAGCCGGTCGCCGATGACGTCGAGGATCACCGTCAGCTCCAGGCGGCCCAGGTAGGGCGAGCGGGCCAGCGCGCCTAGGGCGTCGGCGCCGTGCGCGATCGCGAGCGCCCCGCCCTTGCCCGGCACGAAGCCGCGCAGGTCGCGCTCGCGGGAGAGCCAGC
>JBJMIP010000392.1:0-7908 GCA_045806825.1 Marmoricola sp.
GCCCGTCAGGGGCGAGCAGGAGCATGAAGGTGGTCGGCGCGACCACGAACGGGATCCAGGAGACCTGGTCGTAGTCGGCGGCGATCCCGGCCAGGAGCTTCGTCCCGGCCCCGGTGCCGAGGTAGGACGCCGCACAGGCCTCTGCGAGGAGGGTCGAGCTCGCCGCCAGCGATGCTCCGAGGAAGATCCAGCCGATCGGGTTGGCTCGGTGTCGCCCTGTGATCAGCGCTCCCACGGCGCCGAAGACGATGGCGAGCGCCCACTCGAAGGCCGCGGCGGCAGCCCCGTCGCCGGTCCCCGACGCGACGGCGATCACGGCGGCTGTCACGAGGAACGCCAACGAGAGGGCGAGCGGACCCCACGCCAGCCACCGGTGCGTCATGGGGATAGATTCGCCCATCACCGTCCGGGATGCGTTACGAACGTCGAATTCGGTCAGACGACAGCGGTCGCCATCAGGTCGAGGTGCTCCGCACCGGTGCCGCAGCACCCACCCCAGATGTCGATGTGGTCGAACCGTTCGGCAAAGCCGCCCATCATCGCGGCCAGCTCCTGAGGATCGCCCTCCTCGAGGTGACCAAGGGTGCAGAGCGCGATCTTCTCCATCTTGGAGGCGTTCGGGCGCAGGGCACGGAGCCGGGACCAGTCGCCGTCGGCCAGGGCGGGCCCGAACTCGACGGGGTGCGAGCAGTTGATCCCGTAGAACGCGACCGAGGAGCCGGTGGCATCGTCGACGGTTCGGATCGCCTCGGCGAGGGTCGATCCCGAGTGGACGTACGCGTCGTTGCGCAGCGTGAACGACACCGCCACCGGTACGTCGAGAGCGGAACCGGCGCGGGCCACACCGATCGCCTCCTCCTCGTCGCTGAACGTGAAGGCCCAGGCGAGGTCCACGTCCGCCTCCTTGAGGGTGGTGAGCTGGACTGCGTGGTAGTCCTCGGCCTCGTCCCGGGTCATCGTCACGTCCCGCTCGTAGGCGTCACCGCGCGGACCGACGAACCCCTGCACCAGGACTTGGTCGATATCGCTCTCGTACTCGCGAGCGAGCTCACGCAGGAACGCGATCGAGGCCAGGTTCGCCTCCGCCAAGCCGGCAGCGGAGTAGCCCAGCTTGGCGCCCCAGTCTGGACTGGCGCGGTAGTCCAGTCCGCCCATCAGTGCGCACATCCCGTGCCGGGCCGCGGTGTCGAGGTAGGCGCGGTACATGGTCCGCATGTCGGCCATGGCCGCAGGGTTGTCCAGGAGCGGGAACATCGCGAACTCAGGGAGCTCGTGACCCCAGCGGTACATGATCTCGGTCTCGATCCCACCCTCGGTCAGGTAGGAGCGGCCGGGGATCGGTTCCGGGAAGCGTCGCGTCATCTTTCGAGGCTAGGGGGAGACGAGGAGCGCCGACAGTGACAAATGCCCTCGTCTACGCCCGGGAACGATCGCGCTGACTCTCTACCTCTTGTCGGACGGCAGCGCCTTTGCGGCGCTGACGAGTACACGGCACAGGGCTCGCTGGAGGGGCACCGGCAGCTGAGCAAGGTAGAGGTCGTGGGTGAGTGCCAGCCGCGCGGAGACGAACGGCGACTTGATCATTCCCTTGGAGTTCGTGCGTCCCTCGCGGGCGCACCGGAAGAACTCGTCGAACATCTCCTCGATCTCGGCTCCCGGAGTGAACGTGAGTCGCAGGAGAGCGCCCTTGCCGTCCTGCGGGGCCCAGGTGTGCGGGGATCCCGCCGGCACGACCACGATCTCACCCGGCCCGCACACGGACTCCTGCCCGTCGCAGCGGAGCCGGATCCGGCCGTCCAGGATCTCGAACTTCTCCTCCTGGTGCAGGTGGATGTGTTCGGAGTTGAGGAAGGCGGTCGGGCTCAGCTCCAGGTCCATCACCGCTGTGGCGCCCTGCGTCTCCGAGCTGGTGCGGACCCAGGTGATCCGCTCGCCAGTCACGGGATTGTCGATGGTGTCGCCTGACTGCACCATGGACGGACCCTACCGCTCGAGCGGTGTTCGGGCCGGTTCGACCGATGCTGCCACCAGTCGCGTTCGCGCCACTCGCCGAGACTCGGGCGCCGACGAGGCGTCCGGATCTGGCGCGATGAGTGCGCGGACCTGCCGATGAGTGATCGCCAAAGTCCTACTCAAGGCAGTCGCAGTTGTAGGAAGCCCGAGTGAATTGGTTCAGCTATGGTCGGAAGCACCACGGCACGGAGGGTGATCTGATGAGGTTCATTCGCGCGTTCGTTGCGGTCGCTGCTGTCACGTCAATGCTGCTGCTTCTGCCGTCCCCCGCTGGCGCAGATAATCTTCAGCGGTACGACAAGTGGAAGGACGTCCTTCAGGTCGACACGACCGAAGAACCTGGTCCGCACTTCTACGAGCCAGCTCCCGACCGAGTGTTGGGTGATATCACCGAGACCCGCGTCGACTACCGCAGCACGGTAGTTCACGTCGCGCTATACGTGCGGGCGCTAGAGAAGACTGGCGACGAGAACCGGTTCGAAGTGGTGTTCAAAACTCCGAAGCTCAACCGGACGGCCGAGATCACGGCCACTCCCGCTCACTGGGATGGTCGTCTGCGGTTCTACTCGGACGACGGGTCGCACCTTTACACCTGTCGCGGACTCACGTACAAGGTCGACTACGACCACAACCGGTTGGTTCTCGACGTCCCGCGAACCTGCCTTGGTTCTCCCCATTACCTCAGAGTCGGGGCGGCCACCAATTTCGAGGTGAGCAGCACTCACACCCTCTACTCCGACGACGCGTTCACGAGCCAGCCGGACTACTACCGGCCCACCCTGGGACCGGCCGTTCACAGCGGGCCCCCACCGCCGGGAGCGGGCTCGGCCTGAGCTCCCGGGCTGGGTCGGCAATCGCACGGATCTGCCGCGATCCGCGCGTCACAACTGGCCCGAGCCTGGGCTACCAGCCGCGCTCGCGCCACTCGCCGAGACTCGGCCGCTCCACGCCCAGCTGTCCGTCGTTCCCGTGACCCGGGTAGAACCAGGTCTCGTCCGGAAGTCGCTTGAAGATCCGCTCCTCGACGTCGTTGATCAGACTGACGAACGCGTCGGCGTCGCCGAAGGTGTTCCCGACGCCGCCCGGGAACAAGCTGTCACCGGTGAACAGGTGTGGGGTCCCGTCCGGGTCGTCGTACAGGAGGCAGATCGAGCCGGGGGTGTGCCCGGTGATCCGGATGACCTCGAGCCGGACGTCGCCGAACTCGATGAGGTCGCCGTGCTCGACGCGGTCGTCGACCTTCACCTGGGTCTGCTCGGTGATCGCGTCCGCGTCCGGCTCGCCGGCGACGACGACTGCTCCGGTGGTGCCGACGATGTCGGCCAGGGCACGGTGGTGGTCCCAGTGCTGGTGGGTGGTGATCACCTTCGTCGTGCGACCGTCGCCGAGGACCCGGGAGAGCGTCTCGGGCTCGGCGGCTGCATCGATGAGCACCTGCTCGTCGGTGGCGCGGCAGCGCAGCACGTAGGCGTTGTTCGACATCTGCGGGTCGACCGCGACCTTGGTGATGATCAGGTGGCTGAGCTCGCGCGTGTCGGGGGTCCCTCCGGGGGCCACCTCGCCGGTGTACGTCATGCGGCCAGCCTAGGACGTGGGCCCGGAAAGTCTTCCGCGGCGGCTCCTCGCGGGGCTACGTTGCGCGTCATGAGAACTCGGGGTGCTGTGCTCGGCTTCGCCGCGCTGTTGTTGCTGGCTGGGTGCGGAGGCTCGCCGAAGGCGTCCCCGACGCCCGCTCCCGGTACGCCGACGACAAGTGCTGCGAGCGGCCCGCCCAGCACCGCGCCGGTTTCGCCCACGGTGCCGACGCTCTCCTCCACCCGGGCACCGGGCTCGACCGTGACGGTCGGATCGATCATGTCGGTCCAGGTTCCTGCGGGCTGGGTGGCGACCCCGTCGGCAGTCGTAGGCGGCACGGGCACCGTCTGCCTGTCCCCGCGGAGCGGCGGTCGCGACTTCTTCGGCTGCGGTGAGATCGAGATCGACTACGGCAGCCGCCTGCCCGGTGCCGAGAACTCGAACTACGCCCCCGACGAGAGCAACGGCTGGTATCACGCGACCGATGTCTCGCAGTGCCCGTTCGTCCCGCAGAGCGGCAAGTTCGTGCCGCTGAAGACCGAGAACGGGTTCGACAAGGGCATCAGAGCGGTCGGCTCCCACCACGCCGACTGGAACCGGTGGACGGCATCCTGCGCGGGGCGCACCTTCCACCCGCAGGCGTGGTACCTGCCCAAGTCGAAGGTGGTGATCTTCGACTACTTCGGGCACTCCGAGACCGCGTCGGTGCTGGGCTCAGCCCTGTTCGCCTCGGACGGGGCGGTGCTCGCGAAGTACCTCTCGGGTCACCTGGTCTCAGCAACCGCGTCGAAGATCGTGGTGCAGCCGTTCCACACCTACACGACCGGGGCAGCCGGCAAGGCGTACGCCGCGGCACACGGGCTCGAGTACCCGTTCCCGAACGACTACTACGACGCGGACGAAGGGGCCAAGGTCACGTTCCTGATGAACGCGGCGACGTCGTGCACCGGGAACGTCAACCTCGGAAAGACGCCCGAAGGTGCACCCGTCCCGTGCTCCGCCTTCACGAAGCTGGCTGCCAAGCACCTGTCCGCGCCGATGGGGATCTGGCTGTTGCCGGGCGGCTCGACCGCCCAGACGGTGATCGAGATCTTCCGGCCCTAGCGGGCGCGCTGCCAGGGCCCGAGAGGGGGCAGCGGTCCGGGGTCGGCCTCGAGGCCCTCACCCTCGCCGCGGCCGATCAACCACCAGCCCAGCGCACTGGCAGTGCCGGAGACAACTGGCGTGTCCGCGCCCACCGACCAGGTGCGGCCGAGGTCGGTGGCCGTCACGGCGAAGACGGGGGAGTCCGGCGACAGGTCGTGGGTGGCGGTGCTGCTGTCCAGCAGCGTGGTCGCGAACGCGGTCGGCCAGCTCTCGTGGGTGTACTCCAGACCGAGGTCGGCGTGGTGGATCTCGACCTCTCGCTGCCGCGCCTCGACCAGGTCCGCCGCCGGCCAGACCGGCCCCTCCGGGAGCCGGTTGACGTTTCCCTCCCACTGCTCGGCCGTCAGGCGCTCGAAGACGTCGCGCAGGCGCTGGGTCGCGGCGAACAGGCGCTCGCGGATCTCGCTGGTCCCGGTCTGGGCCAGCTCGTGGATCCCGGCGGTCCGGGCCTCCTGGGACGGGTAGATGGCGACCTGCTCCCCAGCGGCCAGCCCCTCCAGTGCCCCGGCGAAGCCCTCCGCGTTCAGAGCCAGGTGGGCGACCACGTGCGCCCGCGTCCAGCCGGGGAGCAGCGAGGGCTCCCGCCAGTCGTCCGGGGACTGGGAATCGACGGTCCGCAGCAGTCGTTGATCGGAGTGGTGCAGGCTCTCGAGCTCTTGGGAGGTCGGCATAGGACCAGTCTTAACCCCGGCGCAATGCCGCTGTCGGTGCCTCGTGCCATCCTGTGTGCTTAACTGACTGCGCGCGAACAGATGTTCGAAAGATGGGGAAGTAGTTGATCGACCAGCTGATCATCCGAGGAGCCCGGGAGCACAACCTCAAGGACGTCTCCCTCGACCTCCCACGGGATGCCCTGATCGTGTTCACCGGCCTCTCCGGCTCGGGCAAGTCGTCCCTCGCGTTCGACACGATCTTCGCCGAGGGCCAGCGCCGGTACGTCGAGTCGCTGTCGGCGTACGCGCGCCAGTTCCTGGGCCAGATGGACAAGCCCGACGTCGACTTCATCGAGGGCCTGTCGCCGGCCGTCTCGATCGACCAGAAGTCCACCTCGAAGAACCCGCGCTCGACCGTCGGCACGATCACCGAGGTCTACGACTACCTGCGCCTGCTCTGGGCGCGCGCCGGCCGGCCGCACTGCCCGGTCTGCGGTGAGTTGATCACCCGGCAGACGCCGCAGCAGATCGTGGACCGCCTGCTCGAGCTTCCCGAGGGCACCCGCTTCCAGGTGCTCGCGCCCGTCGTCCGGGGCCGCAAGGGTGAGTACGCCGACCTGTTCCGCGAGCTGCAGACGAAGGGCTTCTCGCGGGCGCGGGTCGACGGCGAGACGGTGTCGCTGGCCGAGCCTCCGGTGCTGGAGAAGAAGCTCAAGCACACCATCGAGGTCGTCGTCGACCGGCTGGTGGCGAAGCCGGCGAGCAAGCGGCGCCTGACCGACAGCGTCGAGACGGCGCTCGAGCTCGCCGGCGGCGTGCTCACCGTCGACCTCGTCGACGAGCCCGAGGGCTCGCCGGACCGCGAGCGGCGCTTCAGCGAGAAGATGGCGTGCCCCAACGAGCACCAGCTCTCCTCCTTCGAGGTCGAGCCGCGGTCGTTCTCCTTCAACAATCCCTACGGAGCCTGCCCCGAGTGCACCGGCATCGGCAGCAGGCTCGAGGTGGACCCCGACCTGCTCGTCCCCGACGACGACCTCACGCTCGCGGAGGGTGCGATCGCACCCTGGGCCAACGGCTCGGCGGACTACTTCGTCCGGCTCATGAAGGCGCTCGGTGAGGACCTCGGGTTCACCGTCGACACGCCCTGGCGCGCCCTGCCCGAGCGGGCCAGGCACGCGCTGCTCCACGGGCAGGACCACCAGGTCCACGTGAAGTTCCGGAACCGGTACGGCCGCGAGCGGTCGTACTCGACCGGCTTCGAGGGAGCCATCCCGTTCGTCCAGCGCCGTCACTCGGAGACCGAGTCCGAGTGGAGCCGGGAGCGCTACGAGGGCTACATGCGAGAGGTGCCCTGCCCGGCCTGCAAGGGCGCACGGCTCAAGCCGGAGTCGCTGGCGGTGCTGGTCGGCGGCCGGTCGATCGCCGACGTGTGCAACCTGCCCGTCCGCGAGGCCGCGGCCTTCCTCGCCGAACTCGATCTCAGCCCGCGGGAGCGGCAGATCGCCGAGCGCGTCCTCAAGGAGATCCAGGCCCGGCTCGGCTTCCTCCTCGACGTCGGGCTGGAGTACCTCTCGCTGGACCGGGCCGCGGGCACGCTGTCCGGCGGCGAGGCGCAGCGGATCCGGCTCGCGACCCAGATCGGCTCAGGCCTGGTCGGCGTCCTCTACGTGCTCGACGAGCCGAGCATCGGGCTGCACCAGCGGGACAACCGCAGGCTGATCGAGACCCTCACTCGGCTGCGTGACCTGGGCAACACGCTCATCGTCGTGGAGCACGACGAGGACACGATCCGCGCGTCGGACTGGGCCGTCGACATCGGGCCTCACGCGGGGGAGCACGGCGGGCAGGTCGTCTACTCCGGACCGGTGCCTGGCCTGCTCGAGCACCCCGACTCCCTGACCGGGATGTACCTCTCCGGTCGGCGTGAGATCCCCCTGCCGGATCGCCGGAGGAAGGTCGAGCGGAGCCGGCAGCTCACCGTGGTCGGCGCACGCGAGCACAACCTCCGAGGCATCGTCGTGTGCTTTCCGCTGGGATGCCTCGTCGCGGTCACCGGGGTCAGCGGCTCGGGCAAGTCGACGCTGGTCAACGACATCCTCTACACCGTCCTGGCGAACAAGCTCAACGGGGCCCGGCAGGTGCCCGGACGGCACAAGACGGTGAACGGCCTGGAGCACCTCGACAAGGTCGTGCACGTCGACCAGAGCCCGATCGGCCGCACGCCGCGATCGAACCCGGCGACGTACACCGGCGTCTTCGACCACATCCGCCGCCTCTTCGCCGAGACGACCGAGGCGAAGATCCGCGGGTATCAGCCCGGGCGGTTCTCCTTCAACGTCAAGGGTGGCCGCTGCGAGGCCTGCGCCGGTGACGGCACGATCAAGATCGAGATGAACTTCCTGCCGGACGTCTACGTCCCCTGCGAGGTGTGCCACGGCGCCCGCTACAACCGCGAGACGCTCGAGGTGCACTACAAGGGCAAGACGATCGCCGAGGTCCTCGACATGCCGATCGAGGAGGC
>JBJMIP010000393.1:0-3129 GCA_045806825.1 Marmoricola sp.
CAGCCGAGGCGAAGGAGCTCGTCGCTGAGGACGGCTTCTTCAACCAGAGCTGAGCCGCTTTGAACCCGATCGGCTACGGCATCGACCTGGCCCTGAAGATCTTCATCGGCTTCCTGATCGTCCGACTGGTCGTGGACTGGATCCAGGTCTTCGCGCGCTCGTGGTCGCCCAGCGGCGTCGTGCTGGTGCTGCTCGAGGTGGTGTACTCGGTCACCGATCCGCCGATCCACGCTTTCCGCCGGGTCTTCAAGCCGATCCGGATCGGTGGGGTGGCGCTCGACCTGAGCTTCCTGGCCGTGCTGCTGGTCTGCTACCTGCTGCTGGCGATCAACCAGGCGGTCTGGGCCTAGCCTGAACGTTGCCTGACAGGCCGTGAATGCCTCGTGACCCGGGAGCGGCTATTGTTCAGTTCCGCACCATGTTTCATACGAGTTTTGTCCGACTAACGAAGAATGGGTGAGGTCATGCCGC
Organism: Marmoricola sp.; assembly: GCA_045806825.1. Taxonomy (GTDB): domain Bacteria; phylum Actinomycetota; class Actinomycetes; order Propionibacteriales; family Nocardioidaceae; genus Marmoricola. The sequence continues at coordinate 472 of JBJMIP010000393.1, forward strand.
TGACGCCTGAGGACGTGAGCAACAAGCGCTTTACTCCCGTCCGGCTCCGCGAGGGCTACGACATGGGTGAGGTCGACCAGTTCCTCGACGAGGTCGAGTCGGAGCTGGAGCGCCTCAACAAGGAGAACGACGACCTCCGGACCAAGCTCAGCGCCGCGCAGAGCGGTGGCGGCGAGACCGCCGCCATGACGCCGCCGCCGGTCTTCAAGGAGCCGGAGCCCATCGCTCCGCCGACTCCTGCCCCGGTCGCTGCGCCTGCCCCGGTCCAGGAGTTCAAGGTCGCGACCGTGGCCGACGCGTCCAGCGCCGCCGCCCGCCTCCTCGAGATCGCGACCCGCAACGCCGACGAGCTCGTCGACGGTGCGAAGGACGAGGCCGACAAGATCGTCGGTGCCGCCCGCACCAAGGCCGAGCGGCTCGAGGCCGAGACCAAGGCCAAGACCGACCGTCTCGAGTCCGACGCCCGGACCCGCGCCGCGATGCTGGACTCCGAGACCGAGGCCCGCCGCAAGGAGATCTTCGGCAACCTCGAGAAGGAGAAGGACAACCTCAACAGCGAGATCGAGGGTCTGCGTTCCTTCGAGCGCGAGTACCGCAGCCGTCTGAAGAGCTACTTCAGCCAGCAGCTCGAGGCTCTCGACGGCGCCACCGCGACCGCCGCGCCCCTGGGTGCCGAGCACTCGCCGAAGCGACTGCGCAGCATCCTGGGCGAGGACGCCGAGGACGCAAAGCCCTGAGCAACAGCACCTCAGCGAAAAGGCGCCCCTCCACGCGGAGGGGCGCCTTTCTGCTTCGACCTCAGACCCGGAAGACGTTGAACCGGAAGCCGAGGTCCTCGTCACCCTGAGTGAGTGAGGCCGGGTCGTCGGACTCGGCCATCGAGGCGGCCAGCACCTCGTCGGCGATCATCGCGGCGTGCTCGGCGAAGGCCTCGCCGGTCGACTCCGAGGCGGTCCAGGTCAGCGCGATCCGGTCCGAGACCTCGAAGCCGCTGTTCTTGCGAGCCTCCTGGATCATCCGGATCACCTCGCGGGCCAGGCCGGCGCGACGCAGCTCGTCGGTCAGCTCGAGGTCGAGCGCCACCGTCTCGCCCTGCTCGTTGACCACCGACCAGCCCTCGCGCGGGCGCTCGGAGATGATCACCTCGTCAGCCAGCACCTCGACCTCGGCGCCGTCCAGCACGACCGTGCCCCGGCCGGTCGCGGCGATCGCAGCCGAGAGCACTGCGGCGTCGGTCGCGGCGATCGCGGCGGCGACCTTCGGGGTCTCCTTCGCGAACCGCTTGCCGAGGGCACGGAAGTTCCCCTTCGCGGAGTGGTCGACCAGATCGGCGCCCGCGGCACTGAGCGGCTCCAGGCCGCCGAGGTTCAGCTCGTCGGACACCTCGGCGCGCAGCTCCTCGGAGAGCCGCTCGTAGGCCGCGGTCCCGACCAGGGCGCGCCGCAGCGGCTGCCGGATCTTCACCTTGGCATCGGCGCGGGCGGCCCGGCCGAGCTCGACCAGCCGGCGGGCGGTGGTCATCTGCGCATCCAGATCGTCGTCGACCAGGCTCGGGTCGATCGTCGGCCAGGCGGCCAGGTGCACCGAGGAGGGCACGCCGGTGGCCGTGCTGGGTTCGGTCGCGACGACGACGAACATGTCCTGCCAGACCCGCTCGGTGATGAACGGCGTGATCGGCGCCATCAGCAGCGTGACCAGGTGCAGGCACTCGTGCAGCGTGGCCAGCGCGGCGGCGTCGCCCTTCCAGAACCGCCGGCGCGAACGCCGCACGTACCAGTTGGACAGGTCGTCGACGTACGCCGCGACCAGCGTGCCCACCCGCTGGGTGTCGAAGCGTTCCAGCGCCTCGGTCACCTCGCCGGCCAGCCGGTGCGCCTCGGAGAGGGCCCAGCGGTCCAGTGCCGGCCGGTCGGCCACCGCGGGCGCAGGATCGCCGGGCGACCAGTCCGAGGTGCCGGCGTAGAGCACCTGGAACGCGACCGTGTTCCAGTAGGTCAGCAGCACCTTCCGGACCGTCTCCTGGATGGTGGTGTGCCCGACGCGTCGGGCCGACCACGGAGATCCACCGCACGCCATGAACCAGCGCACCGCGTCCGCGCCGTGCTCGTCCATCAGCGAGATCGGCTCCAGGATGTTGCCGAGGTGCTTGCTCATCTTGCGACCGTCCTCGGCCAGGATGTGACCCAGGCAGAGCACGTTCTTGTACGACGACTGGTCGAAGACCGTCGTGCCGACGGCCATCAGCGTGTAGAACCAGCCCCGGGTCTGGTCGATCGCCTCGCAGATGAAGTCGGCCGGGTACGCCGCGTCGAACTTCTCCTTCGAGCCCTCGGCGTGCGGGTAGCCCCACTGCGCGAACGGCATCGAGCCGGAGTCGAACCACGCGTCGATCACCTCGGGGACCCGGGTCGCCGTGACGCCGCAACCGTCGACCGGGCAACCGAAGGTGATCGCGTCGATGTAGGGCCGGTGCGGGTCGAGGCCGGACTGGTCGGTACCCGTCAGCTCGGACAGCTCGGCCAGCGAGCCCACGCAGGTCTGGTGGCCCTCGGCGCAGCGCCAGATCGGCAGCGGGGTGCCCCAGTAGCGGCTCCGGGACAACGCCCAGTCGATGTTGTTCTCCAGCCAGTCGCCGTACCGGCCCCACTTGATCGTGTC
>JBJMIP010000394.1:0-5746 GCA_045806825.1 Marmoricola sp.
CTCCGCGGGTTGGCCCCAGACCGTCACGGGGCATGGACCACCGCGAGCGGCATGGTCTTCAACTCTGCAAGTCCGCGATCTTCCATCCCTGACCGCGCGCCTGAGGCCAGCAACGTGAGGCGGTCCTCGAGCGCCTGCTCCTCACGATGGACCGATCCTTCGCAGCCACTACGGGGTCGAGATGTAGGTCTGACGACCAGTGCGCGGCACCTAGGTCGCTGCCGAAGCGATAACAAGATCCGTGTCGGGCACGTCGTGGCCCGCGGCGCAGCGGGCAACCGCTCGCACCTCAGCACCGCAACCCTGGTGGACGATCTGGGCCGTTCCGTGCGCCTGCGAGGTGTGCTCCACGCCCCACTGCAGCAGGCCGAGCACGACCGGGATCAGGTCACGCCCGGCGGCGGTGAGCAGATACTCGCTCCGGCTGCGCTGGCCGGGCTCCTGGTAGGGCCTCTTCTCGAGCACTCCAGCATCGACGAGAGCGCGCAGCCGCTGTGATGCGGAAGCCTCGGTGATCCCCACCCGCTTCCACAGCTGGTCGAACCGGGTGGCGCCGTAGAAGGCCTCCCGGATCAGGAGCAACGAGGTGCGGTTCCCGATCACCTTCAGCGCCCGTTCCATCGGGCAGTGGTCGCCCAGTGGCTGATCACCACGTGTGGCCAGGCGGCCTTCCAGCTGAACACTCATGACGCCGATCATAGCGACCTGACTTGCATTTTCCATAGCCAGCACTTTAGGGTCCTGACTATAGATAACTTGAGTCAGACCAGGAGATCGCCCATGCCCCGCACCGCCGACACCGAGTCCACGATCGTCATCCCCCGTACCGAGGCTCGCTACCTGGAGTCGTCCGGGCAGGACGTCACCTCTGGAGGCCGGCTCCGCTACCTCGCCGGGGGCAAGGGGCGCCCGCTGGTCCTGCTGCACACCGTGCGCACCCAGGCGGAGCACTTCCGCCACCTCATCCCGCTCATCCAGGATCGGTTCACGGTGTACGCGCTGGACCTTCCAGGGATGGGCTACTCCGAGATCGTTCCCGGCGCCTCGTACGAGGAACCAGACATGCGGACTGCCGTCGTGCGCCTTCTGACCGAGCTTGATCTCAGCGACGTCACCCTTTTGGGAGAGTCGATGGGAGGGACCCTCGCCCTGACTGTGGCAGCGGATGTCCCGGATCGCGTTGCCGGCGTCGTCGCCGTGAATCCCTACGACTACCGAGGTGGAATCGCCCGGTCGAGCCTCCTCGCCAGGGTCGTCGTGTCCGGCGTGCTCGCCCCAGGGATCGGCCCGCACTTCGCGGCAGTCGAGCCCAAGCCCGTCATGCGCGCCATCCTCCGCGGGGGGCTGGGGGACAAGTCGGCTCTTCGAGACGACTACCTCGAGGAGCTCCTCAGAGTCGGGCGCCGCCCCGGCTACCCAGCGGTGGCGCGCGCGGTCTTCAGGAACCTGCCGAGCCTGATCGAGGCACGGAACCGCTACCCCGAGGTCACTGCGCCCGTTCACTTCGTCTACGGCCAGGAGGACTGGTCGCGGACCTCGGACCGGGAGGCGAACCGCACCCTCGTGCCGGAAGCCGCGTTCACCGAAGTACCCGGCGCCGGGCACTTCCTCGCCATCGAGCGCCCCGACGTGCTCGCGGGCCTGCTCGAGCAGTCGCCGTAGGCGTCGGTCGAACCTCCATCCCTCCTTCAAGCACGACTCCCAGAAAGCGACAGCGATGAACAACCCCCGCAGCAGCCTCAGCACGACCCTTTCGGCCGAGCTCCGCCCAGCGTCGCCCTCGGCCAGCACCGGGCCCCACGGCAGGAGCCGCTGGTGGACGCTGGCCGTGGTGGCCGTTGCGCAGTTCATGGTCGTGCTGGACGTCACGATCGTCAACGTGGCGCTGCCCGACATCCAGGCCGACCTCGGGTTCACCGCCGAGAACCTGCAGTGGATCATCAGTGCCTACACGCTGGTCTTCGGCGGGTTCCTGCTCCTCGGCGGCCGAGCTGCCGACCTGCTGGGTCGTCGTGCTGTGTTCATGACGGGTCTCGCCCTGTTCGCCGGGTCGTCTCTCATCGCCGGACTGGCCACGTCACAGGGCGAGATCATCGGCGCCCGCGCCGTCCAGGGTCTCGGCGGGGCGTTGCTGTCGCCCGCTGCTCTGTCGATCATCACCGTCACGTTCGCGCACGGCCGCGAGCGCAACCTGGCGATGGGGGTCTGGGGAGGCCTGGCCGGGCTCGGTGGCTCGTTGGGCGCGATCATCGGCGGCGCTCTGGTCGACAGTGTCGGCTGGTCGTGGATCTTCTACGTCAACGTCCCGGTTGCCGTGCTCGTCATCGCACTTGCCCCGGTGTTCGTCCGAGAGAGCCGCGCCACGAGCAGTGGCCGCCAGACATTCGACCTCGCCGGTGCAGTCACGATCACCGCAGCGATCCTGGCTCTTGTCCTCGGCGTGATCCGTGCCGAACCCCTCGGGTGGAGCAGTCCCGAGGTCATCGGACTCCTGATCGCCAGCCCGATACTCCTCGCAGCCTTCCTCCTGATCGAGGCGCGATCCGACCAGCCCTTGGTCCCGCTGAGCCTGTTCCGCTCCCGCGGTCTGTCCACCAGCGGTGCCATGCTGGCGCTCAGCGGCGGCGCGTTCCTCGGCATGTTCTTCATGACCGCGATCTTCGTCCAGCGGGTGCGAGGACTCTCCGCGCTGGCGACCGGTGTCGAGCTGCTTCCTCTCGGCCTCGCCGTGGTCGCCTCGGCCGTGCTGGTGTCCCGGATCGTGCACCACACCGGAACCCGGCCGCTGCAGGTCGGTGGCGCGCTCATCAGCGTGGTCGGCCTGGCGCTGCTCATGCGGGTCGATGCCGGCACCGACTACTGGACCGGCATCGTGCCGGGGCTGATCATCTTCGGGCTCGGCCTGATGGCACTGAACGTGCCCGCTCAGATCACAGCCGTCGTCGACGTCACCCACGACCTCGCCGGCGCAGCAGCGGGCGTGGTCTCGGCCGCGTTCCAGGTAGGCGGCGCAGTCGGCATCGCCATCATCGTGACGAGCTCCACCGCTCGAACCAGCAGCGCGCTCCACCACGGCCTCAGTCAGTCAGACGCTCTGGTGCAGGGCTTTCACCGTGGCCTGCTGATCGCTGCAGCCTATGCCGCGATCAACGTCGCCGTCGGACTCCTGGCTCCGAACCACAAGCCCACTGCGGAAGAGATTGCCGAGAGCGGAGCAGTCTGACCCCTGCGACATCCGGGTCAGAGTTCTCGCTTCGAGCCGACGGTCGCCTGCACACGACGCGGGTGGAGGTCTGCGTCTCCACGTGGGACCGGTGCACGCCGTTGGATTGCGATCCCGCAGCGTCAGCAGAGCGCGAACACCGACCCGCCCGGCCGGGCAACCTCGCTCGCCTGGCCCCGGGCGACCAGGACGTCGAGGTGGGCAAGGGTCTCGCAGGTCGCGATCATCCGGTTGAAGTCGTCGAGGTCGGCGTACGCACGGCGGCGCCGGGTCCAGGTGAGCGCCTGCGCCACCCTCGATGCTGTGGACGGGCCGAGCCGGTCGAGTGCCTGGACCGTCTCGGCCAGTCGCACGCCGTGGTGCTCGAGGAGCTCGGTGGCGCGTGCGTGCGCGCTCGGCCCGGGCGCACCGTGGGCGGGCAGCAGCACGGCATCGGGGCGGACGAGCACGAGCTCCAGCGACGCGAGGTAGTCCGCGAGCGGGAGGTCCCACTCCCCGAGCTCGAAACCGATCGAGGGTGAGATCGTCGGCAGCAGGTGGTCGCCGGCGAAGAGCAGACCGCCCGCGAGGTCGTGGAAGACCAGGTGCCCGCGGGTGTGCCCGGGCGTCGCGACCGCCTCGAGGACGCGTCCGCCGACGGCGAGCTCTCCGGGCTCGAGCCAGGTGTCGGGCTTCTCCCACGACTCGGCGTCGAACTCGACCGAGGCTGTCAGCTCCTCGATGACCTCGGCGAGGGCGCCGTCACCGGACCGGCGAAGCTGCTCGAGCGAGGTCACGGGCACGTTGCTGGCGATCTCCAGCAGCTGGTGCAGGCTGGGCGCCTCGTCGTACCCGAGACCGACGCGGGTGCCGAACCTGCGGCGCAGCTCGATCGCCAACGTGTAGTGGTCGCGGTGGATGTGGGTGACGTGCACGTCGTGGACCGACGCGACGTCGTGCCCGACTCCTCGCAACGCGGCCGACAGCTCGTCCAGACTGGTCGGGGTTCGCCAGCCGGCGTCGACCATCGCGAGCCCGTCCGCGGTCTCGAGCGCGTAGACGTTGACCGCGTGCAAGCCGTCGCCGGGCATGGCGAGCGGGATCCGGAAGACACCCGCGGCGACCTCGTAGGCTCCCGGCTCGGCCCAGTCGTGCATCACGGCACCGGGGTCGCGGCCACCATCGTCGCCTCGTCGCCGGTGAAGATCATCCTGCGCCCGCGCATGTCTCCGACGTGCGCGACAGCGGCCTGCCACTCCTCGCTGGCCAGCGCTGCGTCGAGCGCCTCGCGGGAGTCGAAGCTCAGCACCGACAGGCCGTCCCAGCCCGCCGACTTCTCGTCGCTGCTCTCGGACAGCTCGGTGTGCAGCCACCGGCGGAGGCCGGGCAGCGGGTAGGTCACCTCGGCGTGCTCGCCCCGCCACCAGCCGATGAACTCGTCGTGGGTCCAGTCATGGGGGCGGGCGGCAAGCACGATCAGGTTGAACATGAGTCCATTCTGACATGAACTCGGTTCAGTTACTAGCCCGGAAGGCTAGGGTCCCACCACCCGCAGAACCGCTGCGGTGATCAGCTCGCGCACCTGCTCCAACGTCATCGGGCCGCCGGGGCGGTACCAGCGCCAGACGTTGACGATCATGCCGAGCACGATGGTGGCCATCGCGTGCGGATCCCGCTTCGGGAAGTCCTTGGACTTCATGCCGCGCTCGATCAGCGCGGTCCACTCCTGCTCGATGTCCCGCACGAGGGTGCGGGCCCGCTGCCGCTCGACCTCCTCCTTCTCGGTAGGACGAGGCGTGGCCAGCAGGTCGATGTGGTTCTGCAGGATGCGCATCTGCAGCACCTCGCGCGGCTTGACGTCGTAGGCGGCCTCGATCGCTGCCCGCAGCGCGGTGTCCGCCGGCTCGACACCGGTGGTGACGTCGCGGAAGCGCTCCAGCGAACGGGACAGCTCCAGGCTCATGATCGTCAGCAGGCAGTGCGCCTTGGACTCGAAGTAGTGGTAGAGCGCGGTCTGGCCGATGCCCACCTCGTCGGCGATGGTCGCCCACTTGGTGTGCTCGTAGCCGTCCTTGCCGAAGCTCTCGATCGCCGCGGTGAGGATCAGGGCGCGCTTCGAGCGCGGCCCCTCGGTCTCCTGCACTGCCACCATCTGCGTACCCCGTTCCACGTCGTTCGCGCGGTACGCCCGCTGCTGGACCCGCGCGCAGCCCATGCTAGCAAGACTGAGATGAGTTCAGGTCATTCCGTGCGAACCAGCTGGGCCGCCAGCGCGACCGCGTCGGGCCGGGAGAGCTTCCCCACCCGGTTCTGCGGCAGGTCGGCGAGGACGAACACGAACTCCGGCCACTTCGCCCGGGGGAACCCGTCGGCTTCCAGGTGCGCGGTGACGTCCTCCAGCGTGAGGTCGGCTCTGGTCGTCACCACGAGGGCGGCGACCCGCTCCCCCAGCAGCTCGTCGGGCACCGGTACGACGCACAGCTGGGCGATGTCGGGGATCCGGGCGAGCGCGGACTCCACCTCGTTGATGTCGATGTTGCGGCC
>JBJMIP010000395.1:0-5878 GCA_045806825.1 Marmoricola sp.
ACCTTGCGGGTGGATTCGAGGACCTCGGGGCCCTTGATCAGGATGCCCATCTGCGCGCCGCGGCCAGTGCCGACCAGCAGAGCGGTGGGTGTGGCCAGGCCCAGCGCGCATGGACAGGCGATGATCAGCACCGCCACCGCGGCGGTGAAGGCGTCGGTCGCCGAGTGCCCGGACAAGAGCCAGACGCCGAGGGTCGCGACCGCGAGCGCGATCACGATCGGTACGAACACACCGCTGATCCGGTCGGCCAACCGCTGCACCGGGGCCTTGCCGAACTGAGCCTCCTCGACCAGCCGGGCCATCTGCGCGAGCTGGGTGTCGGCACCGACCCTGGTCGCGCGGACGACCAGGCGGCCGTTGGCGTTCAGGCAACCGCCGATGACCTCGTCCCCGGGACCGACCTCGGCCGGCACCGGTTCGCCGGTGAGCATCGAGACGTCCACCGCCGACGCGCCCTCCTCGACGACGCCGTCGGTGGCCACGCGCTCCCCCGGCCGCACCGTGAACAGGTCGCCGACCCGGATGTCGCCGACATCCTTCGCCCCGAGCTCGAGCAGCGCGCGGAGGGCATCACCCGATCGCCGCTTGGCCCGCGACTCGGCGTACCGGCCGGCGAGGAGGAACGTCGTCACGCCGGCCGCGGCCTCCAGGTAGAGGTGGTGCGAGGCGAACACAGCCCACAACGACCACCCGAACGCAGCCAGCGTGCCGAGCGAGACCAGGGTGTCCATCGTCGTGGTGCCGTGACGGAGGTTGGTCCAGGCGGCCCGGTGGAACGGCGCACCGCACCAGAGGACGACGGGCGTGGCCAGGAAGAGCGAGAGCCACTGCCAGTTGTCGAACTGCCAGGCCGGCACCATCCCGAGGAGGATGACGGGGACGCTGAGCGCGGCGGAGACCAGCAGGCGTCCCGCCTCGCTGCGCTCGACGGCAAGCGCTGGCCCGGGCAGTCGGGCGCCGTAGCCCGCGGCCTCGACCGCGGCGACCAACGCGTCCGGCGTCACCGTGTCCGGGAACTCGACGCGCGCCTTCTCGGTCGCGAAGTTCACGCTCGCGCTGACCCCGTCGAGCTTGTTGAGCTTGCGCTCGATCCGGTTCGCGCACGAGGCGCAGGTCATCCCGGTCAGCTCGAGCTCGACGGACGTGCTCATGACAGTTGGTAACCGGCTTCCTCGACCGCGGCGCGGACGGCCGACTCCTCGAGAGGCTCGGCACTGGTGACGGTGACGGTGCCGGTCTCCAGCACGACGTCGACGGCACTCACACCGGGGAGCTCACTGATCTCCTCGGTGACCGAGGCGACGCAGTGACCGCACGTCATCCCGGTGACCGTGTAGGTGGCGCTGCTCGGAGAGGTGCTCATGACTTCACCAACCTGGCGATCGCGTCCGATGCTTCCTTGAGCTTCTCAGCCGCCTCCGGCCCTCCGGCCCTGGCCGCCTCGAGCACGCAGTGACCGAGGTGCTCGTCGAGCAGGCTCAACGAGACCGCCTGCAGCGCCTTCGTCATCGCGGAGACCTGGGTGAGGATGTCGATGCAGTACTGCTCCTCCTCGACCATCCGCTGCAGGCCACGGGCCTGGCCCTCGATCCGGCGCAGCCGTTTGAGGTAGTCGTCCTTGGACTTGTTGGCGATGTAGGAGTGCTGTCCCATGGGAACAGCATACCCCTAGGGGGTACGTGCGGCGGCGCGAGGCCCGGTCTTGCCGAGGGCCCGGCCCACCAGCGTCACGATCCCGAACGCCGTCAGGGTGCAGACCGCGCCCCCGAGCACGTCGAGGCCGAAGTGGTTCGCGGTGGCGATCACGACCAGCGCCTGCAAGGTCGGGTACGTGACGGCGGCGACCTTCCACTTGCGCGAACCGAAGCCCCACATCTGGATCCCGCACCACAGCGACCAGCCGAAGTGCAGCGACGGCATCGCGGCGTACTGGTTGGTGGCGTCGCCGAGCCCGCGCGGGGCCGAGGCGGCGTCGCCCCACCAGCCGAAGTTCGAGAACTGGCGCATCACGTCGATCGCGCCGTCGCCGGGCATCAACCGGGGCGGGGCGACCGGGAAGTTCGCGTAGCTGACCAGCGCGATCGCGCAGGCCAGCACCAGAGCCCAGTAGCCGCGCCAGTACTTCCAACCACCCTTCTTGCGCGAGATCAGCAGCACCACCGGCGTGGCCACGTAGTGCATCAGCGCGTAGAAGTAGCAGGCCGCGACCGCGAGCACGGTGACCCCGGCGACCCAGTGGTTGATGCCCAGCTCGACCTTGTCGAAGAACCAACCCTCGAGGTTGACGATGTCCTCGGCGTGGGTCTCCCCGGCGAGCTGGTGGGCGGCGCCGCCGCCGGCACGCACCAGGTTGTAGATGACCGCCAGACCAGCCAGGAAGCCGATCTCCACGAGGGCCCGGACCGAGAACAGGCGACGTGAAGCGACCGCAGCAGCTGCTGCGGTCTGGGTGCTTCCGGCGCTCCCGGCGCTCTCGACGACGGCCATTGGATCAGACTCCCACTTCTTCGACCGTCGCGACGGCATTCTCGGCAGTCGAGGGGGTGCTTCCGCGGAGCGGAACCTCCCGGACGAACCAGGCGATTGCGAACCCGACGATGGTCAGCAGCGAGGCCAGCAGGAAGATCGCGTGGGTCCCGCTGGCGATCGCCTCGCGGAACCGATCGACCAGCTCCCGTCCCTGTCCGGCGGCCGCGATCTCCTTCAGCTTCGCGGGCGTGAGCTCGCTGAAGTTGCCCGGCGTGCTGGAGCCGGGCACGCTCACGCCAGCCATGTGGGAGGTGATCTGGTGGGTGTACATCGCCCCGAGCAGCGCGACCCCGATCGACCCGCCGAGGGTGCGTACGAAGGTGAAGGTGCCGGTGCCTGCTCCCAGGTCGCGCACCGGGACGCTGTTCTGGGCCACGAGATTGGTGGTCTGCATCAGGCACCCCAGACCGGCACCGAGGACGACCATGAACACCGCGGTGCGCCCGGTCGAGGTTCCCACGTCCATCGTCGAGAACAGGTACAGGCCGGCGCCCAGGAGGACCATGCCGACGATCAGGAACACCTTGTAGCGACCCGTGCGACTGATGATCTGGCCGCCGCCGAGGGAGAGCAGCATCACCGAGCCCATCATCGGCATCAGCAGCAGGCCGCTGTTGGTGGCCGACTGGCCCTGCACGAACTGCTGGAACTGCGGCAGGAAGGTGATCGTGCCGAACATGGCGAAGCCCGCCACGAAGCCGAGCAGCGTGGAGAGCCTGAAGTTCGCGTTGGAGAAGAGGTGCAGACCCATGACCGGTTCCGCGGCCCGCCGCTCGATCAGCAGGAAGACCACCAGGCCGACCGCGGCGAGCGCGAAGAGGCTCGAGATCTGCCAGGAGCCCCACGGGTACTCGCTGCCGCCCCAGGTGATCGCCAGCACCAGCGCGACGATCCACACGGTCAGTACGGCCGCTCCCCACCAGTCGATGATCACCTTGTCCTTGGGCCGGGTCTCGTGCGAGAGGTGCAGCGTGGACCAGATCACCACCAGGGCCAGCGCGCCCAGCGGAAGGTTGACGTAGAAGTTCCAGCGCCACGACACGTGGTCGGTGATGAAGCCACCGACCAGCGGGCCGCCGATCATCGCGACCGGCATCACCGCCATCATCACGCCGATGTACTTGCCGCGCTCACGGGGCGGGACCAGCATGCCGACCACCGACATGATCCCGACCAGCAGTCCGCCGGCTCCCAGACCCTGGAAGGCACGGAAGAGCACCAGCTGGGTCATGTTCTGGGACAGGCCGCACAGGGCCGAGCCGATCAGGAACAGCACGATCGCGGTCATGAACGTGTACTTGTGGCCGAACAGGTCGCCGAGCTTGCCCCACAGCGGGGTCGCGACGGCCGAGGCCAGGATGTAGCCGGTCACCACCCAGGACAGGTGGTTGAGCCCGCCGAGGTCACCGACGATCGTGGGCAGCGCGGGCGCCACGATCATGTTGTCGAGCTGCGCCAGCAGCATCGCGACCACCAGGCCGCTCATCGCGGTGATGATCTGCCGCGGGGTCAGCGCCGCCTGCTCCTGGTCCTGCTCCTGATCCTGGTCCTGCTCCGCCATGCTCTCCCGCGCCCTCCGCCAAGAATTCACCCACGCTGACCGACCGGTAAAATAATCTACTTACCGATCGGTCAGCAAGCGGTTTATGCTCCCTCCCGTGTCCATCACGGCTCCGGCGACGCGCGACCGCATCCTCGACTCCGCCCTCGCGCTGTTCGCGGAGAAGGGCTACGAGGCGACGTCGATGCGCGAGATCGCCGAGCAGCTCGGGATGACCAAGGCCGCGTTGTACTACCACTTCGACGGCAAGGACGCGATCGTGCTCGCGCTGCTCGTCGACATCGAGGCCCAGGTGGCCGAGCTGGTCGACTGGGCGCGCCAGCAGCCGGTCGACGAGCAGCTGCGCCGCGACGTGCTGGAGCGCTGGACCACGATCATGCAGGCGCACGGCATCACCGCGTTCCGCTTCGTGATGGCCAACCGGCACGTGATCCACCAGATCCGCCCCGACCGCAGCGGCATGGTCGCCTGCATGTCCGAGCTGTACAGCCTGCTAGCGCCGGCCGAGGCCTCGGTCGAGGAGCAGCTCCGGGTACGGCTCGCGCTGATGACGATCAACATGGCCGGATTCGTCGGTTCGGGCATCGACGCCCCGGACGAGGAGATCCTGGCGACGGCCCGGCGGCTCGCGCTCGAGCTGATGCCCTAGCTGAACGTCGCCGGCCGCTTGTCGAGGAACGCAGCGACACCCTCGCGACCGTCGGGCTCGCCGGCCCGGGCCCGGATCGAGAGCGACTCGGCGCGCAGCACGCTCTCGGGCGACTCCTCGGCCACCGTGCGCAGCAGCTGCTTGGTGGCGGCCTGCGCCCCGGCCGGGCCTGCCGCCAGCTGGGCGGCGATCGCGTCGGCGGTCGCGGCGAGCTCCTCGTCCTCGACCACCCGGGCCACGAGTCCGGCGGCGTAGGCCTCCTCGGCGGTGATCACGTCGTTGAGCAGCGCCAGCCGCAACGCCCGGTGCAGGCCCAGGGTGTGCACCAGCAGGCTGGTGCCGCCGTCGACGCTGAAGCCGATCTTGGTGTAGCCGAGGGTGAACTTCGCTGATCGCGCCGCGAGCACGATGTCCGCCGCGGCGGCCAGCGGGAAGCCGGCGCCCGCGGCCATCCCCTGCACCACGGAGACCACGATCGCCGGCGAGCGGACCAGCTCGCTGACCGTGCGGTGCAGCTCCTCGGCGAGGTCGTCGACGAAGGATCCGATGTCCTCGGCCGCCCCGAACTGGGCGATGTCGCCGCCTACCGAGAAGAACCGGCCCGCTGCCACGAGCAGGACCACGCGCGCGCCGTCGGCACCCGAGCGACGTACCGCCTCGCGCAGAGCCGCGACCGAGGCGGGGTGGACCGGGTTGCCGCGGTCGCCGTCGTCCAGGGTGATCCGGGCGACGCCGTCGGCGAAGGAGTAGGAGACGGACATCAGCGGAACCTCCGGTAGAGCGCTTCCTGGGCGATGCTCGCCACCATCCGGCCCGAGCGGTCGAACAGCGAGCCGGTGTAGAGACCGCGGTTCCCGGCGATGGTCCGCGCTGTGTAGTCGGTGAAGATCCAGTCCTCGAGACGCGCCGGGTGGTGGAACCAGACCGCGTGGTCGAGACTCGCCGCCGGGATGAACCCGTCGGTCTGGAAGCTGTGCAGGTCCGCGGAGACGTCGGAGAGGTAGGTCAGCGCGGCCGCGTTGAGCAGCACGTCGTCGCCGACCGCGGTGGTGAACCGTGACCAGAAGCGGGAGGGCCATGCGGTGACGCCGTCCTCGGGCGGGATCCGCACCTCGAGGGAGAACATCCGCGGCACCTCC
>JBJMIP010000396.1:0-5157 GCA_045806825.1 Marmoricola sp.
CCAGGCGGGGTCGCTGGTGCCGGTGACGACCACGGTGGCGCCGGGGTCGCTGCGCAGGTCGAGCGGGGCGCCGGCGATCGCGAAGATCGCGATGCCGCCGTCGTTGGTGACGGACAGCTCGCCGCCGTTGTCGACCCACAGCTGGCCGGTGCCGGCCGTGTTGGCGGCCGTGGTGAGGGCGCCGTAGCTGTAGCCCGCGTAGTTGCTGGTCGCGTCGAGCGCGCCGTCGGAGCCGACGTAGATGCCACCGAACCCCAGGATCGCGCTGTAGGCCCCGCCCTCGACGTCGAGGGTGCCCAGCACCCACACCTTGCCGGAACCGGCATCGCCGTAGACCAGGCCGTAGCTCATGTCGATCGGGGGCTCGTTCGCCCCGGCGGCGGCGGGGGCGAGGGTCCAGTCAGCGCCGGGCGCGATCACCAGGTTCTGCGGGAAGAACCGGCCGTAGATGTCGCTCGCGTCGCCCGTGCCTTCGAGGAAGACGTCGGCGAGGTAGGCGGAGACAGGGCGTCCCGGCGGGGAGCCGATGCCCCAGCCCGGGATCCCGCCGAGGTCGACGGTGTCCAGGACGATGTCCCAGCCGTTGGCCTGCTCGGAGGGTCCCGAGACCAGGTAGGCGTCCCAGCCGTAGTTGACGTCGATGTCGTGCAGCTGGAAGGTCCTGGGCGCTCCGTTCTCCGCCTGGTTGCCCAGGTAGAACGGCCGGTTGCCGTACGCGGCGGCCGCCCCGAAGGTCAGGGCGTGGCCGTTGCCGTTGATCGACAGAGACCGGTCCAGGGAGGTCAGGTACCCCGTGAACGGCGCCGCGCTGGTGTAGCCGATGTCGGCCGTCAGGTTGATGCACGCAATGGCGGTGTTGGCGTAGGCGGCGTTGAGCTCGGCCGGCGTCGCGACATCCGCCGTGTTCCCGGCGGTGCACGTCACCGTCGCCGCGGTCGGCGCGGCAGGAAGGCCGACGATGTCGGCCGCCGCATGGGCGGGGGCGGCGCCGAGCAAGCCGAGGGACGCGACGACGGCCACCGTGGCGGCGACACGTGCCGAGCGGGTCAGGGTCTTCGATGTCAGGGAGAGAGTCACTGCGGGCACCATGCTTTCTTCCGTTCCGGACGCGAGGAGACCGGGTCTTCGCGTCGGAGATGCGAGGTGTGGGAGGGGCATCCAGGACTTGTATAACGGTGTGATCAAAACCATAGAGCCCTGGCCCGCGATTGGCAATAACGCTGTGATATTCAGGTCAGGCGGCCGCCTCCTGGGCGCGGTGCCGCTCGCAGGCGCCCGGTGGCGGACTCATGATCCGCGTCGATAGGACCAGGCTCAGCGCGACTCGGACAGCAGTGCCCGACTCTCGTCGGCCCGCCGCTCGAGCAGGGTCCGCTCGCCCTCGTTACGGGTACGCCGCGCCGCCTCGGTGAACGCCTCGACCGCGTCGCGGTGCAGGCCGGCGCGGGCGAGCAGGTCGCCGTGCACGCTCGGGATCAGCGGGGAGTCGCCCAAGGCGTCGGGGGGCAGCGCCTCGAGCACGGCGAGCCCGGCGCCGGCGTCGAAGGCGCGGCCGTGCGCGACGGCCCGGTTGACCTCGACGACCGGCCCCGGCGCAGCCTCGGCCAGGACGTCGTACAGGATCGCGATCTGGCGCCAGTCCGTGTCCTCGGGGCGCGCTGCCCGCGCGTGCTGCGAAGCGATCGCCGCCTGCAGGAAGTAGCGGCCGACGGGCTTGCCGCGGGCCGCGAGCAGCTCGGCCTGCTGGAGTGCGCCGAGCCCGCGCTTGATCAGCAGCTGGTCCCAGCGGGAGCGGTCCTGGTCCTCGAGCAGCACCGGCTGACCCTCGGCGTCGGTGCGGGCCGGGATCCGCGACCCCTGGATCTCCAGCAACGCCTGCAGGCCGAGCACGTCGGGCTCCTCGGGGGCGAGGTGGGAGAGCATCCGCGCCAGCCGCATCGCCTCGTTGGCGAGCTCGGGTCGCATCCAGTCGTCGCCCGCGGTGGCGCTGTAGCCCTCGTTGAAGATCAGGTAGATCACGGCCATCACGTCGTCGAGGCGCTTCTCGCGGTCGGCGCCGGTCGGCAGCTCGAACTCGGCCCGCACCTCGGTCAGGGTCTTCTTGGCCCGGGAGATCCGCTGACCCATGGTGCTCTCGGTGGCCAGGAACCCGCGGGCGATCTCCGTGGTGGTGAGGCCGCCGACCATGCGCAGCGTCAGCGCGGCCCGCGACTCGGGCGTCAGCGACGGGTGGCAGCACAGGAAGATCAGCCGGAGGACGTCGTCCTCGATGTAGTCGACCTGCGAGTCGAGGTCCGGCATCGGATCCTCCTGTCTCGCGGTGTGCTCGAGCTCGTCGGTCTTGCGACGCAGCGTCTCGTTGCGCCGGATCTGGTCGATGCCGCGGCGCTTGGCGGTGGTCATCAGCCAGGCGGCCGGGTTGGTGGGGATGCCCTGGGCGGGCCACTGCTCGAGGGCAGCGACCAACGCGTCCTGGGCGAGGTCCTCGGCGAGCTCGACGTTCCGGGTCATCCGGGTCAGGGCGCCCACCAGGCGGGCCGACTCGGCCCGCCAGGTGGCGGTGATCGCGTCGGCAGTGGAGTCAGCTGGCACGCAGCCAGCCTAAGTCCCGCCGAATGGGGTCAAACACACCGTCGAGTCGTCACAAACTCGCCGCCGAACGGTCGCTCGCTCCCGCGAGCACGTGAGCAAGCGACCGTTCGAAGGAGTGAGCGAGCGTTCGGCGGTTGGTCCGGCCTCAGGCGTCGGCGGCCTCGGGGGCCTCGTCCGAGACCTGCCGGAGCGTGGCGACCATCGAGCACTCGGGCCAGTACTTCGCGTGCAGCTCGGCGAACTCGGCCTGCCCGGCGATGGCCTCCTCGACGGTGTCGTACTGGAGCAGTGCCCAGCCTCCGACGACCTCCTTGGCCTCGGCGTACGGGCCGTCGACCCGGGTGGTCTCGCCCTTGCGGACCACGAAGTTGACGGTGTCCTCGGGGCCGAAGAGGCCGCCGCCGTCCAGGAAGTGGCCGAGCTGCGCCTGCTCACCGATGTAGGTGTCCATCGCGTCGAACAGCGCCTGCGGCGGCATGCCCTGGTTGTCGTCCATCCGCACGAATCCCATGAAACGCGGCATCTTGATCAGTCCTTCAGTAGGTGGGGGAGTTGCTCTGTGCACGTACGTCGAACGGGTGATGCGCCTCTCGACACGGGTCCCAAACTTTTTTCTACAGGTACACGTACCTGCTCGTCGGCGCCAGGTCCAGGCCCTGGTCGGCGCCGAAACGCGCCACGCTGGTCATCAGCTTCTCGATCCGCCGGCCCAGCTCGGCGTCGTCCCCGCCACTGCCGTAGAAGGCGTGGATGTCGGTCATGCCGGCCATCAGGAAGAGCTCCTCGACGATCGCGGAGATCACCGGCGCGCCGGGCGTGAGCGCCTCCTCGACGACGTTCTGGATGTAGCCGAAGGTGTGCTGCGTCTCCGAGGCGATCGGGGTGTGCCCACCGAGCCAGATCTCCAGGTACTGCTCCTGGCTCATGCCCTCGGGCTTGCGCAGCACCGCGATGTTCGCCAACGCGTCGGCGCGCTCGCCGAGCGGGACCGCCGGCGGTTCGACCGGGCGGTGCTCGGTGACCCGGTACACGTGCGCCTCGGTGCCGAGCGCGCTCATCAGTGCCGTGGTGGTCCCGACGTCGTCGGTCCAGACCGTGAGGAACCCCGTGATCGGCGCGCCGGGGCCAAAACGCATCGCCGGTGCCACGTCGGCGTCGTCGACGTTGACCTCTATCGCGGTCGCGCCGGCCCCTCCCAGGTCGGCGTGCAGGTCCGGGTCGTGCAGCGCAGCGGAGACGTCGGAACCGTGGTAGATCGCGATCAGCTTGGTCACCTGCGCAGGTTAGCCACTCGGCTCAGCCCAGCGCTCCAGGATCGTCCGGTACGTCGACCGCGTGCTCGGCCAGGTGCTCGAACGGCACCACCTGGAGCGCGATCTCGCTCGTGGAGGCCAGCACCACGGGTGCGGCTGCACCGTCCTGGTAGGCCTGCTCCCAGCGGGCGGCCACCACGCACCAGCGGTCGCCCGGGACCAGGCCCGGGAACTGCCACTGCGGGCGCGGCGTGACCAGGTCGTTGCCGACCTGCTGCTGGTGGGCGAGGAACTCCGCCGTCATCACCGCGCACACGGCGTGCACGCCGAGGTCCTCGGGGCCGACCGTGCAGGTGCTGTCGCGGTAGAAGCCGGTCAGCGGGTCGGCGCCGCACGGCTCGAGCTCGCCTCCGAGGACGTTCTTCTCGCTCATACCCCGACCTTGCCAGACGCCTCGGGCGGTTCGGCAGTGTTCGTCCGTCGTTCGGATTCCGTTGGGGCGGTTGCAGGGGTTTGCAACCGGTCGGGGGACACAATGGGACCGTGAGTCGTTTCAAGGTCCCGTTCCTGGCCACCGCCGTCGGTGTGTCGGCCGCCCTGGTGTCCCCGGTGACGAACGCGACCCGGGGGCTGCGCCGCGCGATGGGCGCGATGCCCGGCGCCATCACCGGCCAGTACGACGCCTCGCCGCAGTACAAGGACGGGGTGTTCCAGAACCGGCTGCCGTCGTACGTGGTGGAGGTCGGGGGCCAGGGTTCGATGGCGATCGAGTTCGCCAAGAAGGGCGACATCGGTCGTCCCGCACGGCCGGTCCCGCTGGTCACGCCCGAGCTTCCCGTGCAGGCCGCTGAGCTCGCTGCGACGTGGCTCGGTCACGCCACCGTGCTGCTGGAGATCGCCGGTAACTGGGTGCTGCTGGACCCGGTCTGGAGCGACCGCGTCTCGCCGTCGGCCACCGTCGGCCCCAAGCGCAGCCACCCGGTCCCGATGGAGCTGGACGGGCTGCCCGAGCTGTCCGCGGTGCTGATCTCCCACGACCACTACGACCACCTCGACACCGCCACCATCGACTGGCTCACCGAGCACCGCTCGATGCCGTTCGTGGTGCCGCTCGGCATCGGCCAGCACCTGCGCCGCTGGAACGTCCCGGCAGACCGGATCATCGAGCTCGACTGGGAGCAGTCGCACGTGCTGCCCTCGGCCGACGGCAGCGACCTGACCCTGACCTGCACCGAGGCCCGGCACTTCTCCGGGCGAGGTCTGACCCGCAATCACACGCTGTGGTCCTCGTGGGTCGCGGCGGCCGGTCCCG
>JBJMIP010000397.1:0-2715 GCA_045806825.1 Marmoricola sp.
CTCAGTCGGTAGAGCGAGTCACTCGTAATGACTAGGTCGTCGGTTCGATTCCGACAGGCGGCTCCACGCTTTCGTACGTCGATCGCGCGCATCGCGCATAGCCCCGCGCGTCCCGGGTACGCACCAAAGATGAGCAACGAAGCCTTGAAGGTCTCGGTCATCTACTACTCCGCCACCGGCAACGTGGACTCCATGGCCCGGCACCTCGCGGAGGCGGCGGAGTCGAACGGCGCCGTCGTCCGGCTGCGTCAGGTCCCTGAGCTCGCCCCAGACGAGGCGATCGAGGCCAACGAGGACTGGCTGGCGCACCGGGAGGCGACCGCCGAGGAACCCGACGCCACCGTGGACGACGTGACCTGGGCAGACGTGGTGCTGCTCGGTACACCGACCCGGTTCGGCAACATCGCCAGCCAGCTCAAGCAGTACCTGGACTCCATGGGACGCGAGTGGCAGCGCGGTGAGCTCGCGGACAAGGTCTACGCCGGCTTCACCTCGACCCAGACCGCCCACGGCGGTCAGGAGACCACCCTGCTCGCGCTCTACAACACGGTGATCCACTTCGGCGGGGTCCTGGTGGCGCCCGGTTACACCGATCCCGTGAAGTTCGAGGAGGGCAATCCGTACGGGGTCTCCAACGTCGAGAGCGAGGACGGGAAGATCCCCGGCGAGGTGCGCGGCGCGCTCGAGCACCTGGTCGACCGGACCATGCGGGTGGCAGGAGCGCTCCGGGCCGGAGGGTTCGCCGCCTGAGGTACGCCGGTCAGGGCACACTGTCGCCCGTGATCGAGATCGCCCGGACCCCCGACGAGCAGTTCGCGGTCCTTCCCGGATTCCCGTTCGAGCCGCACTACCTCGACGTCGTCGCCGACGAGCTGGCGCCGCTGCGGATGCACTACCTCGACGAAGGGCCGGCCGACGGCCCGGTGGTCCTGCTGCTGCACGGCCAGCCGACCTGGTCCTACCTGTACCGGAAGGTGATCCCGGTCCTGGCCGACGCCGGCCTGCGCGCGATCGCTCCCGACCTGATCGGCTTCGGTCGCTCGGACAAGCCGACCGACCACACCGACTACACCCTCGCCCGGCACGTCGGCTGGTTGCACAGCCTGGTCACCGGCCTGGACCTGAACGGCATCACCCTGGTCGCCCAGGACTGGGGTGGCCCGATCGGCCTCAGCGTCCTCGCCGCCGACCCGGACCGGTTCGCCCGGGTGATCGCGGCGAACACGATCCTGCACACGGCCGACCCGGCGCTGGCCGACCGGCTGACCTGGGCGGTTCACGGGACGGGGGAGTCCCGGGTCGTGCTGGAGGAGGCTCTGGTCGACTACCTGCTCTACACCCAGCGGGCGCCGAGGCTCGAGCCCAGCCTGTTCATCGGGGCGGCCACCACCACCCCGCTCGAGCCCGACGTGCTGGCGGCGTACGACGCGCCGTTCCCGGACCCGCGCCTGACCGCCGGCCTGCGCCAGATGACCGCGCTGCTGCCGCTGACCCGCAACGACGTCGGTGCACGGCTGGGTCGCCGCACGATGCGGGCGCTCGAGCAGTTCGAGAAGCCGTTCGTCACCTGCTACTCCGACGGCGACCCGGCGACCCGCGGCTGGGAGACCGTGTTCGCCGAGCGGGTACCCGGTGCCCGGGGCATGCCGCACCGGACGATCGCCGGCGCCGGGCACTTCCTCCAGGAGGACGCAGGCGAGGAGCTGGGCCGCGCGATCACCGAGATCCTCGCGGTCACCTGAGGTTCAGCGGGCCGAAGGCCGGCGCCGGAACCAGGGCCGTCCGGCAGATCGCACCGCGATGCGCTGGAACTGGCAGTTGATCGAGGTCATCAGGTAGGTCCGGGCGCTGGGCGGGACCTGACCGGCGCGCTCGTCGGCCAGCAGGCGGAGGTAGGCCGTCACCACCAGCATCGTCGCACCGTCGTCGTCGCCCATCAGCCGTTGCGCATAGCGGTACGCGTCGTCGATCTCGGCGTCGTGCCGCTCCGGTCGTGCGTCGACGGCCAGGTCGTTGATCATTCTCGCCACCCGGTCGAGCGTCATCATCGGGTCCCCCTTGCTCCCCCTCGATGTTCCGGGTCCCGTCGGCGACCGCGCATCCGTGGCACTACGGAGATTCGATACGGACAAATGTCGCTTCGCCCCATCGCTGACCTGGCTACGATCCGGAGGTGGCAGCCAGAACGGCGTTCCTCACCGCCTTCGTCGGTCGACGACAAGAGATCGAGGACGTCGCGCGAGCGGTTCAGGACCACCACCTGGTCACGCTGATCGGGGTGGGAGGGCTCGGCAAGACCCGCCTGGCGAACGAGGCCCTCGACCGTCTCGCCGACCGGTTCGGGGAGCGGGTCTGGGTCGCCGAGCTCGCTGACCTCCAGGACCCGGCTCTGGTCGGGCACCTGGTCAGCGCCGCGATGGACGCGCCGTCGCCCGGCGAGGTCTTCGACCCGGCTGCGCTCGTCGCGTTCGTCGGTGACGGGCCCGGACTGCTGCTGCTCGACAACTGCGAGCACCTGCTCGAAGCCAGCGCCGCGCTGGCGACGGCCCTACTACGCGGGTGCCCCGGCCTGCACGTCCTCACGACCAGCAGGCAGAGACTGGGTGTCACCGGGGAGCACCTCTACCCGGTGCCGAGCCTGGACGCCGAGGACGCCGCCGCCCTCTTCGGGGCGCGCGCCCTGGCCGCTGCACCGGGATGGGTGGCTGATCCGGA
>JBJMIP010000398.1:0-3764 GCA_045806825.1 Marmoricola sp.
CGCAGAGCCACGACGTCGGCTCGACGGTCGTCCCGACCGCGCACCTGGCCCCGCGCACCGCGGAGCCGGAGAAGGTCCGTTTCGGTGCCCCCCTGCACGAACGGCTCGCCCTGCCCGGCGCGCTGATCGCCGCGATCGCCTTCGGCCTGCTCGTCGGCCCCGTGCTCGGGCTGATCGGCGGCGGCTGGATCCCGATCACGGCGTTCGGCTGGATGTTGGTGACCTACGCCGTGCTGACCCGCCTCACCGAGGACCTCCAGGCAGTGAAGGACCGCTTCTCCGGGGTGATGATCGGGGCCGCCGGTCTCCTGGTCGTCGGCATCCTGGCGCTGGTGATCGGGTTCGTGCTCTTCCAGGCGGCCAAGATCCTGGGCTCGATCCGGTTCGGCTTCCTGACCAGCGACATGGGTCTGACCGGACCACTGGCACCGTTGTCCGAGGGTGGCGTCAAGCACGCGATCGTCGGCACGCTCGAGCAGATCGGGATCGCTCTGACGCTCACGATCCCGCTCGGTATCGCGACCGCGCTGTTCCTCAACGAGATCGGCGGCCGCTTCGCCCGCCTGGTCCGGACCGTCGTCGAGGCGATGACGGCGCTGCCGTCGGTGGTCGCCGGTCTGTTCATCTACGCCTCGATCATCTTGCTGTTCACCAAGCAGTTCAACGGCTTCGCCGCCTCGCTGGCGATCACGGTGCTGATGCTGCCGATCATGATCCGCTCGGCCGACGTCGTGCTGCGGCTGGTGCCGGGCAACCTGCGCGAGGCCGGTCTCGCGCTGGGCGCCGGCCAGTGGAGCACCGTACGCCGGGTGGTGCTGCCGACGGTGCGCTCGGGTCTGACCACCGCGATCATCCTCGGTACCGCCCACGGCATCGGCGAGACCGCTCCGGTCCTGCTCACCTCGGGCGTGACCAACAACCTGAACTTCAACCCCTTCAACGGCCCGCAGATCTCGCTGCCGCTGGCCGCCCTGGAGTTCATCAAGAGCCCGCAGCCGGACATGCGCACCCGCGGGTACGCCACCGCCGCTCTGCTGCTGGTGCTGGTGCTGGTGCTGTTCGTGATCGCGCGCGCGATCGGCGGACAGCAGGCCGGCGTGCTCAGCAACCGTCAGCTCCAGCGCCGGGCCTCCCGGTCCGTGCGCGACCTGAACCGCATCGAGAGCAACCACGCCGCCATCAAGGCGCAGCTCGAGGAGCGGCGCCGATTCAACAACCCGAACGAGGGAGCTTCCCGATGACCCCCCGACGCAGCCTGCGCCGACCCACGATCACCGCTGTCATCGCGGCGCTGATCCTGAGCACCGGTGCGCTCTTCGCCGCGGCGTTCGGCACGCCGACCGCGCGGATCAGCGGCAACGGCTCCTCCTGGGCCGGCAACGCGATGTCCGACTGGGTCTCGGCGGTGAAGGCGCAGGGCGTCACCGTCGACTTCACGCCGGACGGCTCGTCCTCGGGGCGCAAGAACTTCGCCCAGGGCCTGGCCGACTTCGCGGTCTCGGAGATCCCGTACACCGGTGACACCTCGGACCCGCAGGACTCCGCTCGCCCGAACTTCAAGTACGGCCTGGTCCCGGCAGTCGCGGGTGGTACGTCGTTCATGTACAACCTCCCGGTCGGCGGCAAGCGCTACACCCAGCTGAAGCTCTCCCAGCTGGCGCTGGCGAAGATCTTCTCCGGCCAGGTCACCAAGTGGAACGACCCGGTCATCGCTGCCACCAACCCGGGCGCCGCCCTGCCGGCCCAGCGGATCACCGTGGTGGTGCGCTCGGACGGGTCCGGCGCGACCGCTCAGTTCACGCTCTGGATGCTGCGCCAGTTCCCGGGTGACTACGCCAAGCTCTGCGCCAAGACCGGCTGCAACGCCAAGCACGCGACCTCCTACTACCCGTACCAGGGCCTGTCGAACTTCACGGCCCAGTCCGGCTCCAACGGCGTCACGACCTACACCTCGAACACGCCGTACACGATCAACTACGACGAGTACTCCTACGCGCTCGGCGTGGGCTTCCCGGTCGCGAAGATCAAGAACGCGGCCGGCTACTACACCGTGCCGACCGACTCGGCGGTCGCGGTGGCGCTGAGCCAGGCGAAGATCAACCAGGACAAGACCTCGTTGAACTACCTGTCGCAGGACCTGTCCCGGGTCTACGCCTACAAGGACCCGCGGACGTACCCGATCTCGGCGTACTCCTACCTGATCGTGCCCAAGCAGACCCACGGCAGCTTCAACACCGGGAAGGGCGCCACCCTGGGCTACTTCTCGACGTTCGACCTGTGCGAGGGCCAGCGCACGATGGGAGCGCTCGGCTACTCGCCGCTGCCGATGAACCTGGTGCTCGCGGCGATGGACCAGGTGCTGCAGATCCCCGGCGTGGACGCGGCGACGAAGAAGCAGATCAGCAACACCAAGGCGGGCGTGAAGTCAGGCACCTCGAACCCGTGCAACAACCCGACGTTCCGACCCGGTGACAGCCCGTCGCACAACGTCCTGACCGACACCGCGCCGTTCCCCACCGACTGCAACGCCGCCTGCCAGGCGCCGTGGGCACACAAGGGCGCTGTGGTGGTCACCCCGGCCCAGGGCAGCAACGACCCGAGCAACCCTAGCGGCGGGGCGACGAACGGAGTCACGGACCCGAACAACCCGAATGCGGTTCCATCCGGGGGCGTGAGCCCGAGCGGGAACCAGAGCTGTGACGCCGACACGGGCGTCTGCGGCGACCCGCAGGCTCAGGCGGCCGGCGCGAACCCGCAGAACACCGCCACCGTGATCAGTGGCCAGAGCACCTGGGGCTCGGCGCAGCTGGCGTTGGTGCTGTGCGTGCTGTTCGTCTTCCTGCTGGTGCTGGCCCCGCCGCTGCTGGCGCGGTCGCTCGACCGGCGTACCAAGGCGACGTCGACAGCCTTCGTGGCCCCGAGCTGGCCGGCGCCGACCGCGTCGGTCCCGACGCAGCCGTCCGGTGGGTCCACTCCGATGGGTCAGGGCTGAGCCGATGGCACTGGTCCGTGAGAGCGCTGGCTCGGGGTGGGGGAAGAACAATCCCCTGCCCGGGCTGACGCGCAATCTCCCGAAGGTGAGCCGGATCCCGGACTCCCAACGCAGGCCGTCGATCGTGGTCGACGTCTCCTACGCGCTGACGATCCTCTCGGTGGTGCTGTTCACCCTGCTGCTCAACATCGTGGTGATCAGCCAGATCCAGCACTTCAGCTCCCAGCACAGCCTCTACAACCAGCTCCGGCTCTCGCTCGCCGAGGGCTCGACGCCGATCGGGCAGCTCGACTCGAACGGGAAGCTGGTCAAGCCCGGTACGCCGATCGCGCTGCTGAAGATCCCCGAGCTGGGTCTCAACGAGGTCGTCGTCGAGGGCACCGCCTCCCGGCAGACGAAGCTCGGGGTCGGGCACCGCGCCGACACCCCGTACCCGGGCCAGCCCGGCGCCTCCGTGCTGATGGGCCGTTCCGCGGCGTACGGCGGGGTGTTCCGGAACCTCGACAAGCTCCGGCCCGGTCAGATCTTCACCGTGACCACCGGCCAGGGGGTGGCCCGCTACAAGGTGATCGGGGTGCGCAACGGTGACGTCAGGCTGCCGGCCCTGACCGGCACCGCCGGGCGGTTGACGCTGGTCACCTCCAAGGGGCCGGCCTTCCTGCCGCACGGGGTCCGGTACGTCGACGCCGACCTGGTCTCGCCGTCGGTAGGCCGCCCGAAGATCGCGTTCGCTGCCGGAGTGATCCCGGACGCGCAGAAGGTGCTCGGCACC
>JBJMIP010000399.1:0-12430 GCA_045806825.1 Marmoricola sp.
GACCCGCGAGGAGACCCAGGTGCGGATCGCGGCGCCGTGGCTGACGACCAGTACGGTGCGGTGCCCGGCGTCGATGATCGACCCGACGGCTGCGTCGTACCGGGCCAGGAACTCGTGCCCGTCCTCGCTGCCGGCCATCCGGGTGTCGTAGCGGCCCTCGATCCAGTCCGCGACGGTGCCGATGTAACCGAGCACCGAGTCGTGGTCGGTGGCCATCTCGTAGTCGCCGGCGGCGATCTCGCGCAGGCCCTCGAGGATCTCTGGCTCCAGGCCGGTGACGGCAGCCAGGGGAGCTGCGGTCTGCTGGGTGCGCACCAGCGGGGAGACGTAGAGCCCGTCGAGGCCGGTGCTGGCCAGCACGCGCGCGGCCGCTTCGGCCTGGCGTACGCCGAGCTCGGTCAGGTCGAGCCCAGGGAACGCGGTGTCGAGCGCGCCGGAGGTATTGCCGTGCGTCTGGCCGTGGCGCAGCAGAAGGAGGCGCATGAGTCGAGGCTATCGAGCGTCCGAGCTTGCTCGAGACCGAGTGGCTGAGAACTCATTGACGAGCGAAGCGAGGATCATGGGCCGATGCTACGGAGTGCGCTCCGTGGGCTTGTCCTCGGGCAGGCGCCAGGCCGTTGAATCGTTGTCGAAATTCGGGAGACCGTGCAGCTGCCGGATGAAGCCCCAGGCGAGCGGGCCGAGCAGGAGGACCCCCGCCCCGATGAAGCCGATCGTCTCCGGCGGCACGCCGAGCATCTTCAGCCCGGTCAGGGTCAGCACGATCACGATGCCGCGCCGGATCACCGACTGGGAGACCCAGTTGGTCATCTTCGCGCCGAGGAAGGTTCCGGGGCTGCCCCCGACGATCAGCGGGATCAGCACGACCCACTCGACGCCCTCGTTGACGACGTGCCCGATCGCCGCGGCGATCACCAGCGGCACGGCCTGAACCAGGTCGGTGCCGACCAGGCGCAACGCGGTCATCGTCGGGTAGAGCAGCAGCAGCGCGACCATGATGAGCGAGCCGGAGCCGACACTGGTGATGCCGACCAGCAGGCCGCCGAAGGCACCGACGAGCACCGTCGGCACGGCGCGAACCCGCGGCTCCTCGGACGGGACGACGTTGCCGTTCGCCACCAGGCGCAGCTGCAGGTAGATCCGCAGCGCGTAGCTGCTGGCCGCCAGGAGCAGCGCCCAGCCGATCGCGGTGGTCAGGAACTCGGTGCGCGCTTCCTGGTCACCCACGGCCTTGACGATGAAGCCGCCGGCGAACGCGAACGGCACCGAACCGGCCATCAGCAGGCCGGCGAGCCGCAGGTTGGGCGAGCCGTTGCGCCAGTGCACGGCGGCGCCGACGGTCTTGTTCACGCTGGCAGCCACCAGGTCGTTGGCGACCGCCGTTGCCGGGTTGACGCCCAGGAAGATCAGCGCCGGCGTCATCAGCGCGCCGCCGCCCATGCCGGTCAGGCCGACGACGATGCCGACGCCGAAGGCGACGAGCAGGATCCGGAGCGCGTCGGTGGTCCAGAGGTCGATCAGCAGGGGGGTCATGTCTGCAATCTGGTCAGAGGTCGAAGGGAAGCGCGGCGAGCACGTCGCCGAGTGCATCCTCGATGGTGCGCCCGGTGGTGTCCACCCGCACGCTGGCGTCCTGCGGCTCCTCGTACGGGCTGGAGATGCCGGTGAACTCGGGGATCTCGCCGGCCCGCGCCTTGGCGTAGAGGCCCTTGCGGTCGCGCCGCTCGCACTCCTCCAGCGGGGTGGCGACGTGCACCAGGACGAACTCGGCGCCAGCGGCCTCGACCATCGCGCGGACCTGTTGGCGGGTCTCGTCGAACGGCGCGATCGGCGAGCAGATCGCGATGCCGCGGTGGCGGGCGACCTCGGCGGCGACCCAGCCGATCCGGCGGATGTTGGTCTCCCGGTCCTCGCGCGAGAAGGTCAGGCCGGCCGACAGGTTCCGGCGTACGACGTCGCCGTCGAGGCTGGTCACCGTGCGCTGGCCGGCCTCGAGGATGAGGTCGAGCAGCGCTTGGGCCAGGGTCGACTTGCCACTGCCGGACAGGCCGGTGAAGAACACCACCACCCCCGGCTCCTCGGGCTGGTCGGCCTCAACGATCAGCGCGATCTCCGCGGGCAGGTCGCCGGCGCCGGGCACGGCGAGGATCTCGCCCGACGCGTAGTTCGCGGCCACCCGCTGGCCGAGCTCGTGGTCGGCCTCGGAGTCGCCGTGCGCGGCCAGGGTGGCCGCGACGACGTAGGCGTTGCCGAGCAGCTCGGCCGCGGCCAGTGACGCCCGGACCAGTCCGACCGGACTGATCTGCTGCGGGGTTCCCGAGCCGACGAAGGCGAGCAGGACGACCTCGCGGTCCTCCCGGGCTGCCTGGATCGTGGCGAGGTCAGACTCGGTGAGCGCGGCGGCGACCGGAACGGTCAGCGCGCCGGAGTGCTGCGCGCGGGTGCTGGCCGGGTCCAGGTGCAACCGCCGGAAGGGCCCGTACGACGGGGTGCTGAGCGCGGTCAGGCCGGACGGGGTCCAGGTCGCCAGAGGCAGGCCCTCGGGGTCGACGAGCTCGACCTCGCCCTCGGCCTCCAGCTCGGCCGGGAGCGCCAGCCGGATCGGGGTCTCGTCGTCGAAGTTGGTCTGCGGCGCGAACCCGCCGTTGAGCAGCAGCTCGAGGTCGTCGAGCGCGCGCGGCGTCGGGCAGAACTGGGCGGGCACGCGGTCATCGTGCCAGACCTTCAGTCCAGGGCCGCCCGGATCTCGCCGACGACCGCGGAGCCCCCGAGCAGAGGGGAGGCCCCCGTCGAGCGGACGGCGACGGTGTCCACGCCCGGCTCGGTGTCGACGCCGAGCCGCTCGAGCACCGCGGCCATCACCACCGGGCGGGCGCGGGCCGATCCGTCGGAGATCTTCAGGGCGAACGCCCGGCCATCGGCCAGCGCGACGACGTAGGCGGCCTCGGCGCCGGCCTTCGCGATCGCTCCCGGGATCGCACGCAACAGGGCGAGCTCGTCGCGGGTCGTCCCGGAGACCCATTGCGGGTGCTCGCGGATCGCGGTGGCGACGCGGCGCTCCGCCGGGCTCGTGCTGGTCGCGAGCGTCGAGAACGCCGTCGCCAGACCGGCCACGCTGGTGGAGAGCAACGGGGCTCCGCAGCCGTCGACTCCCGCGTGCTCGACCGGGACGCCGGTGAGCTCGACCAGCGTGTCCATGATCGCCCGCTGCAGCGGATGCGTGGGGGAGAGGTAGTCGTGGGTCGACCAGCCGTTCGCGACGCAGGTGGCCAGCATCGCGGCGTGCTTGCCGGAGCAGTTCATCGCCAGCACGGTCGGCTCCCCGCCCGCGCGGACCACGGCCTCCTGCGCCGAGTCGGCCAGCGGCCACCCGGGTGGGTTCTGCAGGGCGGACTCGTCCAGGCCGACGCCGGCGAGGATGCGGCGGACGCCGTCGAGGTGGAAGGGCTCCCCGGAGTGCGAGGCGCACGCCAGCGCGAGCAGCTCCCCGTCCAGGTCGAGGCCGGCCCGGACCATCGCGAGGGCCTGCAGCGGCTTGCTGCACGAGCGCGGGAAGAACGCAGCGTCCACCTCGCCGATCACCAGGTCGCGGGTGCCGTCGGCGGCGAGCGCGACGACCGTCCCGCGGTGACGCCCCTCGACGAACCCGGAGCGGACGACCTCGGCGACGACAGCATCCATGAAACCCACCCTAGGCGCAGGTTTGCGGGCAGGTGGGCACGGGTAGACGTGCAGGTTGCTAGCAGGGGAAACCAGGGCGAATTCCCTTGACCCACGGCGGAATGTGACCCGTCTCACCGTTCCTCGATTTGCCTAGTGCTAGCAATAGTTAGCAAGATGGGCTCGTGGCTAAGAAATCAAAGGTCGGGATGACCGTCGAGACGCTCGGGGGGTACCTGCGCGAGCAGCGGGTCGCCGCCGAGATGTCCCTGCGTCAGCTCGCCGAGTTGGCGGGGGTCTCGAACCCCTACCTGAGCCAGATCGAACGCGGTCTTCGCCGGCCGTCGGCCGAGGTGCTGCAGCAGCTTGCCAAGGCACTTCGGATCTCCGCGGAGCAGGTCTACGTCCAGGCCGGGATCCTCAACCCGGACGACGACCAGGTCCGTTCCGTGGAGCTTGCTGTTCTTGCCGACCCGGGTCTCACCGAGCGGCAGAAGCAGGCCCTGCTTGCGGTCTACCAGTCCTTCCGGGCTGAGAACGCGAGCACGGCGACCGAGCAGGACGAGAGCACCACCCCCACCCCCACTGAAGACGCCCGGTCGGAGTACTCCGCGCCGGCGAACCCAACCGAAGGAAATTGAGATGGCTAAGACCCAGTTCAATGCCGAGCAGATCAAGACCGAGGCCGTGAAGCCGCTGTTCGCCGTCGCCGGCGCCACCGAGCTCGCCGTCGAGTACGCCCGTGGCTACGCGACCGAGGCCCAGAAGGTTGCGCAGACCCGCATCGAGAAGCTGCAGGCTGACGCCAAGGACGCCCAGGCCCGCGTGACCAAGGTCGACTTCGACGCCAAGAAGGTCCAGGCGGACGCCAAGGCCCGTGTCGAGAAGCTGCAGGCTGACGCCAAGGACGCCCAGGCCAAGTTCGAGGCCCGCATCGCGGACCTGCAGAAGGACGCCAAGGAGTTCCCGGCCAAGTTCGAGGCCAAGCTGAACGAGGCCATCGAGGAGCTGAACAGCACCTACGCCGACCTCGCCGCCAAGGGTGAGAAGTTCGTCGCCGCTGTCCGCAAGGACGGCGTCAAGGCTGTTGCGAACGTGAAGGCCAAGAAGGTCGCGAAGAAGGCTGCCAAGAAGGCCCCGGCCACCAAGACCGCTGCCAAGAAGGCTCCGGCCCAGAAGGCTGCTGCCAAGAAGGCTCCCGCGAAGAAGGCTGCTGCCAAGAAGGCTTCCTGATCGCAGACAGCGGGTCGTCCTGATCCGCAGTCACTCGAAGAGCCCCCGGGTCGCCGCCCGGGGGCTCTTTCGCGTCCCGACATCTCGTGGGTAGTCGGGACGAGGCGTACCCGGCGCTCTAGGCTGTGGCGGTGCACTTCTTCGATCTCGAGACCAACGTCTACTTCTTGGTCTACGTGGGGCTCACCGGGGTGAAGCTCTGGGCTCTGGTCGATGCCATCACCCGCCCGACTGCGGCGTTCCCCGCAGCGGACAAGCAGACCAAGGCTTTCTGGACGGTCCTGCTCGGGATGTTCTTCCTGGCGAACATCCTGTTCCAATCGATCATCGGGATCCTGGCGCTGATCGGCACCGTCGCGGCCTTCGTCTACCTGGTCGACGTGAAGCCGGCTCTGGTCGCCGTCACCCGGCGCCGATGAGCAGCGACGTGGCGGACGAGACCGAGCCGGGCCAGGACGACGGGTTCGAGGCGCCCAGCGGCCTCGAGGACGTCTCGCAGCGCCCGCGTCTGAACCAGCGCATCCGGCACATGCTGATCGGTGTCTTCCTGCTCGACGCCGGCGTCCTGTTCGTGACCTCGGTGCTGGCCTGGGAGTGGCAGCGCTCGGTCGACAAGTACTGGGCCGAGCCGCCGTACCCCTTCCACTGGGCACCGTTGCTCGGGCCGGGCCTGATCGCCATCTGGCTGCTGATGCTGGTGCTCTTCGGCGCCTACCGGACCCGCAACTACGGCGCCGGCTTCGAGGAGTTCCGGGCGATCACGATCGCCTCGGCCGTCACCTTCGGCATCTCCTGCATGGGCGGGTTCCTGTCCTACAACCAGCCGACCCGCGGCTACCCGATCATCTTCCTGGCGCTGGGTGCGCCGCTGCTGCTGCTGGTCCGCTACATCGACCGGCAGACCCTGCACAGCGCCCGTCGTGAGGGACGTCTGTCGATCCGGATGCTCGCGGTGGGATCGCCCGCGGCCATCGCGGAGATCGTCGAGGTCCTCGCGCGCGCACCGTGGATGGGCTACCGCCTGGTCGGCATGTGCGTGCCGGGCGGTCAGGACACCTCGCACATCGGCGTCCCGGTCTTCGGTGACATCGAGGACGTACGGCAGGTCGCGATCGACACCGCCGCCGACGGCGTGATCGTGGCAGGTGGCTCCTACTCCTCGGCCGCCGACCTGCGCCGTCTCGGCTGGGCCCTTCAGGGCCTGGACCTGGACATGCTGGTGGTGCCGGCGCTGACCGACGTCGCCGGCCCGCGGGTGCACATGCGCCACGTCGCCGGCCTGCCGTTCGTGCAGGTCGAGGAGCCGCAGAGCGACCGCGCCGGCGGCTGGATGAAGCGGGCCTTCGACCTCGTCGCGTCGACCGCCGTGGTCTTCATGCTCTCGCCTCTGCTGATCGCCACCGCGTTGATCATCTGGTTGCAGGACCGCGGACCGGTGTTCTACCGGCAGACCCGCGTCGGCATCAACGGCGAAGAGTTCCAGATGGTCAAGTTCCGCTCGATGATCATCAACGCCGATGCGTTGAAGGCCGATCTCGCGGAGCACAACGAGTCCGACGCGGTCACCTTCAAGATGGCCAACGACCCGCGGATCACCCGCTTCGGCCGCTTCATCCGGAAGTACTCGATCGACGAGCTCCCGCAGCTGGTGAACGTCTTCCGCGGTGAGATGAGCCTGGTCGGCCCGCGCCCGCGGCTGCCTGCCGAGGTCGAGCTGTTCGAGCAGGACGTGCACCGCCGGATGCTGGTGCGCCCCGGCATGACCGGCCTCTGGCAGGTCTCCGGCCGCTCGGACCTGACCTGGGCCGAGTCGGTGCGCCTGGACCTCTACTACGTGGACAACTGGTCGATGGTCATCGACCTGGTCATCATCCTGCGCACCGTCAAGGCGGTCGTGATCTCGCACGGCGCGTACTAGACCTTGTCCTCGCGACGGGCTCGGTTCGTCCTCGGGTTCCTGCTTGCGTCGTCGCTGGTGAGCGGCTGCTCGATGGGCAGCGCGATCCCCGAGCCGCAGCCGCTGGGCGCGACCCCGACCAGCGCCGGACCGCAGCCGGCCCCGGCCCGCCCGGCGACCAAGCTCGCGCTGGCCGCGCACACCTGCTGGACCGGTGAGCTGCTCGGCGAGGACCCGCAGCTCGCGTTGAAGCTGGCCGGCACCTTCGGGATCACCTACTTCGACGCGGCGTACGCGCTGCAGGACCGGCCGGCGTTCCGGACCAGGCGCTCGTGCAGCCAGGACCACGGGGTCGAGGTCTACCGGCTGGTCCGCGCCAGCGACCTCGCGACGCCGGTGACCGACTACGGCGCGCTGATGCGCACCCAGACCCTCGACTTCTCCCAGCTCTCCGCCGAGGTCAGCGCTGCGTGCATGGACAAGGCCCTGGCGACGGCTGCTCGGCAGAGCGGTGTCGCCGGTGCCTCACTCCAGCCGGCCGCACCCGCCGGTGTTCACCTCGGCTGGTCGCCCGCCACGGTGGAGCAGTGGAACCGTGGCCAGCGGGTCTTCGCCTGCACGCTGACCCAGGACGACCCCGGTCCGCTGCGCTACGCCGCGCTGCGCTCGAGCAGCCTGCCGACCCAGCAGCGCACCTGCATCGCCAGCGGCTCCCGGATCTTCGTCGACTGCGCCCGGGCGCACGACCGCGAACGGATCGCGGTGCTCGACGTCACCGGTGCGGCCTCGGCCGGCACGTTCCCGGGCCGGGGTGCCGTACGCCGCACAGCACGCGGTAGCTACCTCGACGTCGACCCGGCGTTCTACCGACCCCTGGACCGCGCCTGCACGGCGTACCTGCGTTCTGTCTCCACCGACCGCCGTCTGGTCGGCGTCGCCGAGATCGACGTGCGCAGCTGGCCGGACGCGCGCGGGGTCTACGCGATCAGCTGCGAGGCCGACGCGCCGGCGACCGAGCCCTCGAAGGTGACCAGGGGCTCGGTCTACAACCGCCTCGGTGGTTGAGCCTCGAAACCTGGAGAGCGGGTGCTGAGACTCAGCCCCTGGTCGCAGCCCGCGCCCGAGCAGCAGTCTTGGCCCGGTCGTTCTTGTCCAGGTCCACCTTGCGGATCCGCACCGAGTCCGGGGTGACCTCGACGCACTCGTCGTCGCGGCAGAACTCCAGGCACTGCTCGAGGCTCAGCTTCTTCGGCGGGATGAGCTTCTCGAAGTTGTCCGAGGTGGAGGAGCGGACGTTGGTCTGCTGCTTCTCCTTGGTGATGTTCACGTCCATGTCGTCGGCGCGCGAGTTCTCGCCGACGATCATGCCCTCGTAGACCTCGGTCGTCGGCTCGACGAACATCACGCCGCGTTCCTGCAGGTTCGTCATCGCGTACGCGGTCGCCGCACCGGAACGGTCCGCCACCAGCGAGCCCTGCGAGCGCGACTGGATCGGGCCGGCCCACGGCTCGTAGCCCTCGGAGATGTGGTGCGCGATGCCGGTGCCGCGGGTCTGGGTCAGGAACTCCGTGCGGAAGCCGATCAGGCCGCGCGACGGGACCAGGAACTCCATCCGCACCCAGCCGGTGCCGTGGTTGGTCATCTGCTCCATCCGGCCCTTGCGCTGCGCGAGCAGCTGGGTGATCGCACCGAGGTGCTCCTCGGGGGCGTCGATGGTCAGCCGCTCGGTCGGCTCGTGCAGCTTGCCGTCGACCTCCTTGGTGACCACCTGCGGCTTGCCGACGGTCAGCTCGAAGCCCTCGCGACGCATCTGCTCGACGAGGATGGCCAGCGCGAGCTCGCCGCGGCCCTGGACCTCCCAGGCGTCCGGGCGCTCGGTCGGCAGGATGCGGAGCGAGACGTTGCCGACCAGCTCGGAGTCCAGGCGGTCCTTCACCAGGCGGGCGGTGACCTTGGTGTTCTTGGTCGGACCGCGACCGGCCAGCGGCGAGGTGTTGGTACCGATGGTCATCGAGATCGCGGGCTCGTCGACGTGGATCAGCGGCAGGGCGACCGGGTTCTCCGGGTCGGCCAGCGTCTCGCCGATGGTGATGTCCGGGATGCCGGCGATGGCGACGATGTCGCCCGGCCCGGCCGTCTCGCCCGGCTTGCGCTCGAGGCCCTCGGTGACGAGCAGTTCGGTGATCTTCACGGTCTTGCTGCTGCCGTCACGCTTCATCCAGGCGACGTTCTGGCCCTTCTTCAGGTGACCCTCGTGCACCCGCAGCAGCGCGAGGCGGCCCAGGAACGGGCTGGAGTCGAGGTTGGTCACGTGCGCCTGCAGCGGCGCGCCCTCGGTGTAGGTCGGAGCCGGGATCGTCTCCAGGATCGTCTTGAACAGCGGCTCGAGGTTGTCGCCCTCGGGCATCGTGCCGTTCTCCGGCTGCACCAGCGAGGCGATGCCGGCGCGGCCCGAGGCGTAGACCACCGGGAAGTCGAGGGCGTCCTGGCTGTGCGACTCGTCGAGCAGGTCCATGAAGAGCTCGTAGGTCTCGTCGACGACCTCGGAGATGCGGGCGTCACCGCGGTCGGTCTTGTTGACCACCAGGATCACCGGCATGTCGGCGTTCAGCGCCTTGCGCAGCACGAAGCGGGTCTGGGGCAGCGGACCCTCGGAGGCGTCGACGAGCAGGACGATGCCGTCGACCATCGAGAGGCCGCGCTCGACCTCGCCGCCGAAGTCGGCGTGACCGGGGGTGTCGATGATGTTGATCGTCATCGGCTTGCCCTCGGCCGCCGGGCCCGCGTAGTGGACCGCGGTGTTCTTGGCGAGGATGGTGATGCCCTTCTCGCGCTCGAGCTCGCCGGAGTCCATGGCGCGTTCGGCGACGCCCTCGGCCTGGTGCGCGGAGAAGGCGCCGGCCTGAAGGAGCATCGCGTCCACCAGGGTGGTCTTGCCGTGGTCGACGTGCGCGACGATGGCGACGTTGCGCAGGTCTGAGCGGGTGGTGGTGGACATCGCGTGCGGGTGCCTTTCAGGCAGGGGTGAGACAGGTCTCGTTTGTTTGATCGGTACGTCGATTGACGCCGACCGAGTCTATCGTGAGTGACATGTCCTCTTTGCCAGCAGCGAATCCGGCCCCGGTCTTCCGGGTGCTGTTCGTCTGCATCGGCAACGTGTGCCGGTCCCCGGTCGGGGAGCGGCTGCTCGCGGCACGGCTGCCCAGCGACCGCTTCGAGGTGGCCAGCGCGGGTGTGGGGGCGATGGTCGGCTACGCGATGAGCAAGTACGCCGCGGCCGAGCTGGAGAGCTACGGCGGCAACGCCAAGGGCTTTGCCGCCCGCCAGCTGACCCCCGAGCTCATCGACCAGGCGGACGTGGTGCTGACCGCGACCCGCGACCTGCGCTCCCAGGTGCTGGCGGAGAACCCGGCCGCCCTGCGGCGCACGTTCACGGTCCTGGAGTTCGCCGCCCTTCTCGAGATGGGCGAGGGCAGTACCCCCGAGGAGCTGGTCCGCTGGGCCGGTGCGCACCGTTCGGCCGCCGGGAACGTCGAGCAGGACGTGCCCGACCCGTTCCGGCGCGGTTCCGAGGCGCACGCCGCCGCGGCCTCCGCGATCCACGACGCCGTCCAGCGGATCGCGAAGGAACTCGACAGGTGATCCGGCCGGTGGCCGTGATCCTGGCCGTCGCGGCCGGGGTGGTGCTGACCGTGGCTCCGTCCTCCTCGGCGCCCCCGCTGGCCCAACGCCCGACGGATCCCGCGCCAGAGGTCGTGCCCGCGACCTCGACCCCGGTGGCCGCCCCTCGCGCCGTCACGACCCAGACCCTTCCGCTGGCCGGCGTACGGATCGGGCTCGACCCGGGGCACCAGCTCGGCAACAGCCGCTTCCCCGCCAAGATCGGTCGGCTCGTCCCCGCGGGCGGCTTCCTCAAGCCGTGCAACACCACCGGCACCGCGACCAACAGCGGCTACCCCGAGGCCAGCCTGAACTTCGCGATCGTGCGCAGCGTCCAGGTCCGGCTCGAGAAGCTCGGCGCGCAGGTGTTCCTGACCCGTTCGGTCAACAGCGCCGACACCTGGGGGCCGTGCGTCGATGTCCGCGGTCGGTTCGGTGCCAAGGTCGGTGCGGACCTGGTGGTCAGCGTCCACGGTGACGGCGCCCCGTCGGCCGATCGTGGGTTCCACGTGATCACGCCGGCGTCACGGGTTCCGTGGACCACCGACATCGCAGGGGACTCGCGCCGATTGGCGATCGCGCTGCGCGACGGTTTCGACCACGCCGGCCTGCCGCGGTCGAACTACATCAACCACGGCTACGGCCTGAACACCCGCTGGGACCTGGCCACGCTGAACCTCTCCGACGTCCCGGTGGCGATGGTCGAGGTCGGAAACATGCGCAACGCGACGGACGCCCGGCGGATGACCAGCGTGGCCGGACGGGTCAGGTACGCCGAGGCGGTCGTGGCGGGGATCCGCGGGTACCTGGGTCGGTGATCTCGGCTGCGCTCGATCAGCGGTGGTGGGGATCCGCGTACTTGGGTCGTTGATCTCGGCTGCGCTCGATCAGCGGTGGTGGGGCTTGATCGAGCGGTGATCTCGGCTGCGCTCGATCAGCGGTGGTGGGGCCCATCGAGTGGTGATCTCGGCTGCGCTCGATCAGCGGTGGTGCGGCCCGATCAGCGGGGTGGCGCTTGGTCAGCGGTCGCGGTCGAAGATCGGACCGCGGTGCAGCAGGTGCTGGGCGGCTTGGGCCACCGGGCGGATGACCAGCTCGTCGACGTTCACGTGCGCCGGCAGGCTCGCGACCCAGCGGATCGACTCGGCCACATCAGCCGCGACCAGCGGGCGGTCGACATCGGCGTACACCGCGTCGGCGCGACCCTGGTCACCGAAGCGGACCAGCGAGAACTCCGGGGTGTGCACCATCCCGGGAACGATCTCGGTGACCCGGACGGGCTCTCCGTTCAGCTCCAGGCGCAGGGTCTGGCTGAGCGCGTGCAGGCCGTGCTTGGCCGCGGTGTAGCCGCCACCGGTGGCGTAGGCAACCCGGCCCGCGGTGGAACCTACGTTGACCACCAGCGCCCCGCCGGATGCCCGCAAGGCCGGCAGCAGCGCCTGGGTCACCCGGGCGACACCGAGCACGTTCACCTCGAACATCTGCGACCAGTCGGCCAGGTCGGCGCCCTCGACGTGGTCCGCGCCGTACGCGCCGCCGGCGTTGTTGACCAGTACGTCGAGCCGTCCGCCGACCGCCTCGGCCAGTGCCGCGACGGAGTCCTCCGAGGTGACGTCGCAGGTGACCGCGGTGCCCCCGATCTCGGCGGCCAGCGCCTCGATCCGGTCCGTACGCCGGGCCGCGCAGATGACCCGGAACCCGTCGCCGGCGAGCGCGCGGGCGGTCGCCTCGCCGATGCCGCTGCTGGCTCCGGTCACGACGGCAGTGCGCTGGTTCGACAAATTTGTGACGCTCAAGGCGTTTCTCCTGGTTTGGAACGGGGTACCCCGGAGCAAATATCCTGTCATGAGCACGCGACTCGGAGCTGCTGTCCTCGGAGCCCTCGGAGGGATCCTTCTTGCCGCTGGTGGTGGCCTGTCGTACCTGACCGGCCAGGAACCGGAGTGGCACCGGCTGATGGCCGTCGCCGGCTACACGATC
>JBJMIP010000400.1:0-23404 GCA_045806825.1 Marmoricola sp.
CGCTCGGCCTGGTCAAGATGGACTTCCTCGGCCTGTCCAACCTGCGGATCCTCGAGGACGCGCTCGTCAACATCAAGGCCAACCGTGGCGAGACGGTCGTGCTCGAGGAGCTGCCGTTCGACAACCGGGCCACCTACGAGCTGATGGGCCGCGGTGACACCCTCGGCGTCTTCCAGCTCGATGGTGGCGGCATGCGTGCGCTGCTGCGCTCGATGCAGCCCGACCAGTTCGCCGACATCACCGCGGTCTCCGCGCTGTACCGCCCCGGCCCGATGGGCGCGGACTCGCACAACAAGTACGCGCACCGCAAGAACGGCCGCCAGCCGATCGAGCCGATCCACCCGGCGCTGGCCTCCGCGCTCGAGCCCGTCCTCGGTGAGACCTACGGCTTGATCGTGTACCAGGAGCAGGTGATGGCGATCGCGCAGGTCCTCGCCGGCTTCTCCCTCGGCGCCGCTGACAACATGCGCCGCGCGATGGGCAAGAAGGACGCGGAGAAGCTCGCCAAGGAGTACGACGGCTTCGAGGCCGGCATGCTCGAGCGCGGCTACCCGCAGGACGCGATCGTGCAGCTCTGGAAGATCCTGGTGCCGTTCGCCGACTACGCGTTCAACAAGTCGCACTCCGCGGCGTACGGCGTCATCACCTACTGGACCGCCTACCTCAAGGCCAACTACCCGACCGAGTACATGGCCGCGCTGCTGACCTCGGTGAAGGACACCAAGGACAAGATGGCGATCTACCTCAACGAGTGCCGTCGGATGAAGATCCAGGTGCTCCCGCCCGACGTCAACGAGTCCTCCCACGACTTCACCCCGGTCGGCAACGACATCCGCTTCGGGCTCACCGCGGTGCGCAACGTCGGTCACAACGTCGTCGACGGGATCGTCGCGGCCCGCAGCGAGAAGGGTCGGTACGCCGACTTCAACGACTTCATGGACAAGGTGCCCGCCGTCGTCTGCAACAAGCGGGTCATCGAGTCGCTCGCGAAGGCGGGCGCGTTCGACGACATGAAGCACAAGCGGCGGGCCCTGGTCGCGATCCACGAGGTCGCTGTCGACCAGTACGCGGACCTGAAGAAGAACGAGGCGATCGGCCAGGACTCGCTGTTCGCCGGGATGGACGACCTCGACGGTCCCGACGCCGGCTTCGGGATCGCGGTCACCGTGCCCGACATCGACGACTGGGACAAGATGACCCTGCTGGGTCACGAGCGCGAGATGCTCGGCCTCTACGTCAGCGACCACCCCCTGCTCGGGGTCGAGCACGTCCTGGCGGCCGCCAGCGACTGCACGATCGGTCAGCTGCTCCTCGACGAGGAGCGCGCCGACGGGTCGACGGTGACGATCTCGGGCCTGATCACCTCGGTGCAGCGCAAGCTCACCAAGAAGGGCGACACCTGGGCGATGGTCACGGTCGAGGACCTCGACGGTGCGATCGACGTGCTCCTGTTCCCGAGCGCCTACCAGCTGGCGGCCACCTCGTTGATGGCTGACGCGATCGTCACCGTCAAGGGCAGGCTCTCGCGGCAGAAGGAGCAGCCGGAGCTGCACGGCCAGGAGGTGTCGATCCCCGACATCAGCGACGGCCCCAGCGGCCCGGTGGTGATCTCGATGCCCTCGACGCGGTGCACGCCGCCGGTGGTCGAGCAGCTCAAGGACGTGCTCGCCACCCATCCCGGGATGTCCGAGGTAAGACTGAAGCTGATGAGCAGACAGTCCACGACGGTGATGCGGCTCGACGACCGGTTGCGGGTCGCGCCGAGCCCGGCCCTGTTCGCCGACCTCAAGCAGCTGCTGGGCCCCGGATGTCTGGGCTGACCCCGCCGGGCCCGGGACCGGAGTCCTGGCCGGCCCCGGGCGCTCCCGCCGCGCCCGCGTTCCCGGTCGCCACCGAGCAGCCGGCGGCCTCCGAGCCTCCGGGGCCGAACCCGGCGATCCGGGACGCGCTGACCAGCGTGTCCGTGGTCGTCGGCTGGTTCGCGGTCGCTGCCGTGATCGCCGCTGTCGTCTGGTGGCAGGTGACCCCGCTCGCCGAGTTCACCCGCACCTCGAACAACGCGACCATGGACGAGGAGCAGCTGGCCAAGCAGTTCGGCACCGAGGGCTGGTTCTTCGTGATCGCCGCGGTCGCGGGTCTGGTCAGCGGTGCCGTGCTGGTGCTGCTGCGCCGACGGAACCCCGTGCTGATGGTGGTGCTGGTGACGCTCGGCGGTGCGTTCGCGACGCTGGTGATGGTCGAGCTGGGACTGCTGCTCGGCCCCAGCGACCCGGCCTCGGTCCTGGCCTCCACCCCGGTAGGTGGCAAGGTCCCGCTGCAGCTCAAGCTGGACGCGCACGGCCTGTGGTTCATCTGGTCGATCGCCGCCCTGGTCGGCGCGATCATCGCGCTGTGGACCGTGGAGTCGCGCGAGGCGTCCCGGCTGCAGCGTGAGCTCGAGGACGGCTACCGCGCGCCGGAGCGGCTGTACCCGAACGCGCGTTGACGGCACCGATCGGCAGGTAGGGTGCGGCCCAGCCACCGACTTACGGAACTGCCGAGGGAACCCATGACTGACGCCCAGCCGCCCTACTACCCGCCCGCCGAGAGCCAGGCCGAGGTCCTCGGCACAGCGCCCACCGGCCGACGGCGCGCGGTGGTCATCACCGTCGTCGCCGCGCTCGTCGTCGCCGTCCTGGGCAGCGGCGCCTGGGCCGCCTACTCCTTCCTGTTCGGCGGGGGACCGCGCCCCGAGGAGGCCCTGCCCGCCACCACGGTCGCCGTCGTCAGCATCGACCTGGACCCGTCGGCGGGCCAGAAGATCGCGGCCATCAAGGCGATCCGGAAGTTCCCGGCGCTGCGGAAGTCCCTCGGCCTGAAGACCGATGACGACCTGCGGAAGTTCATCTTCGAGAAGGCGACCGGGTCCGGCGACTGCTCCGACCTGAGCTTCGAGAAGAACGTGAAGCCGTGGATCGGCAAGCGCGCCGCGTTCGGTGCCGTCGACCTCGGGGGTGACGACCCCGCGCCGGTGATCGCGCTCCAGATCACCGACCAGGACAAGGCTCGCACCGGTTTCAGCCGGGTCGCGGACTGCGCCGGGGCCGGCGACGACTTCAAGTGGGCGATCGGTGAGGACTACCTGATCGCCAGCGACTCCCAGTCCCACGCCGACACGATCCTGAGCGAGGGGGAGAAGAAGCCTTTGGCCGACGACGCCGCCTACCAGCGTTGGCGCGGCGAGGCCGGCGACGCCGGCGTGATCAACTTCTACGTCTCCAAGCGCGCGACCAAGTACCTGACCACCCTGCTCGACGGATTCGGCAGCGGGCTGTTCGGCACCGGGTCGGAGTCCTCCGCCTTCGACGGGGGCGACCTCGCCGGTGAGGGCACGTCCGGATTCTCCGCGCCCCGCCACGTGGCCCGGACAGCTGACGACCCGGACCCCCTGGCCGGTGTTCGCGACCAGCTCGACAAGTTCCAGGGCCTGGCCGGCACCGTGCGCTTCGCCGACGGCGGCATGGAGCTCTCGCTCGCGGCCGGTGGCCTCAACAAGGTCGCCTCCGGTGCGAAGGTCGGCAAGCAGGTCGGAGAGCTGCCGGCGGACACGGTCCTGGCGCTCGGCTTCGGCGTCCCGTCGAACGCCGCCCAGAACTTTACCGACGGCTTCAAGTCGGGCGTCGGCGACCAGGCGGACGACGCGCTGGGCTCGATCGAGGA
Organism: Marmoricola sp.; assembly: GCA_045806825.1. Lineage (GTDB taxonomy): Bacteria > Actinomycetota > Actinomycetes > Propionibacteriales > Nocardioidaceae > Marmoricola. The sequence continues at coordinate 3,700 of JBJMIP010000400.1, forward strand.
CGAGACCGGGCTGCGCCTGCCCGCCGACCTCCAGACGCTGCTCGGCAGCGCTCTCACCCTGTCCGTGGGCGGCGACGCCCCGAAGGACCTCGCCGACATCCAGGGCTTCGAGGACATCCCGGTGGGCCTGGTGATCCACGGGGATGCCGCGAAGATCAAGGAGCTGATCGGACGGATCGAGGACCACACCGGGTACCGGCTCTCCGACATCCCGATCGTGGTCGGCGGCGACGCCGGCCGCGTCGTGCTCAGCCCGTCGAAGGACTACGCCGACCAGCTGTCAAAGGTCGGCACGCTCGGTCGCAGCCGGAACTTCACCGACGCGGTGCCGGACGCGGGCCGCACCACCGCGATCGCCTACCTGGACTTCGACTCGTCCTGGCGCGAGACGCTGCTCCGCTTCGCCGGCGACGACGGCGCGAGTGCCAGCGGCGTGCAGGAGGCGGACGCGAACACCAAGCCGCTGAAGTCGCTCGGCATCAGCTCGTGGCTCGACGGCGACGTCAGCCACGCGCTGGTCAAGCTCGCGACCGACTGATCGCCGCGGTGCGTGCCCCGGTGACCGCCACCAGGTCGTCGGGGCGCAGACCGAGGTCGAGCCCGCGGCGCCCGCCGCTGACGTAGACCTGGTCGTGCTCCACGGCGGACTCGTCGAGCACCGTGCGCAGCCGCTTCTTCTGCCCGATCGGGGAGATGCCGCCGACGACGTACCCGGTCACCCGGGCAGCGACACTCGGATCGGCCATGACGGCTCTCTTGGCGCCGACGGCGGCTGCCAGGGCCTTCAGGTCGAGCTGGCCAGCGACCGGGACGACGCCCACCACGAGCTCACCGTCGGCCTCGGCCAGCAGCGTCTTGAACACCACCTCGGGCGCGAGGCCCAGGGCCGCGGCGGCCTCGAGCCCGTAGCTCGCGGCGGCCGGGTCGTGCTCGTAGGTGTGCACGGTGAACGCGATCCCGGACCGCTCGAGCGCCACGGTGGCCGGCGTACCGGCAGAACCTCGTGCCTTGCTCACACCACGGCCCGGTCCATCAGTTGGGGGACCAGCGGGTGCGCGCGACCTCGGTCGCGGGCAGGCTCGGCAGCGCCCGCATGGCCCGCATCTCCTCGCGCAGGGAGTGTCGCAGCATCCGCAACCGGGAGGCGGCGTCCGGAGCCTCGAGCAGCTCCTGGCGCTCGTTCTGGCTGAGCAGGCAGGTGGCGGCCAGCGAGTAGGACAGGTACGTCGGGTCGGTCGGCATCGCTCCCGCCAGCACCGGGCCGCCACGCAGCGCGGAGAGCTGCTCGCGGTACTCCTCGAACGCAGCCAGCGCCCGGTCGGCCTCCTCGGCCGCCTCGACGTCGACCATCCCCGGCTCGTCCGCCACGAGGTCGCACTCGGCCCGCAGGTACTCACCGCTGCCGTCGACCGCGTTCAGGATCACCCGCTGGCGGCCGGTGACCTCGATGTCGAAACGGCCGTCGTCGTAGCGCTCCGACTCGGTCAGCTGCACGAGCGTCCCGGTGCGGTGCATGGACTGCATCCCGTGGTCGCCGACCTCGTAGCCCTCGCGGATCGCGACCACCGCGAAGACCCGCTCGGCAGGGTCGGTGATGGCCAGCAGGTCGCGCATCAGAGCGCGGTAGCGGTCCTCGAAGATGTGCAGGGGCGTGACCACTCCCGGGAAGAGCACCGCGTTCAGCGGGAACACCGGGATCGACGTCACCAGCCCAACCTAAGCCTGCACAGGTGCCCGAGCGGTGAAATCGGGTCCGGGTCGTGCCCCCACCTTCCCTAGACTTGCTCCATGCTCCGCAGGATCGATCTGAGAGGCGCCGCTGGCGCGTCTCCCGACTACCGCACCCTGGTGCCGCGCGCCGACTTCGACGTCGAGTCCGCGCTGCACGTGGTGCGGCCGATCTGCGACGACGTGCGCGAGCGGGGGGTCGCGGCGGTCCTGGAGTACTCCGCGAAGTTCGACGGCGTGCAGAACACCGAGATCGCGGTCCCGCGCGAGGCGCTGCGCACCGCGCTGGCCGAGCTCGATCCGGCCGTCCGCGCCGGGTTGGAGGAGTCGGTACGCCGACTGCGCGCCACCTGCGAGGCGGAGCTCGAGAACGACGTCGTCACCGATCTCGGCACCGGCGCCCGGGTGACGCAGCGGATGGTCCCGGTCGACCGCGTCGGCCTGTACGTCCCCGGCGGTGTCGCCCCGCTGGTCTCCTCGGTGGTGATGAACGTCGTTCCCGCGCAGGTCGCCGGCGTCGGTTCGATCGCCCTGACCAGCTCACCGCAGAAGGCCTTCGGCGGACTCCCGCACCCGACGATCCTGGCGGCCTGCGAGCTGCTCGGCGTCGAGGAGGTCTACTCGGTCGGCGGGGCCCAGGCCATCGCCATGCTGGCCTACGGGGCCGGCCCGTGCCGCAAGGTCGACCTGGTCACCGGGCCGGGCAACATCTACACGGTCTCCGCCAAGCGGCTGCTCAAGGGCGTCGTCGGCATCGACTCCGAGGCCGGACCCACCGAGATCGCGATCCTCGCCGACGACACCGCGGACGCGGCGTACGTGGCCGCTGACCTGATCAGCCAGGCCGAGCACGACCCGATGGCCGCCTCGGTGCTGGTCACCGACTCGCTGCGACTGGCCGACGAGGTCGAGGTCGAGCTCGACAAGCAGGTCGCCGCCACCCGGCACGTCGAGCGGATCCGCACCGCGCTGACCGGCGAGCAGTCCGGCATCGTCCTGGTCGACGGGGTCGCGCAGGGCCTCGACGTGGTCAACGCCTACGCGGCCGAGCACCTCGAGATCCACACCGCGGACGCCGCGGCCGTGGCGGCCCGGGTGCGCAACGCCGGTGCGATCTTCGTCGGTGACTTCGCCCCGGTCTCCCTCGGTGACTACTGCGCCGGCTCCAACCACGTGCTGCCGACCGCTGGCTGCGCCTGCCACTCGTCAGGGCTGTCGGTGCGCGCGTTCCTGCGGGCCGTGCACGTGATCGAGTACTCCCGTGACGCCCTCCTCGAGGTCGCCGACCACGTGATGACCCTCGCTGACGCCGAGGACCTCCCCGGTCACGGCGCTGCCGTTCGCGTGCGCTTGGACCAACCTGCTCGGGAACCGGAGTGAGCTGGCCGCCGCTGCGTGACGAGCTGAAGGGTGTCCAGCCGTACGGCGCTCCCCAGCTCGACGTGCCCGTGCAGCTGAACGTCAACGAGAACCCGTACAGCCCCTCGGCGGCCGTGGTCGCGGACATCGCGACCGCGGTGGCCCACGCGGCAGCGTCCTTGAACCGCTACCCGGACCGTGAGTTCACCGAGCTGCGCACGGGACTGGCGGCGTACCTGAACACCTCCGGCGGTGCTGGGGTCACCGCGGACATGGTCTGGGCGGCGAACGGCTCCAACGAGGTGATGCTGCAGCTGTTGCAGGCCTTCGGCGGACCGGGACGCACAGCGGTGTCGTTCGCGCCGACGTACTCGATGTACCCCGAGTACGCCCGGGACACGAACACCACCTGGGTCGCCGGTCGCAGGAACGAGGACTTCTCCTTCGACCTCGATCACGCGGCCGCGCTGATCAGCGAGCACGCCCCGCACGTGGTGCTGCTGCCCTCGCCGAACAACCCGACCGGGACCGCGTTGCCGCACGAGGTGATCGGGAAGCTCTGCGAGCTGGTGCCCGAGGGCATCGTGGTCATCGACGAGGCCTACGGAGAGTTCCGCCGCGAAGGCGTTCCCTCGGCGCTCGAGCTGCTCGCGACGTACCGGAACCTGGTGGTCACCCGGACGATGAGCAAGGCCTTCGCGCTGGCCGGGGCCCGGCTGGGCTACCTCGCCGCGGCACCCGAGATCTGCGACGCCCTGCGGGTGGTGCGGCTGCCGTACCACCTCTCCGCGGTCACCCAGGCGACGGCCAGCGCCGCCCTGCGCCACGCCACCGAGCTGCTCGGTGCGGTCGACGCCCTGCGCGAGGAGCGGGACCGCACCGTGGACTGGTTGCGGGCCCAGGGCCACCAGGTCGCGGAGTCGGATGCGAACTTCTGCCTGTTCGGCACCTTCGCCGACCGGCACGCGGTCTGGGAGGGCCTGCTCAGCCGGGGCGTCCTGATCCGGGAGACTGGTCCGGACGGCTGGCTGCGGGTCTCGATCGGGACGCCGGAGGAAATGAGTGCGTTCCGGGACGCGCTGACCGGCACACTTGAGGCAGCACCCACGAACGAGGAGACAGTATGAGCACGCGGACCGCGCGGCTGGAGCGCGTGACCAAGGAGTCGAAGGTCGTCGTCGAGCTCGACCTGGACGGCAGCGGCCGGACCGAGGTCTCGACCGGTGTCGGCTTCTACGACCACATGCTCACCGCCTTCGGCCGGCACGCGCTCTTCGACCTGCGCGTGATCACCGAGGGGGACACCCACATCGACGCGCACCACACCGTCGAGGACACCGCCATCGTGCTCGGTGACGCGCTCGGCCAGGCGCTCGGTGACAAGTCCGGCATCCGTCGCTTCGGCGACTCGCTGGTGCCGCTCGACGAGGCGCTGGTGCAGTGCGCCGTGGACGTCTCCGGTCGTCCGTACTGCGTGCACGTCGGGGAGCCGGAGGGCCAGCAGTTCGTCTCCATCGGCGACGCCTACCTCGGTTCGTTGACCCGGCACGTCTTCGAGACGCTGGCCCACCACGCCCAGATCGCGCTGCACGTCCGGGTGCTGTCCGGGCGCGACCCGCACCACATCGTGGAGTCGCAGTTCAAGGCCGTGGCCCGGGCTCTGCGCGACGCCGTCGCGCTCGACCCGCGGGAGAGCGGCGTGCCCTCCACGAAGGGCACGCTCTGAGTACCAAGGTCACCGTCCTCGACTACGGCTCGGGCAACCTGCGGTCCGCCGTCCGAGCCCTGGAACGGGCCGGCGCGGAGGTCACCCTGACCAGTGACAAGACCGCGGCGCTCGAGGCGAGTGGTCTCGTCGTGCCCGGGGTCGGTGCGTACGCCGCGTGCATGGCCGGGCTCACCGGGGTCAAGGGACCCGAGATCATCGGCCGCCGCCTCGCCGGCGGTCGTCCGGTCCTCGGCATCTGCGTGGGCATGCAGGTGCTCTTCGAGACCGGCGTCGAGCACGGGGTCCGCACCGAGGGCTGCGACGAGTGGCCGGGTGTCGTCGAGCGGCTGCAGGCTCCCGTCGTCCCGCACATGGGCTGGAACACCGTCGAGGTGCCCAGCGGCAGCGACCTGTTCCGCGGCGTCGAGTTGGAACGGTTCTACTTCGTGCACTCCTACGGCGTCCGCGACTGGACCCTGGTCACGAACAACCGGACCCGGGCGCCGTTGGTGACCTGGGCCGAGCACGGTGGGGACCGGTTCGTCGCCGCGGTCGAGAACGGGCCGTTGTGCGCGACCCAGTTCCACCCGGAGAAGTCCGGGGATGCCGGCGCGACCCTGCTCCGCAACTGGGTGAGCTCGCTGTGAGGACTGCCCGGTGAGGACTGCGCTGTGAGCAAGGAGCGCGCCCGGCGTCGGGAGGCGCGCGAGGCCGAGGCAGCCGTCCGCGCCCAGGTCCGTGCCGTCGCCGACGCCAAGGCAACCCGGGCCCGTGCGCGCAAGGCTTCCCGCGACGCCTGGCTGCGTCGCCTCGGGCTGGGCACCACCGGTCGGCAGACCGGACCGGTTGCCGAGCGTCGCCGCACCCGCGTCCGGCTGATCGTAGGCCTGCTGCTCTTCGCCCAGGTCGTCGTCTGGATGATCCGTCCGGACTGGCAGGCGCGTCTCGGCGCGCTGATCGTCGCCGCCTTCGTCTTCCTCGTCGCATCCGTCTTCGCCCTCTAGGAGTACCCGTGTCCCACGTTGCTGTGCCTCATCTGGAGCTGCTGCCCGCCGTCGACATCGCCGACGGTCAGGCCGTCCAGCTCGTCCAGGGCGTCGCCGGCTCCGAGAAGCGCTTCGGCGACCCGATCGAGGCCGCGCTGCGCTGGCAGGACGCCGGCGCGGAGTGGCTGCACCTGGTGGACCTCGACGCCGCCTTCGGGCGCGGCAACAACCGCGAGCTCCAGGCCGAGATCGTCGGGCGCCTCGACATCAAGGTCGAGATGAGCGGCGGGATCCGTGACGACGAGTCCCTGGCCGCCGCGATGGCGACCGGGTGCCGCCGGGTCAACATCGGCACCGCGGCGCTCGAGCAGCCGGAGTGGTGCGCGCAGGCGATCGCGACGTACGGGGACCGCGTCGCGATCGGGCTGGACGTGCGTGGCACCACGCTCGCCGCCCGCGGCTGGACCCGCGACGGTGGTGACCTCTACGAGGTACTGGCCCGCCTGGACTCCGAGGGCTGCGCCCGGTACGTCGTCACGGACGTGAACAAGGACGGCATGCTCGAGGGCCCGAACCTCCAGCTGCTCAAGGACGTCTGCGCGGTCACGGACCGGCCCGTGGTGGCCTCCGGCGGCGTCACCGAGCTGCACGACCTCGAGGCGCTGACCGGACTGGTCGGGGTCGGCGTCGAGGGCGCGATCATCGGGACCGCGCTCTACGAGGGCCGGTTCACGCTGGAGGACGCGCTCCGCCTCACCTGGCCCGACAGGTTCTCCTCATGACGCTCGCGGTCCGGGTGATCCCGTGCCTGGACGTCGACGGCGGCCGGGTGGTCAAGGGCATCAACTTCAAGGAGCTCCGGGATGCCGGTGACCCGGTCGAGCTGGCAAAGGCCTACGACGCCGAGGGTGCCGACGAGCTGACGTTCCTGGACATCTCCGCCTCCCACGAGGGCCGGGCGACCACGATGGAGATCGTCTCCCGGACGGCCGAGCAGGTCTTCATCCCGCTCACCGTCGGGGGAGGCGTCGGCAGCGTCGAGGACGTCGACCGGCTGCTGCGTGCCGGGGCCGACAAGGTCGCGGTCAACACCGCGGCGCTGCGCCGTCCCGAGCTGGTCGCCGATATCGCCGACCGGTTCGGCAACCAGGTGCTGGTGCTCTCGGTCGACGCCCGCCGGGTGTCCGCAGGTTCGACCACCAGGACGGACTCCGGGTTCGAGGTGACCACGCACGGCGGTCGGCAGTCCGCCGGGATCGACGCGGTCGCCTGGGCCGTGAAGGCAGCCGAGCTCGGCGCCGGCGAGATCCTGCTGAACGCGATGGACGCCGACGGCACCCAGGACGGCTTCGACCTCGAGCTGATCCGGCTGGTCCGGGCAGCGGTCACGATCCCGGTGATCGCCAGCGGAGGCGCCGGGGCCCTGGCGCACTTCCCGCCTGCTGTCGAGGCTGGTGCCGACGCGGTGCTGGCGGCGACGGTCTTCCACTTCGGCACCCTGCGCATCGGCGACGTGAAGAGCTCACTCGCCGCGGCGGGCCACCCGGTGCGTCAGTCCGGGGTCCAGCAGAACCCGTAGCGTTGGCCCGTCTGCCACTGCTGGCGCGTCGGCCACTCGAAGGCCCAGCGCAGCTTGGTGCTCCGCGGGGAGAGCTTGGCGGCGACGTCGCGGCAACGGCCGTCGGCGATCTTGGCCGCCGAGGTCGACAGGTACGTCGTCCCGGCCGGCAGCGTGAGCGCGGTCCGGGCACGCCAGGTGTGCTTGGCAGAGCAGAGCACCCGTCGGAACGCTGCCGACGACGGCGCCGCGGTCCCGCAGGTGCCCCAGCGGTTCATCGCCCCGGAGGCGTCGAGCAGACCCTTGGTCTTCGTCGGCAGCGCGGCGAACGCCCGGTTGCCTGCCGAGATCACCAGGTCGCAGCGGTACCAGAGGGCGCCGCGGTCGGCCTGGTCGGCGCTCGGGTTGAACCAGACCGCCTGGACCAGGCTGAGGCGCTGCTTGCGCGGCGATCCGCCGACGTGCGCATCGACGATACGTCGGCAGGCCTCCGCGATCTGACGCTGCACCCGGGCCGAGCCGAGGGCGAGCAGGTGCCCGTCCTGGACCGGCTGCACGGTGCCGACCGACACGGTGACCGAGGTGTGCCGCCGGGAGCACGGCACCGCTGGCCGGCTGTTGGTCGCCCTGAGCGCGGCACGGACGTCGAGCAGGTAGCAGGCGCCGACCTCGGGAGGCGGTGGCGCTGCCGGGCCGACGGACGCGCCGGTCGAGGTGCTCCCACCGGCGCTCGGTTCCGCACCACTGCTGCACCCGGTCACGACCACGGCCAGCAGCAGGGTCCCGGCGAGCAGCAGCAGAGCCCGGTTCACTTGCCGGTCCTCGCCCAGCAGATCGACCGGCGGTTTCCCTCGGCCCAGCGGTCCGCCTTGAACCAGGTGAACCCGTACTCGTAGTCCGAGGGGTAGTGCAACCAGCTGCGCACCGACTCCTGGCAGTAGCTGCGGGTACGCGCCTCGACGACCTCGTCGCCGGGGTAGCTGTCATCGGGGCCGCCGAGCTTGATCGTCGTCACCGCGCGCCAGGTGTGCGGTTCCGTGCACGGGACCTTGGTGCCCTTCGCGACCGTCAGACCGTCGGAGCAGGCCAGCCAGGTGTCAGGGTCACCTGTGCCGAGCAGGTCGCGGGCGTTCCTCGGCAGGTAGTCCAGGTGGTTCGCTCCGACCGGACCGCCGACCAGGTCGCAGCGGTACCAGCGTGCGCCGTCGGTCCAGCCGCGCTCGGACGGACGGAACCACGACCAGCTGAGCCGGACCCGCAGGGCGAGCGACTCGTCGGCTCCGATGTAGTCGGCGAACGCCTTCTGGCAGGTGGTGAACACGAACTTGTTGTGCCGGGCGTCCGAGTAGGCCTGGCCGGTGCCGAACGGCAACGTCCCGCTCGCGAACGTCACCGCGGTGTGCGGGTCGGCGCAGCTCACCACGGCGCTGGAGTTGGTCTGCTCGTTGAGGTCGCTCGCGGTCAGATTGCGACAGGCGCCGAGGGCCGGGGTCCGCGACAGGTCCGCCGAGCTCGAGGACTGCAGCGGGTTGCTGCACGCAGCCAGGGCCAGCAGGGCCAGCAGGACGACCAGCAGCACCGGGCGCGAACGTCGACGCACGGTCCCTCCTCAGCCGGCCAGCAACGCGGCGATCGTACCGCCGAGCTCGTAGGCCGCTTCTCGGTGCGTCCCGTCCACCTCACCGAGGACCTCGAGGACGCCGTACCCCTGTCGCCAGCCCAGGGCGCCGGTGATCGCGAGCACCGAGCGGACCGCGCCGGTCGTGCCGTAACGGCCGTGCACGTAGAGCCCGAACGGCCTGCCGGACGTGGTGCCGCCAGCCGCGGGGTCGCCTGCGCCGCTCGCGTCCAGCGCGCCGCCGACCTGCAGGAAGGTCGCGTCGAAGACGTGCTTGAGCGCACCGGACATGTACCCGAAATTGGCGGTGGTGCCGAGCACGTACCCGTCTGCTTCGAGCAGGTCGTGGTGGTCGGCCTCACCACGGGCGAAGGCCAGCGCGTCCAGCATCCGTACGTCGATTCCCTCGAGCGCGTCGTCGTGGGCTCCGGCGACGACCTGGTCGGTCAACGACCGCAGCGTCGCGGTCGGGGAGTGGTGGAGCACCAGCAGCCGGGGCACGGCTCCACCCTAGAGGTGCCTCGCGCACGGTCCGCTGGGAACGCTATGCTGACGAGGTCATGTTGATGCGCCAGCTCCTCCTTCGCTGCCGCAGCGAGGTCTGAACCAGTCGGACCCCCTCGCTGCGGAGTGTTCACGTGCGCCGGCACCCAACACCAGCGAGAGACGAATCCATGACTGAGAAGATCCCCGGCATCCAGCTGAGCCGGACGTTCAACACCCAGCGGGCCAGCGGCATGCCGCACGGGCGCTACCGGGCCTTCGAGCCCGTCACGGTCCCTGACCGCACCTGGCCGGACACCAAGATCACCCACGCGCCGCGGTGGCTCTCCACCGACCTGCGCGACGGCAACCAGGCGCTGATCGACCCGATGACGCCGGACCGCAAGATGCGGATGTTCGAGCTGCTCGTCCGGATGGGCTACAAGGAGATCGAGATCGGGTTCCCGGCCGCGAGCCAGACCGACTTCGACTTCGTGCGCCAGCTCGTGGAACGTGACCTGATCCCCGAGGACGTCCGGGTCTCGGTGCTGACCCAGGCTCGTGAGGACCTGATCGAGCGGACCGTGTCCTCCCTGGTCGGCGCCCCGAACGCGACGGTGCACCTGTACAACGCGACCGCGCCGCTCTTCCAGCGCGTGGTGTTCGGGGTGAGCGAGGCCGAGTGCATCGCGATCGCCACCCGGGGCACCGAGTGGGTGATGAAGTACGCCGAGCAGCTGCTCGACGGCACCCACTTCGGCTACCAGTACAGCCCGGAGATCTTCACCCAGACCCCGACCGACTTCGCCCTCGAGGTCTGCGAGCGGGTCTCGGACGTCTGGCAGCCCGAGGCCGGTCGGGAGATCATCCTGAACCTGCCGGCGACCGTGGAGATGTCCACGCCGAACACCTACGCCGACCAGATCGAGTACTTCGGTCGCAACCTGACCCGGCGCGAGCACTCCGCGATCAGCCTGCACCCGCACAACGACCGCGGGACGGCCGTCGCGGCCACCGAGCTGGCGATCATGGCTGGCGCGGACCGGGTCGAGGGCTGCTTGTTCGGCCACGGCGAGCGCACCGGCAACGTCGACCTGGTGACCCTGGCGATGAACCTGTTCAGCCAGGGCATCGACCCGATGGTCGACCTGTCCGACATCGACGAGGTCCGCCGCACGGTCGAGTACTGCACGAATCTGCCCGTCCACCCGCGCCACCCCTACGCCGGCGACCTGGTCTACACGGCGTTCTCGGGCTCGCACCAGGACGCGATCAAGAAGGGCCTGGAGGACCTCGACCGGATCGCGGCCGAGCAGGGCGTCCCCGTCGGCGAGATCCCGTGGGAAGCCCCGTACCTGCCGATCGACCCGAAGGACGTCGGTCGTACCTACGAAGCGGTCATCCGGGTGAACAGCCAGTCCGGCAAGGGCGGGGTGGCGTACATCCTCAAGTCCGAGCACAAGCTGGACCTGCCGCGGCGCCTTCAGATCGAGTTCAGCCGGGTCGTCCAGCAGGCGACCGACGACTCCGGCAAGGAGATGACCGGTGACGAGATCTGGGCGTCGTTCCAGGACGCCTACCTGAACCGGGACGTGCCGCTGAAGCTCAACTCGGTGCACACCTCCTCGGCCGCGGGCGAGAAGGACCAGCTCACCGTCAACGTCTACGTCAACGGCGAGCTGCACGAGCTCCACGGCACCGGGAACGGACCGATCGCTGCCTTCGTCGACGCCATCAACGGCCTCGACGAGGAGTGGGACGTGCGCGTGCTGGACTACAACGAGCACGCCCTGTCCTCGGGAGGCGATGCCATCGCCGCGGCGTACGTGGAGTGCGCGGTGCGCGGCGAGATCCTCTGGGGTGTCGGGCTGGACGCGAACATCGTCACGGCCTCGCTCAAGGCCGTGATCTCGGCGGTCAACCGCTCCTGAGCGGTCCCGACAGCACCATCTGCTCGACCAGCTCGGTCGAGCCGTCCCGCAAGGGACGGCGTCGGCCGGTGCTGATGAACCCGAACGCCTCGTAGGCGTTCCGTGCTGCGACGTTGCCGATCGCCACGTCGAGCACCAGCGTCAGGCCGCGCGGGGCTGCCCACTCGACCAGTGCCCCCAGCACCCGCGCGGCCAGGCCTCGGCCCCGCCAGGCGGGATCGGTCCACATCGCGATCACGTGCAGTGCGGTGGTGCTGCCGATGGCGCCCTGCTCGACGAAGCCTCCGCCGATGGCCACGGCCTCCCCGTCGGCACTGACCAGGACCCGGGGACCACCACCGGAGAGTCCCTCGCGCCAGTCCTCCTCGGCGAACGCCGACTCGCGGGCCAGGGTGGAGCCGAACGAGTCGGGCGCGTCGGCGAGCGCCCGCAGCCGGATGCCGCGCCACAGCTGCCAGTCGTCCGGTTCCAGGAGCCGGGTCGCGTACCCCGTCATCCACCCGCCAGCGGCAGCGTCATCGTGAACGTGGTTCCCTGCCCCGGGTCGGAGTGCACGTCGATCCGGCCCCGGTGGGACTCCACGATCGAGCGCACGATGGCGAGCCCGAGGCCCGTCCCCTGGATGGCGTCGGGCCGGACGTTGCTGGATCGGAAGAACCTGACGAACACGTTCTCCAGGTCGTCCCCGGGGATGCCGATGCCGTTGTCGCTGACCGACAGGAAGCAGCTGCGCCCGGCATCGGGACCGAACTCGACGATGCCGACGTGGGTGCTCACCTTGCCGCCGTCCGGGGTGAACTTGATCGCGTTGGTGAGCAGGTTGGTGACGGCGCGCTCGAGGTAGATCGCGTCCCCGACGACCGTGACCGCCTCGGCCGGCACCTCGGTGTGCACCGCCAGGTCGCGCTGGGCGAGCATCGGCGCGACCGACGCGTAGCTGGCCATCACCACGTCGCGCAGGTCCACCGGGACCGCCTCGCTGTTGCCCTCGGCGTTCTCCTGGGCGGCCAGCAGCAGCAGGTCGTTGGCCAGCGCCAGCAGCCGCTCGGCGTTCCGGTCGATCACCTCGAGCAGCTGGCGTTGCTGCGCGGTGAGCTCGCCGGCCAGGCCGTCGTCGAGGAGCTCGGTGCTGCCGATGATGCTGCTCAGCGGGGTCCGCAGCTCGTGGCTGACGGTGGAGACGAAGTCGTCCTTCGCGGTGTCGAGCGCCCGGAGGTGGTCGACCACGGTCTCCTCGCGGTCCAGGGCCCGCTGCAGCAGCTCCTGGTTGCGCCGGGTCTCGGTGACGTCGCGGGCGACGAACAGGTAGCCGATCGGTCGTCCGGCAGAGTCGGCCACGAGGCTCGTGGTCACCGAGACCCGGACCGTGAACCCGTCGGGGACCACCCAGGTCCAGTCGCTGGTGTGCGAGGCACCGTCCGCGGCCACCTCCGCGACCACCGCGGCGAAGCCGTCGCTCTCGCCGTACGCCGCCATCCGGGCCTCCACCTCGCCCGGGTCGAGGAACTCCAGGAAGTTGTGCTCGGTGCCCTTGCCGACCGGGATCCGCAGCATCGACTCGGCGCCCGCGTTGACCAGCGTGATCGAGCCGGTCCGGTCGGTGGTCACGATGGCGACCGTCGTGGCCGAGCGCAGCAGGTGCTGGAGCAGGTGGGTCGTGGCCCGCTCGCTGGTCACGTCGCTGACCGTGACGACCAGGTTGTACGCACCCCGGACCGGGTTGCGGATGACCCCCGTGGCGTAGGTGACCAGACGTTCGCCACCGGAAGCGGTGAGCAGCACGCCCTCGCCGTGCTCGGCGATCGCGTCGCGACCGGTGTAGCGGTGCTGCACGTACTCCCAGTTGTCCCGGGGCAGCAGCTTGGTCCAGAACGAGGTGCCGACCAGCTCGTCCGCGGTGAAGCCGGTCAGCAGCGTCGTGGCCGGGTTCACCGCGAGGATCGTGCCGGCCTCGTCGGTCACCAGGATGGGTGTGGTCGAGGAGTCGACGACCGCCTCGGTGCGCTGCTTCTCCAGCCGCGCACCGGCGGTCGCCAGCTTCTGCTGGCGCACCGCCAGGGCCAGCGGGAGGCCGGTCAGGGCCAGGCAGATCAGGTACAGCTGGGCGAGCTGGCTGCCCTGCTCGTCCGGGTCGGAGAACGGCCCCCACCCGGCCAGCGTCGCGCTGGTGACCAGGATCGCGACGGCGAGCTGCTCGAACGCGACCACCCGGAAGCCGAAGGCGACCCCGGCCCAGACCAGGAACGGCAGCGGCGCGAAGCCGACGCTGAGGTGCTGGTCGGGTCCGAAGGCGAGCAGGACGGCCCCGAGCAGCAGGGCGACCTGGACCCCGAGGAGCCCGAGCGGAACCGTCCCGCGGCGCGGCGGCAGCAGGCCGAGCGGGGCGAACATGATGACCGAGGCCCAGTGCGAGCTGGTGGTGGCGCCCAGGGTGTGCCAGAAGTGGCCGTCCAGCTTCGTGGCCGCCGTGATCGCGATACCGAGAGCAGCGATTCCCGCCCCGACCAGGGAGATCACCAGCAACCAGCCGAGGTCGGCCACGGCGCGCATCTGGCGCCCCATCCGGTTGCGGATCGCGGCCGCCACGAAGATCGTCTCGACGGCGTCGGACAGCGCGAGCAGGGCCGAGGCGTCCAGCGGGCGCCCGCCGATCAGGTTCGCCGCCAGGTACGTCGCGGTGAGGCCGAGCAGCATCGCGGTCCACGTCCGGAACGGCGTCACGAGCAGGGCCACCACCCCCACGCCCGCGGCCGGCCACCAGGCCGCCGTCACCTGCGCGTGCTGCGTGATCGCGATCCCCAGCAGCCCAGCGCCCAGCGTCCCGGCGAGCAGCAATGCTGCGAGGGCTGCCGGACGTCCAGGATCCCCAGGGCGCTCCACACCTCGATTCTGCCGTAACCGTGGGTCCCGGCGTGGCACTCTGGGCGCATGACGCTCGTCTCCGAACGCATCGGCCAGCTCTTTGTCGACGACCGTCGGATCGAGTTCACCGAGTACGGCAGCGGGCCGAGCTGGGTGGTGCTGGTCCCCGGCCAGCTGATGCCGCGGCGGATGCACCAACCGTTGGCCCGCAAGCTCGCCGCCAGCGGTGCGCACGTGGTCACCGTCGACCTGCTCGGGCACGGACGTTCGGACCGGCCGCATGACCCGATGCTGTACTCGACCACGGCCTTCGCCGAGCAGGTCGTGGGCCTGCTCGACCACCTCGGTGCCGACCGTGCTGTGGTCGGCGGGACGTCGCTCGGCGCGAACGTCGCGCTCGAGGTGGCTCTCGCCGCGCCGGCGCGGGTCCAGGGTCTGATCATCGAGATGCCGGTGCTCGACAACGCGGTCGAGGCGCACCTGCTCACCAACACCCCGCTGCTGCTCGCCTCGCGGTTCGCTCCGCTCGCGGTCACCGGGGCCCGGTTGCTCTCCCGGCTGGTGCCCCGCGGAGTCGTCCCGTTCTGGGTGGGCGTCGGGCTCGACACGCTGAACCAGCGCCCGGCCGCGATGCGCGCGACCCTGCACGGGATCGCCTTCGGCCGACTTGCCCCGCCGGCGGCACTGCGAGCCACCATCGACCTGCCGGCGCTCGTCGTCGGTCACCGCGGCGACCTCCTGCACCCGGTCGCCGACGCCCAGCTGCTCGCCGAGGAGCTCACCGACTCGACCTACGTCGAGGCCAGCAGCATCCTCGAGTGGCGTGCCCGGCCGGAGCGGTTGGATGCGCTCGTGTTCGCGTTCGTCAGGGAGTGCTTCGAATCGAGGACCGGGCGCCTGCTCGGGGCGTCGTCGTAACGTGCGTTCCCGATCAGCCTTCATCCGAGGCATCCAGCAGCTGCTGGGACGCGAGCAGGCGGACCCGCGCGTCGCGCAGTACCTGTTCGCGCTCCCGGTCGCGCTGGACGCCGCCTTCGTGCACTGGCACGGGAACGGTCACTTCGAGCACCCCTACCTCGGCGGCATCGCGCTGATCGCCACGGTGACGGTGGGGGCCGTCCTCGTCGGCCGCGGGTACCTGACCGAGCGCTGGAGCATCCTGGTGCCGACGCTGGACATCGTCGCGCTCGGCGCGCTGCGCACGGACCCCGAGAGCACCGCGGCGGTGATCCTGGCCTTCCCGGCGATCTGGATCGGACTCCAGTTCGGGCGCCGCGGCGTCGCGGCCGGGACGGCGGCGGTGCTGGCCGGCTTCGTGGCGCCGGTGCTGCTGCGTCACGAGGCCACCGACGTGGTGGCCCGGACGGCGCAGCAGATCGTGCTGGCCGCGATCTGTGCCCTGGTGGTCACCGTGACCGCGGAGATGTGGCAGACCAAGGTCGCCGAGGCGGCCGACGCCCAGCGGATGCTGGAGCGCGCGGTCGGGGACTCTGCCGACCAGCGACGCTTCAACGAGGCCATCTTGAACTCGGTGGACGTCGGGCTGCTGGCCCTGGACGCCGAGGGCCGGGTGCACTCGGTCAACCCGCGCTACCAGCGCTTCCTCGAGGCTGTCGGCGCGGACGGGTCGCTCGACCGCGTCGGTCGCACCTTCGGGCCGGACGGGTTCACCGAGCTGGCCTCCGAGGAGCTGCCGACCTGGCGGGCCATGCACGGCGAGACCCTGCGCGACTACCTGGTCTGGGTCGGAGCCGACCTGGCCGAACGACGTGCGTTCGCCGTCTCGGTCTCGCCGTTCTTCACGCCGAGCGGGTCTTTCGACGGCGCGGTGCTGGCGTACCACGACATCACCGAGCTGATGACCGCCGCGCGGCTGAAGGACGAGTTCGTCGCCACGGTCAGCCACGAGCTGCGAACGCCGCTCACCTCGATCGTCGGGTACGTCGATGTTCTCCTCGAGGACGTGCCGGCGATCCCGGCGGAGGCACGGCCGTTCCTGCAGACCGTGCAGCGCAACGCCCGTCGTCTGCACCGCCTGGTCGACGACCTGCTCTCCGACGCCCTCAAGCTGGGCCGCGCCGAGCTGCACCTCGGCCGGATCTCCTTCGCCGCGGTGGTGCGGGCCTCGGCGATCGAGGCCGAGAAGTCCGCCAGAGCCGCCGGTCTGGAGTTCGACGTCGAGATCGGTCAGGCGATCCTCGAGGTCCAGGGCGACAGCGAGCGGCTCTCGCAGGTCATCGACAACATCTTCAACAACGCCATCAAGTTCACGCCGACCGGTGGCACGATCCGCGGGCAGGTGAAGCGCGAGGGGCGCGACGCGGTGGTCCGGATCAGCGACACCGGTCGCGGCATCCCGGCGGACGAGGTCGAGGACGTGTTCACCAAGTTCTTCCGGTCACCTGGTGTCCAGGTGGACGCGATCCCGGGCACCGGGCTGGGGTTGGCGATCTCCAAGACGATCATCGAGGCGCACGGCGGCTCGATCGACCTGTCGAGCGTCGTGGGTGTCGGAACCACGCTCGAGGTCCGGCTGCCGCTGGCCGGGCCGCGAGTCGCGCGCCCCGCGTGACCAGCCAGCGGGGAGAATGATCCCATGCCTCTGTACAGCGACGAAGCGGTCGTGCTCCGCACGCGCAAGCTCGCCGAGGCGGACCGGATCATCACCCTGCTCACCCGCGACCACGGGATCGTGCGGGCCGTCGCGAAGGGCGTACGCCGGACGACCTCGCGCTTCGGGTCGCGGCTGGAGCCGTTCACCCACGTCGACCTGCAGCTCGCGGAGGGTCGCAACCTCGACGTGATCACCCAGGCGGTCACCCGGGCGCCGTTCGGGGAGGCGATCAGCGCCGACTACGACCGGTACACCGCAGCGTCGGTGATGCTCGAGACGGCCGAGCGTCTCGTCGCCGAGGAGCGCGAGCCCTCGGTCCAGCAGTACCTGCTGCTGATCGGCGGGCTGCGCGCGATGGCGGCGGGGGAGCACCGGCCCTCGGACGTGATGGACAGCTTCCTGCTCCGCTCGCTCGCGGTCGCCGGCTACGCGCCGTCCTTCTCCGAGTGCGCCCGCTGCAGCGCTCCCGGCCCGCACCGGGCCTTCCACCCACCCTCGGGCGGGGTGCTGTGCGCCGACTGCCGTGCTCCCGGTTCGGCGCAGCCGGCACCGGGCACGGTGCGGTTGCTCGGCGCCCTGCTGGCCGGGGACTGGACCACCGTCGACGTCGCGGAGGACCGTGATCGGCGCGAGACCCGCGGGTTGGTTGCGGCGTACCTCGCGTGGCACCTCGAGCGCGGCCTCCGGTCGCTGCCCTACGCCTCGTCGTGACGACGAGTCGGTAAGGTCTCGCCGTGCGCAGATCCCGTCGTCAGCCGGCCGTCCACCGCGAGGTGCGCCCCGAGGTTCGACGGCCCGAGCCGCACCCCTCCGGGGCGACACCGCCGGCGATCCCCGCCGACCTGGTGCCCGAGCACGTCGCAGTGATCATGGACGGCAACGGCCGCTGGGCCAACCAGCGCGGCCTGCCGCGCACCGCGGGCCACGAGCGCGGTGAGCAGTCGCTGGTCGAGGTCGTGAAGGGCGGCATCGAGATCGGCGTGAAGGCGATCTCGGCGTACGCGTTCTCCACCGAGAACTGGTCGCGCTCGCCGGAAGAGGTCAGGTTCCTGATGGGCTTCAACCGCGACGTCGTCCGCCGACGTCGCGAGGAGCTGCACGAGCTCGGTGTCCGGGTCCGTTGGGCCGGGCGCGAGCCGAAGCTGTGGCGCTCGGTGATCAAGGAGCTGCGCATCGCCGAGGAGCTCACCGCCGGGAACGACGTGCTCACCCTGACGATGTGCGTGAACTACGGCGGTCGTGCCGAGCTGGCCGACGCGGCCCGTGCGATCGCCCGCGACGTGGCCGCCGGCACGCTCGACCCGGACAAGGTCGACGAGCGCACCTTCGCCCGGTACCTGTACGTGCCCGAGTGCGCGGACGCCGACATGGTCTGGCGCACCTCGGGGGAGGAGCGGCTGAGCAACTTCATGCTCTGGCAGGCGGCGTACTCGGAGTTCGTGTTCACCGACGTGCTCTGGCCGGACGTGGACCGGATCGAGCTGTGGAGGGCGATCGAGCTCTACGCCCGCCGCGACCGCAAGTTCGGGGCGGCCGTCGACGCCCCCGACCCGGGCTGATCGAGCAGGGCCGAGGTCAGCCGCAGCTCGAGCAGGTGCCGAAGATCTCCAGGGTGTGGGACACGTCGGTGAAACCGTGCTCGCCCGCCACCGCGCGGGTCCACTTCTCCACGGTCGGGCCCTCGACCTCCACGGTCCGCCCGCAGCTGCGGCAGACCAGGTGGTGGTGGTGGCTGTCGCTGCACTTGCGGTACGCCGCCTCGCCGGCATCCGAGCGGAGCACGTCGATCTCGCCGGCGTCCGCCATCGCCTGAAGCGCCCGGTAGACCGTGGACAGGCCGACGTTGTCGCCGGCCGCACGCAACGACTCGTGCACCTGCTGGGCGGTGCGGAACTCGCTGCACTCCTCCAGGACCGCCGCGACGGCCTTGCGCTGACGGGTCGGCCGCAGGCTTTCCCCGAACCCGACGCTCACACTTCCTCGCATCCGGTCGCAGGAAGGGTGAGGGCGTTCTGCTCGGTCAGGTGGTGGATGTGATCACCGTGGTGGACGATGCCGTGCTCCTCGTCCAGGGTTGCGTGCTGCCGCTCGAGGACGTGCTGGAGGTATTTCCGGATCAGGGGCCACAGCACGCCGAGCTGCAGCCCGTCGAGCAGGATCGTCAGGGTGATCTCGACCGAGACGTGGGCAGGGTCGGTGAGGATCGACCAGTACTCGTGCAGGAACCCGCCGCTGTGGGCTTCGAGGATCGTCAACATGAGAATGATTCTCAATCGGAATGAGAATCATTGTCAAGTTTTTGGTCTCGGCTGCGCTCGACCAGCGGTGCCGAGCACCCAGTGGTCTCGGCTGCGCTCGACCAGCGGTAGAGGTCAGGTGAGGGCGGTCGGGGCTTCAGTCGTCTTCACCAGCACGACCTCCGGCTTGGCCGGCACCTCGTCGGCCAGGAACCACCGGAAGGCGAGCATGCCGCGCGGGTTGTCCAGGGTGGTGACCGCGTTCGGGTGCGACAGCTGCGTGCGTGCGACCACGATGGTGATGCTGCCGTCGGAGTTCTTCACCGCGGTGTGGTTGTTCAGCGACGTCTTGCCGTCGGCCGCGTTGTGGCCGGCCATGTACTCCGACCACGGCATGAAGTTCCAGAACCGGAAGCTGTTCGGCGGGGTGTAGGTCAGCACCAGCGCCTCGTCCGGTGCCAGGTCGTAGGACCCGAAGCAGTAGGTCGCATCGGTCGCCGACCAGCCGAAGTTGAAGTCGGGGACCCGGTACGGCTCGGCGACCGCGTTCACTCCGTCCGGTGTCTCGTGGCCCAGGCCGAGCCGGTCGTCGTCGGTGCGTTCCTTGATCGTCATCGGCAC
>JBJMIP010000401.1:0-4826 GCA_045806825.1 Marmoricola sp.
CCGGCTCCACCCGGCGACCCGCTCGTAGGTTCACGCCGTGCAGGCACCCCTCGAGCTCCTCGGTTCCGTCCGTCGCCAGGTCCTGATCCGCCGTCGGGCGATCGTGGCCCTCTGCCTGGCACTGGCTGCCTGGAGCGGGCTCAACTCCCTGACCGCGACCGCGCCCAGCGGCGTCGGTGTGCTCACCGCGACGCGCGACCTGCCCAGCGGGACCTCGCTGGGGCGCGACGACCTGCACCTCGTCCGGTTCGCTCCCGGCAGCGTTCCGCCCGCCGCCCTGCGCTCGGTGAGCTCGGTGCTCGGCCGCACCTTGCTGGTCCCGCTCGGCCGCGGTGATGCGTTGACCTCGGCCAAGCTCCTGGGTCGGCGGGCGCTGGACGCCTACCCGGACAGCTCGGCGATCGGGCTGCGCATCCCGGACGAGGACAGCGCCGCCCTGCTGGATCCCGGGGACCGGGTCGACCTGGTGGCCAGCGACCCGCAGAGCGACGCCGAGCCCGAGCGCCTGGTCCGCGACGCCGTGGTGCTCGCCGTGCCGCGGCCCGACCCCGACGCCGCCCGGATCGGCGCGGAGAGCGGTGGCCGCCTGGTCCTCTTCGCGGTCCCGCGGGCTGATGCGGCGCACGTCGCCGCCGTCGCGAACTCGCACTACCTCACCATCATTTGGAACCGGTAGCGTCGGAACGTACCGAATTGGCCGGTTCCGGGGCCATCCCTCCCAGCTTCCAAAGAACAAGGAGCTTCAGATGAGCGGTTTCAAGCAATTCGTACTGCGCGGCAACCTGGTCGACCTGGCCGTCGCGGTGATCATCGGTGCCGCCTTCGGCACCGTCGTCTCGACCTTCGTCGCCTGGCTCACCGCAAAGATGCCCGACAGCGCCTCGGAGTACTTCAGCAACGACAAGAACAGCTTCGGCGCGTTCCTGAACGCGATCGTCGCGTTCCTGCTGCTCGCCGCGGTCGTGTACTTCTTCGTCGTGCTGCCCTACACCAAGGCCAAGGAGCGGTACTTCCCGGCCGAGGTCGACGGCAAGCCGGCCGACATCGCGCTGCTGGAGGAGATCCGCGACCTGCTCGCGGCGCGCCAGGGCTGATTCAGTCCTGACCCGTCTGCCCGTGGTGCGGCGGCACCTGGTCCTTCAGCCACTGGTCGTTGGACCTGGTCCCGTCGGCCTCGGGCGACTGGTCGTCCCGGGTCTGCTCGGGGAGCACGTCGCCGAACACCTCGGCCAGGCGGCGCTTGCGCGCGGCGCGCTCCGCGGGCGTGAGCTCGGGCGCGTCGCTCACCGCACCCGCTCCGAGGCGCCCACGGCGGCATCGAGCCAGGAGGCGTCGAAGGCCGGGCGGCTCGGCTGCCAGCCGGACTGCGCGGAGAAGTGGTCCGAGGAGACCCGCAGGGAGCGGGTCATCGGTTCGATCCTGGCTCCGGCCAGTCGGCGAAGCACCGGACCCATGAAGGACCCCTCGGCGGCACCGGCCGCCTTGGCGTAGCCCTCGACCAGGTCAGCGCGCAGGACCGGCGCGGCGCCTACGTTGTAGACCCCGCTCGGGGCCTCCAGCGCTGCGAGGATCGCGGACCCGATGTCGTCGGTGTGGAGCAGGTGCGACCACTGGTCCGGGCGACCGATGCCGACCGGACGCCCGGTCGCGGCGGCGCGCATCCAGAACCTGGTCTGCGGGTCGTCACCGACGATCGAACCGAAACGCAGCAGCACACCGGCCCGGAAACCGCCCGCGTACTCCTGGACGTGGGACCCCCCCACGGCAACCGGCTCGGTGGCCGGGGTGATGTCGAGCGGGTCGCGCTCGGTGATCCAGCCGTCGCCGTCGTCGGCGTACACGAAGCTCGCGCTCTCCTGCACCACGCGCCGAACGCCCGCGGTACGCGCAGCGGTCACCACGTTCGCGACCGCCTTGGTGCGCAGCAGGTCGTTCTGACGCCAGGCGTTGGGCCACACGGCTGCATAGCCGACCGGGACCGCCGAGGCCAGGTTGAGCACCACGTCGGCACCCTCGTAGACGGCGACCAGGGAGTCGGGCTCGAAGAGGTCAGCCCGCCGTGGCCGGGCGCCGAGGGCCTCGATCTCCACGACGTTCGCCTCGGAGCGGGCCAGCACGTCGACCTCGTGGGCAGCGTCCAGCAAGGCGCGCACGGCTGCTCGGCCGAGGACGCCGGTCCCTCCCGAAACGACTACCTTCACCCGTTCATCTTGCATAACGGACCGGTAACGCACAACTTGTTCGCCGGATCAGCTGCAGAGACCGGCCGCGTGGGCCTCGGCATCCTTCTGGGCCTGGGTCTTGGTCGGGTTCGAGCTGGGGGTCGCGGTCGAACCGGCACTCGCGCTCCCCGAGGGAGAGCCGGTCGGGGTCGCGCCGGAACCCTTGCCCGAGCCCGGGGTGACCGCGTTGTCGTCGAACTGCGAGCCGATGTTCTTGTCGGCCTTGATGGCTGCCCACAGGTACTTGGCCTGCGGCTTCCACTGCACCCGGTTGTTGTCCTGGGGCCACGGCTCCCACGGCACGGTGATGAACTTGATGTGGTCCAGACCGATGTTCTTCAGCGAGCTGCCGAGCGACGCGAGCTGCTTGAGGTTCGCGAAGCCCGGGTCGGTCGAGAGCGAGCTCGTGGCGGCGTTGAGGAACTTGAACAGCCGGACCGGGTTGGCCAGCGTGCCGGCCGAGACGACCTTCTTGATCATCGCGGCGATGAAGGTCTGCTGCCGCTTCATCCGGCCGATGTCACCGGTGGGGGCGCCGATGTCGTGGCGGACCCGGACGTAGTCCAGGGCCTGCTGGCCGTTGACCTTGTAGGTGCCGGCCGGGAGGTTGATGTTGCCGACGGTGTCGTTCACGTTGTTCGGCACGCAGACGGTGACGCCGTCGATCGCGTTCACCATGCTCTTGAAGCCGACGAAGTCGACGACCACGAAGTGATTGATCCGGACGCCGGTCAGGTGCTCGACCGTCTTCACCGTGCAGGCGGCGCCGCCGATCGCGTACGCCGCGTTGAACTGGGTGAGACCGCCGGGGTCGGTCCCCCGGCCGTTCTTCTTGGTGCACGGAGGGCGTTCGACCATGGCGTCGCGCGGGAGGCTGACGCCGTAGGCGAACTGCCGGTTGGCAGAGAGGTGCAGCAGGATCGTGGTGTCGGACAGGCCGGGGGTCTGCCCGCCGACGCCGATGCCGTTGGCGCCCTGCCGGGTGTCCGATCCCATCACCAGGACGTTGATCGCCTTGGGCACCTCGACCTTCGGACGCGGCCCGATGTCGCCGAGGCTGATCTCGTTGATGTTGCCCTCGAAGTGCTTGTACGCGACCACCACGACGGTCGAGACCAGCATCAGGAAGACGGCGACCCCGATGCCGATCCGCTTCCACACACGACGGGAGGTCGGCGTGCGCTCACGATGGCGCGGTTCAACCTCCGACACGTTCCTTCAGACCCCTAGGTGCTGCACGGGTCGGGCCCGCGTCTGGTTCGAGAGTCTCCATTGTGTCGGGTCGCCGCGCACTCCCCAAATCAGCCAGTGCATGAGTGTTCACTGAACGGGTAACGGTGTTGCTCATGACAGCCCCCTCGATCGAACGCCCCCGGCTCAGCTGGGACCGGGTCCGCCGGGCGGCGGGCTCGCTGACCACCCCGCTGCTCCCGGACGACTACCTCAACCTGGTCAACCCGCTCTGGACCTCGCGCGAGCTGCGCGGCCGCATCCAGGAAGTGATCCCGGAGACCGAGGACGCAGCCACCCTGGTGATCCAGCCGGGGTGGGGCTGGCGCTTCGACCACCATCCGGGCCAGTACGTCGGGATCGGGGTCCAGGTCGACGGCCGCTGGCAGTGGCGCTCGTACTCCGTCAGCTCGGCACCGCGGAGCTCGTTCAGCTGGGGCGCCGGCCGGACGATCGCGATCACGGTGCGCGCGATGCCCGAGGGCTTCATCTCCTCGCACCTGGTCGGCGGGCTCGAACCGGGGACGATCGTGCGGCTGGCGCTCCCCGACGGCGACTTCGTGCTCCCCGACCCGCCACCGGCGAAGCTCCTGTTCCTGGTCGGCGGCAGCGGGGTGACCCCGGTGATGGCCATGCTGCGCACCCTGGACCGGCGGTCGCAGACGAGCGGCAGAGCGATGCCCGACGTGGTGCTGCACTACTCCTCACCGACACGGGAGCGGATGATCTTCCGCGAGGAGATCGAGAGGCTGGAGTCCGTGCACGACCAGCTCGTGGTGCACCAGCTCTACACCGACACCGCCGGGATGCTCGAACTTGCCGACCTCGACCACCTGTGCCCGGACTGGCGCGAGCGGGAGACCTACGCCTGCGGACCGTCCCCGATGCTCGACGCGATCGAGGCGCACTTCGCCGACGCCGACCTCGAGAAGCACCTGCACCTCGAGCGGTTCAGCATCGCGCTCGGTGGGGACGGCGGCGAGGGCGGAACGATCACCTTCCGCAACACCGGCAGGAGCGTGGAGTCGGACGGCGCGACCACGGTGCTCGAGGCCGGCGAGAAAGCCGGCGTCGGGATGCCGTTCGGCTGCCGGATGGGCATCTGCCACACCTGCACCCTCACGCTCGTCTCCGGCACCGTGCGCGACCTGCGCAACGGCGACGAGTTCAACCAGCCCAACGAACCCGTGCAGACCTGCGTCACCACCGCGGTGGGCGACTGCACGCTCGACATCTGACGGGGGGTTTCGAGGCTCGCAGGCTCGCACCTCAACCACCGTCGACCAGCTCGCACCTCAACCACCGTCGACCAGCTCGCACCTCAACCACCGTCGACCAGCTCGCACCTCAACCACCGCCGACCAGCTCGCACCG
>JBJMIP010000402.1:0-14771 GCA_045806825.1 Marmoricola sp.
GCCGCTGCGGGAGAGCGCCCGCATGCCCGCCATGCCGATGTGACGGACGCCCGGGACGGTGAGCACCGACATCGCCAGCTTGAAGCCGGGCAGCGAGACCGCGCGGATGATCGGGGAGACCTCGGGGCCGAGCCCGCCGGGGGCGACCAGGATCATCCGCTCGGTGCGCTCGGGGAACTGGTAGGCGAACTGCATCGCCACGCCACCGCCGAGGCTGTGCCCCACGACCGTGACCTTGTCGACGTTCAGCACCGTGAGCAGGTCCCGCATGCCGTTGGCGTAGCCACCGACGGAGTAGTCCGCACGCGGCTTGGCGCTGAGGCCGTGGCCGAGCAGGTCGGGCGCGATCACCGTGTACTTCTTGGCCAGCGAGCGGATCACCGGGGCCCAGGTGGTGTGGTCGCACCCCAGGCCGTGCAGCAGGAGGAGCGCAGGCCCCTGACCGACCATCACGTAGGCACGCTGGTGCCCGTGGATCGTGACGTGCTGGACCTCGAGCGACTCGGCCACGCGAACCCCCAAAACCTCGGTCTGCAGCCCCGATCTGGTGCCGACTGGATGACGAGTCAACCAGAGGAAGATGACGCGCCTGTTGCGAGGTTCGCCGACGCGCCCGAAGTTGTGACCCGTGTGACCGGTGGGACCCAGGTGACGAGCTGGTCTAGAACCTGCGGGTAACCGCCCACACCCGGCAGGATGGGCTCGTGACCCGGACCCGTGCCCAGATCGCCCAGCGGCTGACCCGTTCCAGCGGTGTGCTGTCGACCGCGGCCCTCTCGCGCATGGAGACGGACATGCCGTGGGTCACCGAGCTCCCCGCCGAGGACCGCTCCTTCATCGGGCTGATCGTCCAGGCCGGCATCAAGTCCTTCATCGACTCCTACCGGCAGCAGGAAGAGTCCTCGCCGCTGATCGCCGAGGTCTTCGGTGTCGCGCCGCGCGAGATGGCCAGCGAGATCACCCTGGAGCAGACCGTCGCGATGGTGCGGCTCTCGGTCATCGTCGTCGACGAGAACCTCGACGAGCTGCTCGGCGAGGACGCGGAGAACGCGCGCAGCGCCCTGAACCGCTACGCGCGCGAGATCGCGTTCGCGACCGCCGAGGTCTACGCCCGCGCCGCTGAGCAGCGCGGTGCGTGGGACGCCCGCCTGGAGGCGCTCGTGGTCGACGCGCTCCTTCGCGGCGAGGATCCCGAGACCATCTCGAGCCGGGCCAGCGCGCTGAGCTGGGACGTGTCGGGCAACGTGCTGGTGATGATCGGCCACCTGACCGGTCGTACCGCGATGGACCAGGTACGCCGGGTCGCGCGGGACAAGAACCTCGGCTGCCTGTGCGCGGTCCAGGGCGACCGCCTGGTGGTCGTGCTCGGCGGCGTCGACGCGACCGGACGACCGGCCGGCGCCGTGGCCGAGGCGTTCGACCCCGGACCGGTGGTGCTCGGCCCGGTGGTCGCCACGCTCACCGATGCGAAGCTCTCCGCCGACGCGGCGTACTCGGGCCTCCGGGTAGCCCACGGCTGGCCGGACGCCCCGCGGCCGGTGCACGCCGAGGACCTGCTGCCCGAGCGCGCACTCGCCGGCGACCAGGACGCCAGAGCCACGCTGATCGATGCGGTGTTCAGCCCGCTCGCCGCGGCCGGCGGGTCCGTGCTGGAGACCGTCGAGTGCTACCTGTCGTCCGGATCCTCGATCGAGACGACCAGCCGGGCGTTGTTCGTGCACGCCAACACCGTGCGGTACCGCCTCAAGCGCGCCGCCGAGGTCACCGGGCTCACGCCCTCGCACCCACGGGACTCCTACACGCTCAGGCTGGCGGTCACGCTCGGACGGCTCGATCCGCCGACGTTGTAGGAACCCTCTAAAAACTGGCCCCACGATTTCGTGCGCTTCGCACCCGTTCCCGCTGAGCCGGTTCGGCGACAGTAGTGGGGTGCTGATCATCGTCGCTCCCGGACAGGGAGCCCAGACTCCCGGTTTCCTCACGCCCTGGCTCGAGGATCCGCAGTTCGCCGAACGCCTCGACTGGCTCGGTGCCGTCGCCGGCCTCGACCTCGCCCACTACGGGACCCAGGCCGACGCCGAGACGATCCGCGACACCGCGATCGCCCAGCCGTTGCTGGTCGCCTCGGGCCTGGTCGCGGCGCTCTCGCTGTTCCCGCACCCGGCGGACGCCTTCGGTCGGATCGGCGCGGTTGCCGGTCACTCCGTCGGCGAGCTGACCGCTGCGGCCGGCGCCCGCGCGATCAGCGCGGAGCAGGCCATGGTGCTGGTCCGCGAGCGGGGCAACGCGATGGCACGAGCCGCCGCGGCCACCCCGACCGGGATGAGCGCTGTCCTCGGCGGCGACGAGGCGGAGGTGTTGGCCGCGCTTACGCAGCACGGCCTCACCGCCGCGAACGTCAACGCCGCGGGTCAGGTCGTCGCCGCCGGCACGCTCGAGCAGCTCGCCGCACTGGCCGCGGACCCGCCGGCCAAGGCGCGGATCATGCCGCTCTCGGTGGCCGGGGCGTTCCACACCGAACACATGGCCCCCGCGGTCGGCGTGCTCGCGAAGCTGGCGCCCGCGGTCTCCACCCACGACCCGCGCACCGCGGTGATCTCCAACTACGACGGCCAGATCGTCCACGACGGCCGCGAGGTGGTCCGCCGCATCGTCAAGCAGATCGCGCGCCCGGTGCGCTGGGACCTGTGCCTGGCCACGATGGCCGACCTCGGCGTCACCGGCATCCTGGAGATGCCGCCGGCCGGGACGCTGACCAACATCGCCAAGCGGGCGCTGCCCGGCGTGGAGACCTTCGCGCTGAAGACGCCCGACCAGCTCGACGACGCCCGTGCATTCGTGAACAAGCACGGCGACCCCTCACCGATGGACATCCACCCGACCTGGCGGATGCTGGTCTCCCCGTCCAAGGGCACCTTCGTGCGCACCGCGGGCGAGGAGGGCGACGCGCTGGTCGCCGCCAGCTCGATCGGCTCGGTCCGCTCGACGCGGGACGAGACCGACGTGCTCGCGCCGTACGGGGGCACCATCGTGGAGTGGCTCGTCGAGGACGGTGACCTGGTCTCCCCCGGCCAGCCGCTGGTGCGGCTGCACCCCGAGGGCGTGATGGTGTGAGCACCGCAGCCGAGGTCAGCTGGGAGATGCCCACCGGTTCGCCGCACGCGGCGATCCTGGGCCTGGGCGTGCACCGCCCGTCCCGCGTCGTGCCGAACTCCGAGATCGTCGGCCCGATCGACTCCAGCGACGAGTGGATCCAGCAGCGCTCCGGCATCAAGGAGCGGCGCTGGGTCGGCCCCGGCGAGACGCTCGAGACGATGGCGCTGGCCGCGTGCCAGCAGGCCCTGTCCCACGCCGAGATCGACCCGGCGCAGATCGACGCGATCGTGGTCGCGACCTGCACCCACACCATGCAGACCCCGGCGCTGGCCGCGAAGCTCGCGCACCTGCTCGGCACCCAGAGCCCGGCCGCGTTCGACATCTCCGCCGCCTGCGCCGGCTTCTGCCACGCGTTGAGCCTCGGCTCGGACATGGTCCGTGCCGGCACCGCGCGCTACGTGCTGGTGGTCGGCGCCGAGCTGCTCTCGGAGATGACCAGCAAGACCGACCGCAGCACCGCCTTCATCTTCGGCGACGGCGCCGGCGCCGTCGTGGTGGGGCCTTCGGAGGTCCCCGGCATCGGCCCGGTCGTGTGGGGTTCGGACGGCGAGCAGTACGACGCGATCCGGCAGAGCACCGACTGGCGCGAGGTGCTCGCCGACGAGCACCCGGTGATGCCGCACATCGCGATGGACGGTGCCACCGTGTTCCGCTGGGCGTCCTTCGAGATGGCCAAGGTCGCCGCCACCACGCTGGACCGCACCGGCATCCGGGTCGAGGACATCGACCTGTTCGTCCCGCACCAGGCCAACATGCGCATCATCGACGCGATGGCCCGCGCGATGAAGCTGCCCGAGGACGTCCGCATCGCCCGGGACATCGCCGAGCAGGGCAACACCTCGGCCGCCTCGGTCCCGCTCGCACTCGGCCGGATGTACGCCGACGGCACCGCCAAGAGCGGCGACATCGCGCTACTGATCGCTTTCGGCGCCGGGCTCTCCTACGCCGCACAGGTCGTCCGCGTCCCCTGATTTTCCCTGTCAGTCCGACAACACACCACATCGCAGAACCCCCAACACAGAAGAGGAACCAGCAATGGCTACCACCGAAGAGATCCGCACCGAGCTCGCCGAGATCGTCAACGAGGTCACCGGCATCCCGGCCGGCGACGTCCTGCTCGAGAAGTCGTTCACCGACGACCTCGACGTGGACTCGCTCTCGATGGTCGAGGTCGTCGTCGCGGCCGAGGAGAAGTTCTCCGTGCGCATCCCCGACGACCAGGTCAAGAACCTGAAGACCGTCGGCGACGCCGTCAGCTACATCGAGAAGGCCCAGGCCGCCTGATCCAGCAGCACCCGTAGTCACCGAAGCAGGAGAGGAAGAGGTCTCACGATGAGCCGCAGACGAGTAGTCGTCACCGGGATGGGAACCACCAACCCGGTCGGCGGGGACGTGCCGAGCACCTGGGAGGCGCTGGTCGCCGGGCGCTCCGGCATCCGCCGGCTGCCCGAGGACTTCTTCCCCGACCTGCCGGTGCAGATCGCCGGCACGGCGGCCGTCGACCCGGCCGACGTGCTGGACCGGGTGAAGGCCCGGCGCCTGGACCGGTCCGCCCAGCTCGCGATGGTTGCGGCGCTGGAGGCCTGGTCCGACGCGGGCTTCGCCGACAGCGAGGGGCTGATCGACCCCGAGCGCCTCGGTGTCGCGGTCGCCTCCGGCATCGGCGGCGTCACCACCTTGCTGTCGAACTACGACACGCTGCTCGAGAAGGGTCCCCGTCGGGTGTCCCCGATCGCGGTCCCGATGCTGATGCCGAACGCACCGGCCGCGAACATCGGCCTGCACATCGGCGCCCGCGCCGGCGTGCACACCCCGGTCTCGGCCTGCGCGTCCGGGAACGAGGGCATCGCCCTGGCGCTGGACCAGATCCGGCTCGGCCGCGCGGAGGTGATGGTCGCCGGCGGCACCGAGGCCGCGATCCACGCACTGCCGATGGCCGCGTTCGCCCAGATGATGGCGCTGTCCAAGACCGGCAGCGAGCCCGGCGGCGACCCGACCACGGTCTCGCGTCCGTGGGACACCGCCCGCGACGGCTTCGTGCTCGGTGAGGGCGCCGGCATCCTGGTGCTCGAGGAGCTCGAGCACGCCCAGGCCCGCGGCGCCCGGATCTACGCCGAGGTGCTCGGCGCCGGCATCACCAACGACGCCCACGACATCGCGCAGCCCGACCCGGAAGGTCGTGGCGGCACCCGCGCGATCCAGCGGGCACTGGAGGACGCGACGCTGTCCCCCGGTGACGTCGCGCACGTCAACGCCCACGCGACCTCGACGCCGCAGGGCGACGTGGCCGAGGGCCTGATGCTCCACGCGACGCTCGGCAAGTACGCCGACGAGGTCGTGGTGACCAGCACCAAGTCGATGACCGGCCACCTGCTCGGCGGCGCCGGCGCCTTGGAGTCGATCGCGACCATCCTCGCGATCAAGCACCGGCTCTCACCGCCGACGATCAACCTCGACAACCTCGACGAGGCGGTCGAGCTCGACATCCCGACGACGGCCCGCGAGCTGCGCGGTGGCGACATCGCCGCGCTGAACAACTCGTTCGGGTTCGGCGGGGCCAACGTCGCCGTGGCGTTCGGGAGCCTGTGATGACGCTCGCCCCCGAGAAGCCGGCCGACAAGACCGAGGACCCGCGGCACCCGTTGCAGCGGCTCGCAGCGTTCTTCGACGACGGCCTGTTCACCCCGATCTCCGCGATCGACGACTCCGGGATGCTGGCTGCGGTCGGCCGGGTCAACGGCAAGACCGTCGCCGCGTTCTGCTCCGACCCGACCGTGATGGGCGGGGCGATGGGCTACGAGGGCTGCAAGGTCGTCGTCGCCGCCTACCAGCGCGCGCTGACCGACCGCATCCCGATCGTCGGCCTGTGGCACTCCGGTGGCGCGCGGCTGGCCGAGGGCGTGCTCTCGCTGCACGCGGTCGGCGAGATCTTCCACGCGATGACCAAGGCCTCGGGCACGATCCCGCAGATCTCGGTCGTGCTCGGCCCGGCGGCCGGCGGTGCGGCGTACGGGCCGGCGCTGACCGACGTGGTCATCCTAGGCCCCGAGGGCCGCATCTTCGTCACCGGCCCGGACGTGGTCCGCTCGGTCACCGGCGAGGACGTCGACATGCTCCGCCTCGGCGGTCCCGAGCCGCACGGCCGTCGTTCCGGCGTCGTGCACGTGCTCACCGACTCCGAGCGCGAGGCGCTGGACAAGGCTCGTGACCTCGCGTTCCTGCTCGGCGCCCAGGGCACCCTGGACGTCGCTGCGGTCGCGGACATCGACCTCGGCGCACTGCTGCCGGAGTCCAACAAGCGCGCCTACGACGTGCACCCGCTCGTCGAGAACGTCCTCGACGAGGGCACCACGATCGAGCTGCACGCCAAGTGGGCCCCGAACATCGTCACCGCCCTCGGTCGCTTCGGTGGTCGCACCGCCGGCGTGATCGCGAACAACCCGCTGCGCCTCGGCGGCTGCCTGGACTCGGCCTCGGCCGAGAAGGCCTCCCGCTTCGTGCGGATGTGCGATGCCTTCGGCATCCCGCTGATCGTGCTCGTCGACGTGCCGGGGTACCTGCCCGGTGTCGGCCAGGAGTGGGACGGCGTGGTCCGCCGCGGCGCCAAGCTGCTGCACGCGTTCGGCGAGGCGGTGGTACCGCGGGTCACCGTGGTCACCCGCAAGACGTACGGCGGTGCCTACATCGCGATGAACTCGCGCTCGCTCGGCGCCACCAAGGTGTTCGCCTGGCCGGACGCCGAGGTCGCCGTGATGGGCGCGGTCGCCGCGGTCCGGATCCTGCACCGCCGCAAGCTGGCCGACGTCTCGCCCGAGATCCGCGCGGCCGTCGAGGCCGAGCTGGCCGAGGAGCACGCCCGGATCGCCGGCGGTGTCGAGAAGGCCGTCGAGATCGGCGTCATCGACGAGATCGTCCGTCCCGACGCCACCCGCTCCGCCATCGCCCGCGCCATCTCAGCCGCCGGTCTCGTCCAGCGCGGCGCGCACACCAACATCCCGCTGTAATCGGCTCTGCGGGCACGTCACCGGGTTTCGACCCGCCGTTGCGGGGTTCGCAAGCTCACCCGCAGGGCTCGCTCAACCTCGTGTAAGTCGCGAGGCCGCTCGTTCCTCGCGGTCTCGCGTCACACGACTTGGTGGAGCCAGCGGACCGGTACGCCGTCCCCGGCGTACCGGAAGGTCTCCAGCTCGTCGTCCCACGGCTTGCCGAGGAGCTTGTCGATCTCGAGCTCGATGGTGGTCTCGCCGAGCGCGGCCCGGATCACCGCGGCCTTGAGCCGGTCCTCGGGGATCATCAGGTCGCCGTGCAGTCCCATCACCCCGTGGAAGACGCCGAGGTCGGGGGTGTAGGAGAACCGGGCACCCTCGGTGGACGAGGTCGGGTCCTCGGTGATCTCGAAGCGCAGCTGGTTCCACCCGCGCAGGGCTGAGGCAACAGCGGCCGCAGTTCCGGCCTCGCCGCTCCAGGAGTACTCGGCGCGGTACGCGCCGGCCTGGGCAGGCTGAGGGGTCCAGGAAAGGCTGACGCCGACGCCCATCACTCCGCCTGCGGCCCACTCGACGTGCGGGCACAGCGCAGAGGGCGCCGAGTGGACGTACAGGACTCCACGGGTCGCGGTGCGTGTCACAACAGACCTCCTTCAACTCCGGCGTTGAGCTACGCCTTCCCCAGCGGGCTCATCGGACTGAAGTGGTGGTCCTGTGACGAATGTGCACTTGTGTTCTCATTGTGACCGATCCCAGGCGTGCGCGCCAGGTAACACGGTCAGGTTTCGGGACCAGATTTCAGGACGAATCCGGACAGAAATCAGGCCTTCCGGCCGCCGGCGGCCTTCCGGACCGGCTTTCGCGGGCCGAGCTCCATCAGCGTCTGCAGGACCTCGGTGGCCACCCCGAGACCGCCGAGGTGCGACTCGCCGTCGATCGTGGCGAAGGCCGCGTCGGGCAGACGGGCCACCATGTGCTCGCCGTGGGCGTGCGGGATGATGTGGTCCGCGTTGCCGTGCCACCAGCGCACCGGCACCCCGACCTCAGCCGCGGTGAAGCCCCAGTCCTTGTTGAACAAGATGATGTCGGCCAGCGGCGCGCCCACCTGGAACCGGGCTCCGTTGAGCAGGTCGTCGAGGAACATCGCCTTGAACTCGGGACGACCGAGCAGAGCCTTGTCCCCCGCCGGCTGGACCACGGCGTAGCTGTCCAGTCCGAGACCGGCCAGCGGCTTGACCACCCGGATCGCCGCGGCCAGCACGTAGCTGAGCGGGATCCGGGTCGCCTGCACGAACGGGGCGACGTACGACGCGAGGGCGACCAGGCCTCCGTGGATCGCGTCCGGTCCGTGGGTCGGAGCCACACCGCCGAGCACGCCGACGCCGTGCACCCGGTCGGGCAGGGCCGCGCCGGCAGCCAGGGCGTAGGGACCACCGCCGGACAGGCCGATCACCCGGAAGGTGTCGATGCCGAGGTTGTCGGCGAGGACGGCGAGGTCGCCGGTCCAGTCGAGGACGTTCTCGTACAGGTGCGGGGTCGAGGTGCCGATGCCGGGCCGGTCGACCCCGATGATCCGGACGTCGTGCTGCTCGGCGAAGATCCGGGCCTCGACCGGGATCTGGCGGCGTCCGCCCGGCGTGCCGTGCAGCCAGAAGACCGCGGCACCGCGCGGCGTCCCGAACTCGGCGAACGACAGTCGGCGGTCACCGCGGACGGCGACCGAACCTTCGAGGCGGGGGCGGGCCAGTTCGAACATGCCGACCATTGTCTCCTGCGCCGCCCCGATCTGGAACACGTTCCAGTGTGGGACGCAGCACCTCGGCGCTCAGGCCGATTCTGCGCTCGCGGCGGTGATGTCGACGATGTTCTCGTGCGACCGGACCGCACCGAAGAGGTAACCGTCGGTGTTCACCTGGGGTCCGTCGACGATCGTGGCCAGCACGCAGGTGATGTTGTCGCGTCCCCCGCGGGCGAGAGCGGCGGCGAACAGGCCGGCGACCGCGGCGTCGTCGGCGCGGGTGGTCAGGGTGTTCTCCAGCTCCGCATCGCTGACCAGGTCCGTCAGGCCGTCGCTGGCCAGCAGCACCCGGTCGCCGGGGACCAGGTCCAGGTCGAGCAGGTCCGGCTCGCTCTCCCTGGTCGCGCTGACGGTCCGCATCACCACGTTCCGCCACGGGTGGTCGACGACGTCCTCGGGGCTCAGCCGCCCCTCGTCGAGCAGGTCCTGGACGTAGGTGTGGTCGCGGGTCACCCGGGTGAGCGCACCGTCGCGGAACACGTAGCCCCGCGAGTCCCCGAGGTGGGCGAGCGTGAACCGGGTGCCGTCGGTGACCAGCGCGGTCAGCGTCGTCGCCATCCCCTCGCGCGAGGGGTCGGCCACGACCCCGGCGTGCACCTGGTCCTGGGCCAGCCGGACGCCGGCGGCCAGCACCCGCGCAGGGTCCTGCCCGAGCATCCGGTTCGCGGTCGCGGCGACGGCGTACGCCGTGGTGGCGGAGGCCACCTCGCCGGCCGCCCCGCCGCCCACACCGTCCGCGACGAGCGCGCAGTAGGGGCCGACGAACGCCGAGTCCTCGTTGTTGCCGCGGACGAGACCCAGGTGGCTCTCGCCGGTGCCGGAGATGCGGAGCAAGGAGCCTCCTGACAGGTCTGGTGGGTAAGTCTCCCCAGCCTGCCACGGTTCCCCGCGCGACGCATGTGGGCCCGACCCGCAACAATGGGCGCCATGGAGTGGGTGCTGCTCGGCGTCTCGCTGATCCTCGTGGTCATCTGCGGGCTGTTCGTCGCGGCCGAATTCGCCCTGGTGACCGTCGACCGCACGAGCGTCGAACGGGCGGCAGCCGGCGGCGACCACGGGGCCGCCGGCGTCCTGGTCGCACTCCGGACGCTCTCCACCCAGCTCTCCGGGGCCCAGGTCGGGATCACCCTGACCAACCTCGCGATCGGGTTCCTCGCCGAGCCGTCGATCTCCAGCCTGCTGGAGACTCCCCTGACCGGCCTCGGACTCCCGGACGCAGCCGTGCAGCCGGTGGCCGCGGCGCTCGGCCTGGTCATCGCCACCTTCGCCACCATGATCCTGGGCGAGCTGATCCCGAAGAACGTCGCGATCTCACTCCCGCTGGCCACCGCCAAGTTCACCCAGGCCAGCCAGCGCGGCTTCACCACGGTGATGTCGCTGCCGATCCGGCTGCTCAACGGATCCGCGAACGCTCTGGTCCGCTCGCTCGGGGTCGAGCCGCAGGAGGAGCTCCGCTCGGCGCGCTCCTCGGAGGAGCTGTCCTCGCTGGCCCGTCGCTCGGCCTCCGAGGGCACCCTGGACACCGAGACCGCCGCGCTGGTGCAACGCTCGATCGCGTTCGGCCCCCGCACGGCCGGCGAGATCATGACACCACGCAACCGGATGGCAACCGTCGAGGCCACCGACCCGGTCAGCGCGATCATCGAGCTCTCCGCCGCCACCGGCTTCTCCAAGTTCCCGGTCGTCAAGGGCAGCAGCGACAACATCGTCGGTTCGGTGCACATCAAGCAGGCCGTCACCGTCCCGCGCTCGGACCGCGGCTCGACGCTGGTCCGCGAAGTGATGGTGCCGGCGACCGTGGTGCCGGAGTCCTTGCGGCTGGACCCGTTGCTCTCGCTGCTGCGCGGCGAAGGCTTCCAGATGGCGATCGTCTCCGACGAGTACGGCGGCACCGCGGGCGTGGTCACCCTGGAGGACGTGGTCGAGGAGATCGTCGGCGACATCGCCGACGAGCACGACCGCAGCAGCGCGCGCCTGCGCCAGCGACCGGACGGTTCCTGGATCGTCTCCGGGCTGCTGCGCCCCGACGAGGTCAACGACGCCACCGGCCTGGCGCTGCCCGAGCACGAGGACTACGACACCGTCGCCGGGCTGCTGGTCCAGGCACTCGGGCGGATCCCCGTGCGCGGCGACTCGGTGCTCGTCCCGCTGCCGACGCCGGTGCCCGAGGACGACGACGAGGAGCCTGTCCGCGAGTACGCCGAGCTGCGGGTCGAGCTGATGGACGGCCTGCGCGTCGACCGGATCTCGCTGCGCCGCCAGCTCGAGGACCACCTGACCAACGAGGTGCGCCCATGAGCACCCAGACCGCGATCCTGCTGGCCGTCGTGCTGCTGCTCGGCAACGCGTTCTTCGTCGGCGCGGAGTTCGCCCTGGTCTCCGCGCGGCGTACCCAGATCGAGCCGCGGGCCGAGCAGGGCTCCCGGCTTGCGCGTTCGGCACTGATGGCCATGGAGCAGGTCTCGCTGGTCATGGCGGGCGCGCAGTTCGGCATCACCGCCTGCTCCCTCGGTCTCGGTGCCGTGGCCGAGCCGGCCCTGGCGCACCTCCTCGAGCCGGCCGCCAAGGCCGTGGGCCTGCCGCACGGCGCTGTGCACCCGGTCGCGTTCGGGATCGCGCTCGCGCTGGTCGTCTACCTGCACGTCGTCCTGGGCGAGATGGTCCCGAAGAACCTCGCCCTGGCCGGCCCCGAACGGGCAGCCCTGGTCTTCGGCGCACCGATGATCATGATCCTCACCGCCCTCAAGCCGATCGTGTTCGTGCTCAACGCCGCGGCCAACGCGGGCCTGCGGTTGGTCGGGATCGAGCCGAGGGCCGAGATCTCCTCGGTCTTCACCCGTGAGCAGGTCGAGGCCCTGGTCGACGAGTCCCGGGCAGAGGGCCTGCTCGAGGAGGGCGAGTACGAGCGCCTCTCCGGCGCGCTGGGCTTCACCGCACGCACGGTCGCGGACGTGTACCTGCCGATGAGCGGCCTGCAGACGGTCAGCCGCGGGGCGCGCGCCACCGAGGTCGAGGCGGTCTGCGCGGAGACCGGGTTCTCCCGGTTCCCGGTCGTCGGTGAGGCAGGTGCCCTGATCGGCTACCTGCACATCAAGGACGTGCTGGCCGACGACGGCCACGGCCGCGCGCAGGTGGTCGAGGACCGCTGGATCCGTTCCTTCGCGAACGTGCGCACCGACGACAGCCTGGTCGAGGCGCTGCAGACGCTCCAGTCGAAGGGCGCGCACATGGCGCGCGTGGTCGACCAGGACGGCACCGTGATCGGCGTCGCCACGCTCGAGGACGTGATCGAGGAGCTCGTCGGCGAGATCAGGGACGCGGCGCACCACTAGGGCGCGGGTCGGACCGTCAGGCGGAGAGCAGCGGGACCGGCTCGACGTGCCCGTCCGGAGCGAGGTAGCGGCCGTCGTCGAACAGGATGACGCCGTTGCAGAGCTGGCACCAGCCCTGCTCGAAGTGGTCAGCAACAGTGTGGGCGCTGCAGCAGTCTGCAGCGTCAGCCTCCGGACAAGCCGGGGAATGGTTGCACGTCATTGTGTATCTCCCCCTGAATGGTGAACGTGGTGCTCTCCTATAGAACACCCTGATCGGCCACAGATACAGAGAAACGCGCAATTCGGACACTTTCTTTTCCGAAAAGTAATCTCCGGCGGGCCGCGGCGCCGACTGGCAAGCGCTCAGAGCCAGCCGAAACGCGCTGCGGCGACGAACAGCGCGAGGCCTGCGAAGACGACGTTCATCGGCGTCTTGGCCGCCTCTCCCCGGCGAACGTGCACCGGGATCGCGAACAGCTGGATCAGGGCCAGGCCGAGGGCCGCGAGGCCCGTGAGCGTTCCCTGGACCCCGGCGCGCTCGTCGACGACCCCGAGCAGCTTGGGCAGCACCAGCCCGAGCGCGCCGAGCAGCTCCAGGACGCCGATCATCCGCAGCGTGCGCAACGAGATGTCGTCGACCCAGCCCATCTGCGGGCGCAGCTTGTCGAGGGGTTGCGTGGTCTTGAGCGTGCCGGCCATCAGGTACACGGCAGCGAGCAGGCCGGAGACGATCCAGGCAGCGAGGTTCATGCACCAACCCTGTCACGGGCGCACGGACTACTCGCAATCGATGCCGTCGTGGTCGCGGTGGGGTCGCGACCCTGCACGTAGGGGCCGTAGCCGTGCGCCTTCGCCTCGGTACAGGTGCTGTAGCGCGGGTCGAGGCCCGATCCCCCGCTGGTGCCACCGGTGCTGGTGCCACCTGAGCTGGAAGAGCCGTAGCTGACCAGCACCACCTTCGCCTTGTGGGTGGTGAAGACCATCTGCGGGCAACGGGTCGCGGCCCTGACCAGCAGTGCCCGCTCGGTCGGGTCCACCGCGAGCGACCAGCGCAGCTTCACGATCACCCAGTTCCGCACGTAGGTGCAGACGTGCTGCGAGGGCAGCCACTCGGCGGGGTCCTGGTCACTCTTCGACTCGTTCGACGATGCCGAGACCGCTGCCAGCGAGCGCGGGTCGGTCAGGTCGTTCGCGAACGCCTCACGGCGCCCGTTCGACCAGGTCCGGGCCCCGGAGTCCCAGGCCTCGGCGAGCGGGACCACGTGGTCGATCTGCACCTCGGACGCGTGGGTCAGCACCTTCCCGTCGTACGCCGAGAGCCAACGGCCGTAGCGAATGACGCAGCCGCTGTTCGTCGGCTTGGTCGACTCCGAGCGCAGCACCTCGGCACGGGTGTCCTGGCAGTCGCGGTCGATGTCGATCCAGTGCTTGAACAGCGTCCGCTGGTAGCCGTAGCGGTTCTCTCCGGCGACCATGAGCCGGCCGACGGCAGTCCGCACGCTCATCGTCACCGTCTGCCCGTTCTCGGCCTTGGCGAGGTAGGTGACGGTCGCGGAGGCGGACGGGGCGGAGGTGAGCAGGGCGGCACTGACGAGCAGGGTCAGCACCGCCGCGAGGGACGGGCGCTTCACAGGAGGACTCCGAGCAGGTGAGGAGGGGGCAGCCGTACGGGCTGCCCCCAGCCTGCGCCTGAGCCCGCGCGCCCGTGGGTCGAACGCGGAAACTCGTCAGCTGAAGGTCAGACTGTCCTGCGCCCGTTGAAGATCGACACGCCTCCGGGCCCGACGAGCAGGCCGAGCACGATCAGGACGATCCCGAACAGGATCGCTCCCGAGATCAGCTCGACGATGCCGACTACCACGAGGATCACGGACGCCAACCACAACAAAGTGCCCATGGGGCTCTCCTTCTCTCCGGCACCGCGACGCGGTGAGGTATCTCCGGAGTTACCCGACGGCGACCGGAAGAAACGCCGAACGGCCGAACGGCTACCGGAAAGGGGACCAAGGGCCCTCGGCAACGACCGCCGGGCGACGCAGGCTGGCGACATGAGCACGGGGGACATCAGCACGACATCGCAGGCAGCGGAATCCGCACCCGACGTCGCCTGGGAACCCGTGGCTGGTTCGCGCCAGATCTCCCGCCAGCAGAGCCTGGTCGACCGGCAGTTCGCGGCGTTGCGGCGCTCGCGCACCGGCACCACGTTCCGCCAGGTCGTGCCGCCCCAGGGAACCGGGGCCGTAGCCGGCCGGGGCGCTCGGGGCCAGGAGTAGGCCGGACTGGGCTCGTCGCCTTCGGGATCGAGGTCGACGGTCCCGTGCGCTGGTGCCGATGGTCCCGCGCACGTGCCCGGACGGCCGTGTCCCGGCGCACCGGGCGATCCCTAGCGTGAGGAACGACCTGACCGATGACCCCAGGAGCATCCCGTGGACGCGCTCGACCTCGCGCGGTGGCAGTTCGGCATCATCACCGTCTACCACTTCCTCTTCGTCCCGATCACCATCGGCATCTCCGCGA
>JBJMIP010000403.1:0-4378 GCA_045806825.1 Marmoricola sp.
CCGCTGCCCAAGGGCCGCGACGAGAACCGGGTGCTCGGCCTGATCGACCCGGCCAAGGATGCTGACGGCCTGCACCCGACCAACCTCGGCTGGCTCGTGCTCGGCAAGGAGGCGCCGCTGCCGTGCACGCCGTACGGGATCGTGGAGCTGCTGCGGCGCCACGGCGTGAAGATCGCCGGCGCCGAGGTGTGCGTGGTCGGTCGCGGCGTCACCGTCGGTCGCCCGATGGGCCTGCTGCTCACCCGCCGCTCGGAGAACGCCACCGTGACGCTGTGCCACACCGGCACCGTCGACCTGGCCGCGCACGTGCGCAGGGCCGACATCGTCGTGGCCGCTGCCGGTGTCCCGGGGATCATCACCGCCGACATGGTGAAGCCGGGCGCTGCGCTGCTCGACGTGGGCGTCTCGCGGGTCGACGGCAAGATCGCCGGTGACCTCGCCGACGACGTCTGGGACGTGGCCGGCTGGGTCTCGCCGAACCCGGGTGGGGTCGGCCCGATGACCCGGGCGATGCTGCTCGCCAACGTGGTCTCGATCGCCGAGCACAACGCTGGGACGGCCTCCTCTTGATCGAGGGCACCCGGCGTCCTTCGACCCTCGGCGGCCTGATCTACCTGATCCTGGTCGGGCTGACCGTTGCCGGACTCTGCCT
Organism: Marmoricola sp.; assembly: GCA_045806825.1. Taxonomy (GTDB): domain Bacteria; phylum Actinomycetota; class Actinomycetes; order Propionibacteriales; family Nocardioidaceae; genus Marmoricola. The sequence continues at coordinate 653 of JBJMIP010000403.1, forward strand.
GGTCGCGTTCGGGCCGTGGCGCCGGGGGATCGCCCTGGTCGGGGCGGCCTTCGTGGTCGCCTCGGGCTCGCGACTGCTCCTGGGCGAGGGCGAGGCCGGGATGCTGCGTGTCCGCGGCCGCTGGTTCGACGTCGCGGCGCTCGCGGGGGTCGGGGTCGCCCTGATCGTCCTGGCTGCGAACATCCCGGACCAGCCGGGCCTGTGACCGTCCGCTTCGGCCTCGTCGGCACCGGCTACTGGGCGCGCGAGGTGCACGCCGCCGGTCTCCGGGCGCATCCCGAGGTCGAGCTCGTCGGTGTCTGGGGGCGGGAGAGCGACTACGAGGCCCGTTTCGCGGAGGTCGACGCCGTCGCGTTCGCGGTCCCGCCGGCGGTGCAGGCCCAGATCGCGGTCCGTGCGGCCCGGGCCGGCAAGCACCTGCTGCTGGAGAAGCCGATCGCGCTCGAGCTCGACGCGGCCGACCGGCTGGTAGCCGCGGTCGAGGAGTCCGGGGTGAGCAGCCTGGTGTTCTTCACCCAGCGCTTCGTGCCGGTCTGGGAGGACTGGCTGAACAGCGTGGCGGCCACGCGCCCGGTCGGCGGTCGTGCCGACTGGCTGAGCGCGCAGTCCGGCTCGGACAGCCCGTACGCCGGGTCCCTCTGGCGCCGCGAGCACGGCGCGCTCTGGGACGTCGGCCCGCACCAGGTGGCCCAGCTGATCACCGCTCTCGGCCCGGTCGCGGACATCGCGGGTGTCCGTGGCGAGGGTGACCTGGTGCACCTGGTGCTGACCCACGAGGGCGGTGCCACCAGCCGGATGTCGCTGTCGCTGACGATGCCCGCGGGAACCACGCGGATCCAGGTCGAGTTCTACGGCGAGGGCGGTTGGATGCTCCAGCCCGAGCACTCCCGGGACGTGGCGGACGCGTACGCCCGTGCGGTCTCGGAGCTCGTCGCGAACATCGGTGCGGGGGAGACCCGGCACCGGTGCGACGTACGGTTCGGCCGCGAGGTGGTCGAGGTCCTCACCCGGGCCGAGGAGTCCCTCGCCTGATCGCCGAGTGGGCCTGAACTCCCCGCCGAGTGGGCCCGAACTCGCCGTCGTACGGCGGCATGCAGAAGGGCCGCAAACTCGTGGTGAGTCTGCGGCCCTTCGCGTGTCAGCAATGTGACCGTTCGTCGGTCAGATGAGGCCGAGCTCGGTGACGGCGTCGCGCTCCTCGGCGAGCTCGGCGGTCGAGGCGTCGATCCGGCCGCGGGAGAACTCGTCGATCTCCAGGCCCTGGACGATGCTCCAGTCGCCGTTCGAGGTGGTGACCGGGAACGAGGAGACCAGGCCCTCCGGCACGCCGTACGAGCCGTCCGAGACCACCGCCATCGAGACCCAGTCGTCGGCCGGGGTGCCGTGCAGCCAGTCGCGGGCTGCGTCGCAGGTCGCCGATGCGGCCGAGGCGGCCGAGGACGAGCCCCGGGCGTCGATGATCGCGGCGCCGCGCTTGGCGACGGTCGGGATGAAGTAGTCCTCCACCCACGCCTGGTCGCCGACGACCTCGGCGGCGCCTCTGCCACCGATCTCGGCGTGGAACAGGTCGGGGTACTGGGTGGCCGAGTGGTTGCCCCAGATGGTGACCTTCTTGATGTCGGTGACGGCGGCACCGGTCTTGGTGGCCAGCTGCGAGATCGCCCGGTTGTGGTCCAGGCGGGTCAGCGCGGAGAAGCGCTCGGACGGGATGTCCGGGGCGTTCTTCAGCGCGATCAGCGCGTTGGTGTTGGCCGGGTTGCCGGTGACGCCGATGCGGACGTCGGAGGCCGCCACGCTGTTCAGGGCCTTGCCCTGCGCGGTGAAGATCGCGCCGTTCGCGGAGAGCAGGTCGCCGCGCTCCATGCCGGGACCGCGCGGGCGGGCGCCGACGAGGAGGGCCAGGTTCACGCCGTCGAAGATCTTCTCGGCGTCGGAGCCGATCTCGATGCCCGCGAGGTTCGGGAACGCGCAGTCGTCGAGCTCCATGACGACGCCCTCGAGGGCCTTGAGCGCCGGCTCGATCTCGAGCAGTCGGAGCTCGACGGGCCGGTCGCCGGCAATGGCACCGCTGGCGATGCGGAAGAGCAGGCTGTAGCCGATCTGGCCGGCCGCGCCGGTCACGGCCACCTTGAGAGGTGCAGTCACGTCAACTCCAGGATGAGCGTCGGAATGGGAAAGACGAACCGACGCTAGCGCAGGTGCGCCGGCGTCGGTTCGCTCGGGTGCTGGTTGAGACGTCCCCGCCCGCGGGGGAGCCCTCAGGCGAGGTCGAAGCGGTCGGCCTCCATCACCTTGACCCACGCGGCGACGAAGTCGGCCACGAACTTGTCCGCCCCGTCCGCCGACGCGTAGACCTCGGCCAGAGCCCGCAGGACCGAGTTCGAGCCGAAGATCAGGTCGACCGCGGTGGCGCTGCGGCCGTCCTCGGACTCGTAGACGTGCTCGGTCGAGGACGCCTTCCAGGTGGTCACCGTGTCGAGCAGGCCGGTGAAGAAGTCGTTCGTGAGCTGACCGGGCCGGTCGGTGAAGATCCCGGTGCCGCTCTGGCTGACTCCGAGCGCGCGCAGGCCACCGACCAGGACGGTCAGCTCGGGCGCGGTCAGGCCGAGCAGGTAGGCCCGCTCGACGAGCAGCTTCTCGGGCTGGGCCTTCTCGCCGGGCGCGAGGTAGTTGCGGAACCCGTCGGCGCGCGGCTCGAGGACGGCGAACGAGTCGACGTCGGTCTGCTCCTGGGTGGCGTCCGTGCGGCCCGGGTGGAACGGGACCGTCACGGTCGTGCCGGCATCTGCGGCGGCCTTCTCGACCCCGGCCGAACCGGCCAGCACGATCAGGTCCGCGAGCGACACCTGGGCGCCGCCACGGCCGTTGAAGTCGGCCCGTACCTGCTCGAGCTTCGCGATCACCTCGCCGGTGCCGGCGTTGACCGCCCAGTCCTTCTGCGGCGCCAGCCGCAGCCGGGCGCCGTTCGCGCCGCCGCGCTTGTCGGTGGAGCGGAAGGTCGCGGCCGAGGCCCAGGCGGTGGAGACGAGCTGCTCGACGCTCAGGCCGGACGCGAGCACGGCGTCCTTGAGCGCCGCGACGTCGGCCTCGCCGACCAGCGCACCGGAGTGCGCCGGGACCGGGTCCTGCCACAGCTGCGCCTCGGGCACCCACGGGCCGAGGTAGCGGGTGACCGGCCCCAGGTCGCGGTGCAGCAGCTTGTACCAAGCCTTGGCGAAGGCCAGCGCGAACTCGTCCGGGTTCTCCAGGAAGCGCCGCGAGATCTCGCCGTACGACGGGTCGAAGCGCAGCGCCAGGTCGCTGGTGAGCATCGACGGCAGCTTGTTCGCGCCGCCGTGCGCGTCCGGGATGATCGCCTCGGCGTCCTTGGCCACCCACTGCTTGGCGCCGGCCGGGCTCTCGGTCAGCTCCCACTCGTAGCCGAAGAGGATCTCGAAGAAGCGGTTGCTCCACTGCGTCGGCTTGTCGGTCCAGGTGACCTCGAGGCCGGAGGTGATGGTGTCCGCGCCCTTGCCGGACCCGTGGCTGCTCTTCCAGCCGAAACCCTGCTGCTCGATCGGGGCGGCCTCCGGCTCGGGGCCGACGAGGTCCGGGTTCCCGGCGCCGTGGGTCTTGCCGAAGGTGTGGCCACCGGCGATGAGCGCGACCGTCTCCTCGTCGTTCATGGCCATCCGGCGGAAGGTCTCGCGGATGTCCCTCGCGGCGGCGAGCGGGTCCGGGTTGCCG
>JBJMIP010000404.1:0-5783 GCA_045806825.1 Marmoricola sp.
AGCGACGGCGCCGACGGGGTCGAAGAGTGCGCCGCTGCCTCCGAAGACCGCCACCCGGGGCCGTACGTCGGCCGCGCTCGGCGCGTCCAGGTACGGCATCCCGAACTTGGCCAGGGCGCGCAGGACCGGCCGGATCCGGACGCCGTCCTTGGTCAGCCTGTACACCGTGCGGGCAGCCGGAGCGGGCAGCTCGATCTGCTCGACGAGCCCGGCGCCTTCGAGGTCTCGCAGGCGGTCGGTGAGCAGGTTCGAGGCGATCCCGGGCAGCGAGGTGCGCAGGTCGGTGAAGCGCTGCTCGCCGAAGGAGAGCTCGCGCAGGATCAGCAGCGTCCACCGGTCCCCCACCCGGTCCAGGGCGGTGGCGATGGTGCAGTACTGGTCATAGGTCTTGCTGGCCACGTGACGTACCTTACGTTGGTTGCTTTTCAATATTAACTGGTTGATTTTTTAAAGCAACCTCTCGTACGGTCGGTCCATGACATCCGACTCCACGACGGCAACGACGCCGGCGACCACCCGCAGCGTGAGCCCGTGGGCCGTGCTCGGCGTGGCCAGCCTCGCCGCGTTCATGGTCTTCCTCGACACCCAGGTGCTCTTCGTCGCCTTCGACGACATCCGCAGCTCCTTCCCCCGCGTCTCGTTCGAGACCATGTCCTGGACGCTCTCGGCGTACACGATCGCGCTCGCGGCGGCCCTGGTCCCGGCCGGACGTCTCGCTGACCGCTACGGCCGCAAGCGGGTCTTCCTGATCGGCCTGGTCGCCTTCACGCTCGGCTCGGCCCTCTGCGCCGCCGCCACCTCGCCGGCTCTGCTCGTCGGGTTCCGGGTCGTCCAGGCCCTCGGCGCCGCAGCGCTGGTACCGGCCTCGCTGGCCGTGGTCCTCTCGGTCTTCCCCTCCGAGAAGGTGCCCGCCGCCGTCGCGATCTGGGGCGCCATCGCCGCGCTCGCCGCCGCGGTCGGGCCGACGATCGGCGGACTGCTGGTCGACCAGTGGGGCTGGCGTGCGGTGTTCCTGGTGAACCTGCCGGTCGGCATCGGCGCCTTCCTGCTGGGCACCCGGGTGATGCCCGAGTCGGCCGAGGCGAAGCACGCCAGGTTCCCCGACCCGGTCGGGATCCTGCTGCTCGCCGGTGCGCTGAGCCTGCTGGCGCTGGGCATCGTGCAGAGCAACCAGTGGCACTGGGCCTCGGCCCGGACGATCCTGGCTCTCGCCGGCGGCGTCATCGTGCTCGCGGCGTTCGTCGTCCGCACCCTGGACCACCCGCACCCGGCCCTGGACCTGAGCCTGTTCGGCGCCCGGTCGTTCCGCTGGGCCAACATCGCCACCGCTGCGTTCACCATCGGCTTCACCGCGATGTTCTTCGCCCAGGTGCTGTTCCTGACCCAGGTGTGGGGCTACGGGATCGTGAAGACCGGCGTCGCGATGATGCCCGGGCCGGCCGTGGTGATGGTGCTCGCGCCGTACTTCGGCCAGCTCGCCGGACGCGTCGGTCAACGCTCGCTGCTCGTCCCCGGCGGCCTCATCTACGCCGCCAGCGGGCTGTACTTCATCACCGTCGTCACCGTGGAGCCGCACTGGACCCGGGAGATGCTCCCGGGCGCCCTCCTGGCCGGCCTCGGTGTCTCCTTGGTGATCCCGCACCTGACCAGCGCCGCGGTGCAGGGCCTGCCGGTCGACCAGTTCGGTGCTGGAGCCGCGGTCAACCAGGCGATCCGGCAGCTCGGGGCGACGTTCGGCGTCGCGCTCACCGTCGCGATGCTGGGCACCGTCACACCGGCCAACGTGCTCGACAGGTTCCACGACGTCTGGTGGATGCTGGTCGTCTCCGGCGTGGTGACCTCGGCCGCCTCCCTGGCGCTTCCGAAGGTGACGCGTACTCCGGCTCCGGTCATCCTGGACCCGGCGCCAACGGCCGAGCCGGTCGGAGAAGCGGCATGACGATCACCTTCGACGACATCGCCCGGATGACCGGGCTCGAGCAGCTCGAGCTGTGGCGGGAGGGCAAGATCCCGGCGCCGACGATCGGAGAGCTGTTCGGGTTCGAGATGGTCGAGCTCACCGAGGGTCAGGTGACCTTCGAGATGAGCCCGGACGGGCGGATGCTCAACCCGCTCGGCACCGTCCACGGCGGCATCGCTGCGACGTTGCTCGACTCGGCCATGGCCTGCGCCGTCCACAGCACGCTTGTTCCGGGGTCGAGCTACACGACCGCCCAGCTCAACGTGCACTACCTGCGGGCGATGCAGCCGGGGATGGGCCCGGTCCGCGCGACCGGGACCGTGATCCACCGCGGCCGCAAGCAGAGCACGGCCGAGGGCAAGCTGGTCGGACCGGACGGCAAGCTGATCGCGCACGGCACGACCGTGTGCCTGATCCTCTAGCTCTCCGCCAGGCGCTCGCGCAGGCCGGCTGCCATGCCCGCGATGGTCAGGGCGTCGAAGAACTCCCCGACGGACTCCGCCAACCAGCGCCGCTTGATCGGCGCGAGCCGCAGGCGGAAGAAGACACGGGTCGTGCCCGGCGCGGCCTCGGTCAACGTGATCGACCAGGTCAGCCGGGTCCGTCCGCGCTGGGACCCGTAGACGATGGACCTGCACGGGTCGAGGGCGAGCACCTCGAACGTCTCGTGCGCACCGCCCCAGTCCGGGACCACGTCCCCGACGCCCAGCCCCTGCCAGCGTTCCTCGACGCGACGGGTCGCGCGTCGGGCGCGGGGCAGGAACAGCTCGATCCGGCGCCGCAGGTACCAGCCCGAGCGTTGCTTGCCGAGCTGGACCAACCACGGCCAGATCACCTCGGGCGCAGCCTCGAACGTGGCACCGCGGTCCATGACGACGTCTGCCGGGGACACGACCTCGTCGCCCGGGCGCGGTGCTGCGCGTTCGGCCTCGGTGACGCCGACCGAAGCGAACATCAGAGGTCGGTGATGCCCTCGGCGACCAGGACCGCCGGGCCGGTCATCAGGATCCGGTCGTCCTCGGTCCAGACGATCTCCAGGGTGCCGCCGGGCACGTCCACCGTGTACGCCGTGCCGCGCTCGGCGTTGTCGGCCAGGGCAGTGGCAACCATCACCGCGCACGCCCCGGTGCCGCAGGACCGGGTCTCCCCCGAGCCGCGCTCGTGCACACGCATCGCGACGTGGTGGTCACCGCGCCGTACGACGAACTCGATGTTGACGCCCTCGGGGAACACGCTGCGGTCGTAGTCCGGCTCGGTCAGCAGGGAGCCTGCGTCCGCGAGGTCCTCGACGAACGCGACGGCGTGCGGGTTGCCCATGCTGATCTGGGACGCCGCCCAGGACCGGTCGCCCACGCTCACCTTGGTCTCGCCCGCGACCTGGGGCGTGCCCATGTCGACGGTGATCCGGGTCGGCCCGTCGGACGAGGCGTCGAAGGTGAGCTGCTTGATCCCGGCCCGGGTGGCGACGGTCAGCGGCTCGCGCGGGTCGACGTCGGCGTGCGTCGCCAGGTAGAGCCCCAGCACCCGGATGCCGTTGCCGCACATCTCGGACAACGAGCCGTCGCTGTTGCGGTAGTCCATGAACCAGCGCGCCTGCCCACGGGCCTCGACGGCAGCAGGGTCCTCGGTCGCGTCGGTGCGCACGACCCGGATCACTCCGTCAGCGCCGATGCCGGCGCGGCGGTCGCACAGCCGGGCCACCTGCTCGGCGGTCAGCTCGTGGCGCCCGTTGGCGTCAGGGATCAGCACGAAGTCGTTCTCGGTGCCGTGGCCCTTGACGAAGGAGTAGTCGTTCACCGGGCAAGTCTAGGGGGCACCGCGCAGGGCGACGTCACCTCGTGATCCGCAGCCTGCGGCAGGAGAACTCGCCGTTGACGTCGTGCTCGACCTGCTCGAACTCCAGGCGTCGCGGCAGCAGCGGCGAACCCGCCCCGAGGGTGAGCGGCGCGTACTGGATCCAGATCTCGTCCAGCAGGCCGTGGTCGGCGAACTGACCGACCAGCTCTCCCCCGCCGACGACCCACACGTTCTTGCCCTTAGCGGCTTCGACCATCTGGGCGTGGATCTCGGGCACCGGGGCCGAGGTGAACCGGATGTCGTGCGCGGGCTCGGGGAAGGTGCGGTGGGTGAAGACCCAGCACGGCATGTCGTAGTACCACTCGCCCGGCGCGTGGTCGAGGAGCCACTGGTACGTCGTCGCGCCCATGCAGAGCGCGCCGACCTCCGCGATGAATCCGTCGTAGCCCTGCGGACCCTTCGGGTCGACGTCCCGGGTCAGCAGCCAGGCGAGCCCGTCCTCGGGCTCGGCTGCGATGAATCCGTCGAGGCTCGAGGCGGTGTAGTACTGGGTGAGCATGATCCGAGCCTGGCACCGACCACGGACATGCTGAAGAGCCGACGGGGCGTGCCACCCGTTATGGGGTACGGGTCGCACGCCCCGGGCTCTACGCGGCGGCAGCTGGCCTCCCACCCGCGGAGCCGCCGCGCACGGCCGGGCCGAACAGGCGGATCCCCGGATCCTCACTTCCAGGGATCGACGCCCGAGCACCTCGGCCCGTCTCGGCCGGACGTCACCTCACGACGTGCCGACCAGGCTCACGGATTCTCCGATCGTCGTACGGACTGTCGCCGCGTGGGACGACGTCTCGCCGCCGCGCGGATCCAGCGCGACGGCGCGCGTTCGGAGCGCCACCCACCCGGTCGCCTCGTCGCGGGCGGTGATCACGTACGGCGCGTGCGAGACGCACCTCGTCGAGGCTCCGGGCCGCAGCGTGGTCACCGGGCAGATCACGGCCCCGAGCGCCGGGCTGATCAGGACCACGTTGTGCACCGAGACGATCGAGGTGTTGGTGACGGTGTACTCGTACGAGAGCGCGTCGCCGGCACTCACCTTCCGGTCGCGATCGACGTCCTCGACGGCGGTCGCACGCCCGGTGACGGTCAGCGGGATGCTGACGGGCGGGACGGTCGGGCCCGGAGCGGTCGGGTCCTGGGCGACGTCGATCGTGCACGACAACCCGAAGTCGGCACGGGCCGAAACACCGAACGCCAGCGCGCTGATGTTCACCACCCGAAGCGGTCTCCGCGTGCCCAGGTCCACGCACGCCGCGATCCGACCGCCCTGCCCAACCAGGTGGTAGCCCGCCCTGATGGCGGGCAGGAAGGTCACGTCGGCCGAGGTGAGCCTGCTGGCGAAGTCGAGCGGGAAGTTCACCGTGCCGGTGCCGTCGTCGCTGGTGGTCAGCGTGCGCGGCAGGCCCGACAGCCCGGACACGGAAGCGGTGACCGAAACGCCCCAGCCGGCACCCACGGACGACGTGCTTGAGACGTCTTCCCCCCCGATGGTGCCGGCCGGGACGAGCTGGGTGACCACCGAGACCGAGCCCCGGCACAGCTCCGTCGCGAGGCTGTGGAGAGCGGTGCTCGCGGCCGTGAAGTCGGCCAGCTCGAAGCGGTCGGCCTCGAGCGCGTTGCTACCGGTGTAGGCCGTTGGTCCGGAGAGGGGACCCACGTCGATGCCGGCGCCGACCGCCACGCCGATCACCCGGGTGCCCCGGGCCTTGAGAGCGTTCGCGGACGCGATGCCGTACTCGAACTCCTTGAACCGGGTCGTGCGGGTCGGGTGCCGCGCCGGCTCCGGGTCGCCGTACAGGTCAGCGTTGCTGTCGGTGATGACCACGGCCACGTCGAAGTGCCAGCCGGAGGAGGCCGCCTCGAACAGCCCACGGTCCCAGCTAGTGCCGGCGCTGGGGCCCCAGGAGGCGTACTGCTGCTTGAACGCCTGGGCTCCGGACCTGGTGGCGATCGAGGTCAGCGCCGGACG
>JBJMIP010000405.1:0-5280 GCA_045806825.1 Marmoricola sp.
CGGCTTCGAGATCGCGCTCACCGACTCGGCGCCCGGCGCCCTGCCCGGACTCGACCGGCCGGCGGCGAAGGCCTTCGTCGACGCGGTCGGCGGACAGGTCGGCCCGAAGTTCGGCTGGACCGACGTCGCGCGCTTCACCGTGCTCGGGATCCCGGCCGTCAACTACGGTCCTGGTGACCCGACCTTGGCCCACAAGCAGGAGGAACACGTGCCGATCGAGCAGATCCGTCGCTGCGAGCAGACGCTCCGGTCCTGGCTGGGTGCCTGATGGTCGGCGCCCCGGAGCAGCACCGGAGCAAGCGCAAGGGGCCCACGCTGCTGCGCGGGGACCAGGTCGAGGAGTCCACCACCGACCAGCGGCTGCTCGACTCCCGCGGTGCTTCGGACTGGGTGCACACCGACCCGTGGCGGGTGCTGCGGATCCAGGCCGAGTTCGTCGAGGGCTTCGGCGCGCTGGCCGAGCTCGGTCCGGCGATCGCCTGCTTCGGCTCGGCCCGGACCAAGGTGGACGACCCGTTCTACGCCAAGGGCATCGAGCTCGGTCGCAAGCTGGTCGAGGCCGACTTCGCGGTGATCACCGGCGGCGGTCCCGGGGCGATGGAGGCGGTGAACAGGGGTGCGGCGGAGGCCGAGGGTGTCAGTGTCGGCCTCGGCATCGAGCTGCCCTTCGAGCAGGGCGTGAACGAGTACGTGAACATCGGCATCAACTTCCGCTACTTCTTCGCGCGCAAGACGATGTTCGTGAAGTACTCCCAGGGCTTCGTGGTGCTGCCCGGCGGGCTGGGCACCTTCGACGAGCTGTTCGAGGCGATGACCTTGGCCCAGACGCGCAAGGTCACCAGCTTCCCGGTGGTGCTGATCGGCGTCGACTACTGGTCCGGGCTGCTGGACTGGCTGCGCGGTACGGTGCTTGCCGACGGCAAGATCTCGGAGGCTGATCTCGACATGCTCACGCTCACCGACGATGTCGACGAGGCCGTCTCGATCATGGTCAGCAGCAGATAGGGGAGCCTCGATGACCTGGGTGTTCGCGCTCGTGATCGTGCTCGTCGTCGGTGCGGTCGCCGTCGTCGCAGCCGGAGCGGGTGGCTCGATGGCCACCGAGTACGACGACCGCCCGGACGCACTCGTCCCGGCGGACGGCCCGCTCACCGCGGCCGACCTGAAGAGCATCCGGTTCAGCACCGCTGTCCGCGGCTACCGGGCCAGCGAGGTCGACGCGCTCCTCAACAGGTTGGCGGTCCAGCTCGACGGAGACGAGGAGTGAATCCCGAGCGGATCTCGCTGGTGCTGACCGCGCTCGCCGCCGTCGTCGTGGTGCTGACGCGGGTCCGGATGGCGCGCACCCGTGAGGCGGCGGGACGGCTGGACGTGCCGCACCGCCTGGTGAACCTGCACACCTTGTTCGGCGTACCGGCTCTCGGCCTGTGGGGGACCTTCCTGCTCGTCGACTCGGTCCGTGACGTCGTCGGGTACGCCGGCCTGCTCTGCTGGTGGGTGACCACGGTGGTCGGGCTGCTGCTGCTCGTCCGCTGGGTGCCGGCGCACGGTCGGCACGCCTCGGGCCCGGCCGCCGACTCCTGGGGCGAGGGCCCGGGACTGTCGATCCTGGGGCACGTCGGGCTGCTCGTCGGCTCGCTGGTGTGGACCTGGTTCCTGGTCTCGGGCAAGATCGGTTGATGCGTCTCCTCTCGGGTGTCCTGGCGGTCCTGCTCGTGCTGAGCCTGGGGCTGGTGACCGGCTCGCCCGCCCAGTCGGCGGTTCTCGCGCCGACCAACGCCGTGAACAAGACCTGGACCTTCGGGGCCTCGGTCAAGGGCCTGCCGCTGAAGGCGTACCGGATCGGTGACCCGACCTCGACGAACGTGGTGGTGCTGATCGCCACCATGCACGGCAACGAGAGCGGTCCGGCGCGGATCCTGCACAACCTGCTGGCCGGTCCGCGGATCACCGGGGCGAACATCTGGGTGGTGCCCGACCTGAACCCGGACGGGTACGTGCGCAACACCCGTCGCAACGCCCGCGGTGTCGACCTGAACCGCAACTTTCCCTACGACTGGCGCAAGCCGACCAGCACCAACTTCTCCGGACCGCGGCCGGCCTCCGAGCCGGAGACGCGCGCCACCATGCGCTTCCTGAACACGGTGCAGCCGGACTACGTGATCTCGATGCACCAGCCGCTGTTCGGCGTCGACACCTCCTACCCGAAGACCCGCGCGCTCGCCGGGCGCCTGGTGACGGCACTGGAGCTGCCGGCCAAGACCTTCAGCTGCGGCACGGGCTGTCACGGCACGTTGACGCAGTGGTTCAACGTCAAGTGGCCCGGGGCGGCGCTCACCGTCGAGTACGGCCGGCCGATGACGGACCGGCAGGTCTACCTGACGGGGCCCCAGGGGCTGCTCAGCGCCGTCGGCGCCGCGCGTTAACGCCCTTCGAAGCTCGGCTTCTCCTTCGCCAGGAACGCGTCCACGGCCCGGCGGTGGTCGGCGCTGGCTCCGGTGAAGTTCATCTTCTCGGCCTCGAAGGCCAACGACGAGGCGAAGTCGTGGCTGCTGGCGTAGTTCACCGAGGCCCGCATCGAGGCGTACGAGAGCGTCGGCCCTGACGCGAGCTTGGTGGCGAGCGCGGTCACCTCGGCGACCAGGTCCTCGTCCGCGACGACCCGGGTGGCCAGGCCCAGGGCGAGCGCGTCGGCGGCAGGGATGGTGCTGGGGAAGTAGAGCAGCTCGATCGCCTTGGCCCGGCCGACCAGCCGCGGCAGCGTCCACGAGGCGCCGGTGTCGCAGGAGAGCGCGACGCCGGGGAACGCGAGGTTGAACCCGGCCGAGGTGGCCATGATCCGCAGGTCGCAGGCGAAGGCGAGGCTGGCGCCCGCGCCGGCGGCGACCCCGTTGACGGCGGCGATCACCGGCTTCGGCATCTCGGCGATCGCGGTCACGATCGGGTTGTAGTGCTTCTCGACGGTGGTGAACAGCGCTTCGCTGCTGCCGCTGTTCAGCAGCTCGACGTGCTCCTTGAGGTCCTGGCCGACGCAGAACGCCCGGCCGGTGCCGGTCAGCACCACGCAGCGGACGGCGTCGTCCTCGGCGGCCGCGGTCACCGCCTCGAGCAGTGCCTCCTTGGTGGCCAGGTTGAGCCCGTTCATGCCCTCGGGGCGGTTGAGGGTGATGGTGCCGACGCCGTCGGTGATCGCGTAGGTGACGGGGAGGTCGCTCATGGTCTCGGGGCTCCTAGCTGGTGGTCGATGAAGCGGGACGCGGCGGGCAGCAGCCGGGCGGCGTGCTCGTCGAAGTGGGCTGCGGCGCGGTGCCCGGGCCAGTCCGCGGGCAGCAGTGCGTGGGGGAGCCCGGGGTCGGTGAAGAGGAACTTGCGCCAGCTGTGCACCAGCTCGGAGCGTACGACGAAAGCCCCGACCTCGTCCTGCTCGCCCCGACGACTCAGGGTCGGTGCCACCAGCCGCGCGGCCTCGGTCAGCCAAGCGGCGTACGCCGTACCGAGGCTGTCCAGGTCGAACGCTGCGAGCAGGGCCGCGGACGGCTCGACCTGCGCGCCGGCGATCGCGATCGCGTCGACGTCCTCGTCCGCCAGCAGGCGGTCCACCTCGGCGGAACCGCGCGGACTGACCCAGGTGCTGTCGCTGACCGGTGCCATCCCGAGGAAGCGCAACCGGGTGCGGACGCGTTCGCGGCGGGCGCGATCGGTGATCGGCGCCAGCACCCGTAGGTGCCACTCGCCGTCCCACGCATCCGGTTCGGTGCGGTAGATCCGGGACCCGGCCTCGTCGAGCCAGGTCGTGGCGTGCGGGGTCAGCGCGTACTCGCCGCCCTCGGTCGCGGTCAGCCAGCTCTGCGCGACCATCCGCGACAGCGCGGTGCGCACGGCCGGTGCACTGACGCCGAGGGGTTCGAGCATCCGGATCAGCGCGGCCACCGGTGCGCTGCCTCCTCGGCTGCGCAGGTGGTCGCCGTACAGGTCGAACAGCGCTGATCGGGCGTGCACGGAACGAGTCTGCCGTACGAGGTTCCCGCCGATTGTTCGTGGCGAGGTGTCATAGGGAATAATGGATGCGGTCAGCGTCACATTTCTGCTCGGGCGCTGGATTAACACAGGAAGAGGTATGCGCATGGCGGCGATGAAGCCGCGGACCGGCGACGGGCCGCTGGAGGTCACCAAGGAAGGTCGCGGCATCGTGATGAGGGTTCCCCTCGAAGGCGGTGGCAGGCTGGTGGTCGAGCTCAACGCGGACGAGGCCGGCGCTCTCGGTGACGCGCTCAAGAACGTGGTCGGCTGACGCCGGACGCACCCAGATCTGACGAAGGCCCCGACGCCCGGATGGGCGGTCGGGGCCTTCGGTATTGTCACGGTGTGTTCGTGCTGAGCTCGGGGGCCTCCGCTGCCGCCGCAGGAGTGGTCGCCATCGCGTTGCTCGACGACGAGGGCTCCCTCGTCCTCGGCCCGGGGTCGGCCGCTCTGGCTGACCGGTTGGGGCCCGATCTCGATCTCCTCGAGCTCTTCGCCGATGCGGAGGCCTCGACATCCGCCGGTGCGGTCACCCGGCTGACGTTGCCCGGGGTGACCGTCCTCGGGGTGGGCGTCGGCGACGCCGGGACCGACGCGCTGCGCGCCGCCGGAGCCGGCCTGGCCCGGGCCGCTGTGGGCCTGAAGAGCGTCAGCTCCACGGTGCAGGCGGTCGGCGACGATGCCGGCCTCACCGCCTTCGTGGCCGGTGCGCTGCTCGCCTCCTTCCGGTTCACGCTGCGCACCGGCAAGGACCCGAAGCCCCCGGTCCAGCGGATCGTGCTCGCGCTGACCGCCGAGGACCGGGCGCCGGTGCTGGCCCGTGCCGAGGCGATCGCCCGCGCGAGCAGCGAAGCCCGGCGGCTGGCCACCACGCCGTCGAACATCAAGTCGCCCGCCTGGCTCAAGGACCAGGTCCTCGAGCTGGCCGCGCCCGCGCGCCTGCGCTCGAAGGTCTGGGACGCCGCGGCGCTGACCAAGGAGGGCTTCGGTGGGATCCTCGCGGTCGGTCGGGCCTCGAAGACACCGCCGTACCTGGTGCAGCTTGAGTACACGCCCGCCGAGGCAGGCCGTCGTACGCCGCACGTGGTGCTGGTCGGCAAGGGGATCACCTTCGACACCGGCGGTCTCTCGATCAAGCCCGGCGAGGCCATGACCACCATGAAGCGCGACATGACCGGTGCTGCCGTGGTCGCGGCCACCATGTCGGCGCTGGCCGCCGTCGACTGCCCGGTCCGGGTGACCGGCTTGATGCCGATGGCC
>JBJMIP010000406.1:0-2789 GCA_045806825.1 Marmoricola sp.
CCTGCTGATCATGGCGTGGGGTGCCACCGTGCCGATGATCGCCAGCGCGGTCGGGATCGAGCTCGACGACATCACCACCACCTGGGAGAAGTGGGTCACCCCCACCGACCGGAAGACCGCCAAGGGCGTGATCGAGGCCGGCAACGTGGCCGCGATCCGCTTCACCATCAACGGCGTCTACCAGGGCCGCGACGTGATCACCCTCGAGCACGTGAACCGCATCGGACTCGATGCGGCGCCCGAGTGGCCGGCCGGATCGGCGGACGATGTGTACCGCGTCGACATCACCGGCTCGCCGTCGATCAGCCAGGAGACCGCCTTCCGCTTCAACGACGGCTCGGGCCGTGCACCCGCAGTCGCCGGCTGCCTGGCCACCGGCCTGCGCGCACTCAACGCGGTGCCCGCGGTCAACGACCTTCCGGCCGGCTGGGTCACCGCGCTCGACCTGCCGCTGATCCCGGGCGTCGGCACGATCCGGTAGGTCACCGGATTTCGAGGCTCCGCTAGCGCGGTCGCCCTCGGTCACCGAGCGCCGCGTCGACCAGCGCCCGGAACAGCCCGCGGTCGGCGCGGACCTCGGGGTGCCACTGCACCGCCAGGCGCAGGGTGTCGCCGGGCGCCTCGATCGCCTCGAGCAGACCGTCGGCAGCCCACGCGACGGCGGTGAAGCCCGGGTGCTCGCGCACCGACTGGTGGTGGTGGCAGGCGACGGAAGGACTGGCGTCGATGATCGACGCCAGCCGGCTTCCCGGCTCGATCCGCACGGCCGTGTCCCCGAACGCATCGCCGCCCGGGTCGTGCGCCTCGGTGCCGAGGAGGTCGGGCACGTGCTGGTCCAGCGTCCCGCCGCCGTGCACGGCCATCACCTGCATACCGCGGCAGACCCCGAGCACCGGCAGGTCGCGCTCGTACGCCGCATCGAGCAGCGCCCACTCCCAGGCGTCGCGGTCCGGACGCGGCCGGAAGGTCGTCGGCAACGCGTCCTCGCCGTACCGTCCGGGGTCCACGTCGGCGCCCCCGCTGATCACCAGCGCGTCCAACCGCGCGACCACGGCGTGGGCCGACTCGTCGTACGGCGACGTGGGCGGCAGCAGCACCGCGGTGCCACCAGCCGCCTCGACCGCGAGCGCGTAGTCGCTCGGCAGCAGGTCGGCGGACTGGTCCCACACCCCCCAGCGCGCCTGCTCCCGGTAGGTGCTCAGCCCGATCAGCGGACGGCTCACGGCGTCGCCGGTCAGAGCGGGGTCACGTAGGCGCCGGAGATGCCGCCGTCGACCAGGAACGTGTTGGCGGTCATGAACGAGGACTCGTCCGAGGCCAGGAACAGCACCGCGTTGGCCATCTCCTCCGGTTCACCGAAACGACCCATCGGCACGTGCACGAGCCGACGCGCGGCCCGCTCCTCGTCCTTGGCGAACAGCTCCTGCAGCAGCGGGGTGTTCACCGGCCCGGGGCACAGCGCGTTGACCCGGACGCCCTGGCGCGCGAACTGCACGCCGAGCTCGCGGGTCATCGAGAGCACGCCGCCCTTGGACGCCGAGTAGGAGATCTGCGAGGTGGCCGCCCCCATCACCGCGACGAAGGAGGCGGTGTTGATGATCGAGCCCTTGCCCTGCTCGAGCATGTAGGGAAGGGCCGCCTTGCAGCACAGGTACACGCTGGTCAGGTTGACCTCCTGCACCTTGCGCCACGCATCCAGGTCGGTGTCCAGGATCGAGTCGTCCTCCGGCGGGCTGATGCCGGCGTTGTTGAAGGCGATGTCGACCGAGCCGTAGGTGTCCTTCGCGGTGCTGAACAGCGCGTCGACCTCGTCCTTGCTGGTCACGTTCGTGTGCACGTAGGTGATGCCGAGCTCGGCAGCGAGCTCCTCACCGCGGGCGTCGTCCAGATCGCCGATGACGACGTTGGCGCCCTCCTCCAGGAAGCGCCTCACGGTCGCGAGCCCGATCCCCGAGCAGCCCCCGGTGATCACGGCGGTGCGTCCTTCGAGCCGTGGTCCTGTCATTGCTGTTCCTTCTTCCTACGTTGGTCGGGTGCGCGCACGAGCCCCGAATCCGGGCTAGTCCTGGGCGATGAAGACGTTCTTCTCCTCGGTGAACGCGTTGGGCGCGTCCGGACCGAGCTCCCGGCCGAGGCCGGACTGCTTGTAACCGCCGAACGGCGTCCAGTACCGCACCGAGCTGTGCGAGTTCACCGAGAGGTTCCCGGACTCGACAGCCCTGGCGACGCGCAGCGCGCGGCCGACGTCGCGGGTGTAGATCGACCCGGACAGCCCGTACTCGGTGTCGTTGGCGAGCCGGATCGCGTCGGCCTCGTCGTCGAACGGCATCACCGCGACGAGCGGGCCGAAGACCTCCTCGCGCCAGACCGGCATCGCGGTGTCGTGCGCCTCCACGACGGTCGGCGGCAGCCAGAACCCGTCGCTGCCCGCCGGGACGCTACCGGTGAACGCGGGCGACACCTGGTCGAGGTAGGCCTGCACGGACTCCTGCTGCTTCGCCGAGACCATCGGGCCCATCTCGCTGGCCTCGTCAGCCGGGTCGATGACCTTCAGCGCCTTGACTGATGACTCCAGGCCGGCCATGAACTCGTCGTAGACCGAGCGCTGCACCAGGATCCGCGAGCGCGCGCAGCAGTCCTGACCGGCATTGTCGAAGACCGCGTACGGCGCGGTGGCGGCCGCCTTGGCGACGTCGGCGTCGGCGAAGACGACGTTCGCGCTCTTGCCGCCGAGCTCGAGGGTCACCCGCTTCACCTGGTCGGCGCAGCCGCGCATGATCTGCTTGCCC
>JBJMIP010000407.1:0-3732 GCA_045806825.1 Marmoricola sp.
CTGTCCCCGGGTCCGAGCTCCAGTTCGCCGCGCTCCACGGAGCGGTTGGCACTGCCCCGGACGCGGACTGGTTGCACGCCTTGCTGGACGGTAGGCAACCAGGCGGGATCGAGCTCGACGGCGGGCTGCGGTGGCGGGTGCTCCAGCGGTTGGCGACGCTCGGCGCGGCGGACCTGGAGGAGCTGGACCGGGTGCTCGAGGCGGAGCCCGACGCGAAGTCGCAGATCTCGCACGCCTGGTGCCACGCGCGGCTCCCCCATCCAGCGGCCAAGGAATGGGCCTGGCGGCACTTCACCGGCGAGGCACCGGCGACCAACTACGAGATCGAGGCGATCGGTACCGGCTTCTGGCAGACCGGGCAGGACGCGCTCGTCAGCGCCTACGCGGACCGCTACTTCGACGAGCTCGCCGCCACGACCGCGGTCCGGACCGGGTGGGGGCTCGCCGACGCTGCGCTGTTCTTCTACCCGATCACCGTCGTCTCCGAGCACGTCCTGGACCGCACCGAAGCCCTGGTCGCGGACCCCGACCTCAACCCGAGCCTGCGCCGGGTGCTGGTGGACGCCGGCGACGAGGTCCGCTGCCGGCTCCGCGCACGCGAACGCTTCGGCGCATGAGCGTCGAGAGAGCCCGCCGCCCCGGCCCCACCGTGCGGACCCGCGTCGTCGAGGTGAGCGGTGAGAACGTCACCCGGCACGAGGACCGGCTGGCCACCGAGGAACCGCTCGAGATCCGCCTGGCCTGGCCCGGCGCGGCGGCGCAACGGCTGGCCGTGACCATGCGGACGCCCGGCCACGACTTCGAGCTGGCCGCCGGCTGGCTGGTCCACGAGCAGATCCTCGCTCCCGGCGACCTCGAGTCCGTCCGTTACTGCACCGATGACGAGCTCAGCGAATCCGAGGAGTTCAACGTCGTCACCGTGCAGAGCTCAGCGCCACCGGCGTTCCTGCCGCAGGCCCGGGCGATCAGCTCGGCGTGCGGCGTGTGCGGCACCGCCTCGATCGACGACGCCCTGCGTGCCGCTCCCGGTGTCAGCGCGCACGTCGTGCTCCCGCTGCCCCTGGTCCAGGGTCTCCCGGACGAGCTGCGGGCGGCCCAACCCGGGTTCGACCGGACCGGCGGCCTGCACGCGGCCGGGCTCTTCGAGGCCGACGGGACCGCGGTCGTCGTCCGCGAGGACGTCGGGCGCCACAACGCCGTCGACAAGGCCGTCGGCTCCCAGATCCTGGCGGGTGCGCCGTGCCCGCCGGTCCTCGTGCTCAGCGGCCGGGTCGGGTTCGAGCTGGTCCAGAAGGCCGTGGTCAGCGGCATTGCCGCCGTGGTGGCAGTCGGGGCACCCTCCTCGCTGGCGGTCACGCTGGCCGAGCGTGCCGGGCTCGGGTTGGTCGGATTCACCCGGCCGGACCGGTGCGTCGTGTATGCCGGGGCGGCTCGCTTCGGCGTGTGACCCGCCGTTTGTCGGTCCGGGCTCCTAGCGTGGAGGCGTGCTTATCCTCCACACCTCCGACTGGCACCTCGGGCGCCAGTTCCACGGTCAGGGGATGCTCGAGCACCAGGCCGCTTTCGTCGACCACCTGATCGCCACCGTCCAGGAGCGCGCTGTCGACCTGGTCGTCATCGCGGGCGACATCTACGACCGCGCCCTGCCGCCGGTCGATGCCGTGGCGCTGGCCGACGACGCCTTCGCGCGGCTCGCCGCGACCGGCGCCCGGGTGGTGCTCACCAGTGGCAACCACGACTCCGCCCGGCGCCTGGGGTTCAACGCGCGGCTGGCCGATGCCGCCGGCTTCCACCTGCGCACCGACATCGACCGTGTCGACGTACCGGTGCTGCTCTCCGACGCCCACGGGCCGGTAGCCGTCTACGGGATCCCCTACCTGGAGCCCGACCAGGTCAAGCGGGCCTGGGGCCTGGCCACCCGCTCGCACCAGGCGGCGCTCACCGAGGCGATGCGTCGGATCCGTGCGGACCTCGAGGTGCGGGGGCCCGAGGTCCGGTCCGTGGTGCTCGCGCACGCCTTCGTGATCGGCGGCGAGAACCAGCCCGCACCCAGCGACAGCGAGCGGGACATCGCCGTCGGTGGTGTCGCTGCCGTCCCGACGGGCGTCTTCGACGGCATCGACTACGTCGCCCTCGGGCACCTGCACGGGCGGCACACGCTCACCGACTCGGTGCGCTACTCTGGTTCACCGCTGGCCTACTCGTTCTCCGAAGCAGCCCACCGCAAGGGTTGCTGGCTGATCGACCTGGGCGCAGACGCGCTCGTCGCCGATTTCGTCGACGCACCGGTGCCGCGGCGCCTGGCACGGCTCACCGGCAGCATCGACGCCCTCCTCGCCGACCCGGCGCACCGGGACGCGGAGGACGCCTGGGTCCAGATCACGTTGACCGATCCGGTCCGGCCCGCTCGCGCGATGGCCCGGCTCCAGGCCCGGTACCCGCACCTCGTCGCGCTCCACTTCACCCCGCCCCCGGCGGCCCGTGGGGCGGCCGACCGGCGGACCGAGGGCCGTTCGGACCACGCCATCGCGCTCGACTTCGTCGCCGACGTCCGCGGCGAACCGGCCTCGGCGGTCGAGAGCGACCTGCTTCGTGACGCCTGCGAGGCCTGTGCCGCCGATCCCGACGCGGACGTGGTGGTGGGTGCCTGATGCGCCTCCACCACCTGACCGTCACCGCCTTCGGCCCGTTCGCCGACACCGTCGAGGTCGACTTCGACGAGCTCTCCGCCGCCGGTCTGTTCCTGCTCACCGGTGCGACCGGGGCTGGCAAGACGAGCGTGCTGGACGCCGTCTGCTTCGCTCTGTACGGGCAGGTGCCCGGAGACCGTGCGGGCGCCAAGCACCTGCGCAGCGACCACGCGAGCCCCCAGGTCGCCCCGCGGGTCAGCCTGCGGCTGAGCATCGGGGAGCGACAGCTCACCTTCACCCGGTCCCCCGCGTGGTCGCGCCCCAAGCTGCGCGGAAACGGTGAGACCCGCGAGCAGGCGCACGTCCACGTCGAGGAGCTGCGCGCGGGCACGTGGACCACGCTCACGAACCGCCTCGACGACGCCGGCCTGCTGGTCACCGACCTGCTCGGGATGACCGCGACCCAGTTCACCCAGGTCGCGATGCTCCCCCAGGGCAGGTTCCAGGCGTTCCTGCGGGCGACCTCCGCCGAGCGGCACGCGGTGCTGCAGCAGCTCTTCCGGACCGACCGCTTCGAACGGGTCGAGCGCTGGCTCGTGGACCGTCGGACCCTCACCCGCAAGGCCGCCGAGGCTGGTGCCGAGGCGGTCCTCGAGACGCTGAACCGGGTGCGCGAGGCGGCCGGCGAGACCGAGGAGCCTTTCTGGGCCGACGACCTCGTCGGTGCCGCCGAGCAGGATCGGCTCAGCGCCTGGATCCAGGCGCTGGTCGAGGCCACCGCGGCCTGCGCCGCCGAAGCCACCCAGCGCTCGACCACGGCCGACGCGCTGCTCCGCGACGCCGAGGAGGCGCTGAGCGCCGTCCGCGACCAGCACCACCACCAGCGGCGGGCCGAAGCGGCCCGCCTGGCCCTGGAGGCCCTCGAGAGCGAGGCGCCGGTCCTGGCCGAGCTCGAGCGACGGCTGGACGCCGACCGACGCGCGGCACCCCTGGCGGCCCTCGCCACCAGCAGCGCGAACGCCGCGCGCGCCCTGGAGCGGGCCCGGGCGCGCTGGTCCGAGCGCGCGGGCCTGGTGGCGGCACTCGGGCAGGACGACCCCAC
>JBJMIP010000408.1:0-2551 GCA_045806825.1 Marmoricola sp.
GAGAACCCGATCACCGCGGGGTCGACGATCGGTCACGAGATGGTCGGCGTGATCGAGGAGGTCGGCGCCGAGGTCAGCTCGTTCAAGGCCGGCGACTTCGTGATCGTGCCGTTCTGCACCTGCGACAACACCTGTGCGAACTGCCGCAACGGCGTCCAGTCGGCTTGCGTCAACGGCGGGTTCACCACGGGCGGGCAGGGCGAGTACGGGCTGGTCACCCAGGCTGAGGGCAGCCTGGTGAAGACGGACGGCATGCCGGATCCCGGCCTGATCGCGTCCCTGCTGACCCTGTCCGACGTGTTCCCGACCGGCTGGCACTGCGCGGTCGCTGCCGGCGTGAAGAAGGGGGACACCGTGGTGGTCGTCGGGGACGGCGCGGTCGGCCTCTGCGGCGTCCTGGCCGCCGCCCAGATGGGGGCGGAGAAGGTCATCGCCATGTCGCGGCACGAGCCCCGTCAGGAGATCGCTCGCGCGT
Source organism: Marmoricola sp. (assembly GCA_045806825.1). Taxonomy (GTDB): domain Bacteria; phylum Actinomycetota; class Actinomycetes; order Propionibacteriales; family Nocardioidaceae; genus Marmoricola. The sequence continues at coordinate 476 of JBJMIP010000408.1, forward strand.
TCGGCGCGACCCACGTGGTCGCCGAGCGCGGCGTCGACGGGAGCAAGCGGATCAAGGAGATCACCGACGGCGTGGGTGCGGACGCAGTCCTCGAGTGCGTCGGGACCGACGACTCGATGCAGCTCGCGTTCGCCGCGGCCCGCCCGGGGGCGATGGTCGGGTTCGTCGGTGTCCCGCACGGTGTGCAGCTCCCCGTGCAGAAGATGTTCGCGAAGAACGTCGGCCTCGCCGGCGGCGTCGCACCGGTGCGGCGCTACCTGCCCGAGCTGCTCGACCTGGTCACCGGCGGAACAGTGAACCCCGGTCTGGTGTTCGACTCGGTGCTGCCGTTGTCCGAGGTCGCCGAGGGTTACCGGGCGATGGACGAGCGGCGCGCCGTCAAGGTCCTGTTGCAGCCCTAGGAGGAGAACCGATGTCCCCGACCGACACCACCCGCCTGGCGGGTCTGGCCGATGCTCTGCTCGCCCTGCACGTCCCCGGCACGCCAGCGGTCCTGCCGACCGTCTGGGACGCCTGGTCCGCCAACGTGGCCGCCTCAGCCGGGTTCCGCGGCCTGACCGTCGGGAGCCACCCGCTCGCCGACTCGATCGGTCGTCCGGACGGTGAGGGCGCGACCTTCACCGAAGTGACCACCCGCGTCACCCAGATCACCGAGTCGGTCGACCTCCCGGTGTCGGTGGACATCGAGTCCGGCTACGGGCAGAGCGCCGGCACGCTGATCAACGGTCTGCTGGAGGCCGGCGCGGTCGGCCTGAACATCGAGGACACCGTGCACAGCGAGGGCGGTCGGATGCGGAGCTCCGAGGAGCACGCCGCGTTCGTCGGCGAGCTGCGAGCCGCTGCTGACGCCGCCGGGGTGCACGTGGTGATCAACGCGCGCACGGACACGTTCAAGAACAAGCTCGGCAGCGACGAGGAACGCGTCGACATCGCGATCGCGCGGATGATCGCCTGCGCCGACGCGGGAGCGGACTCGCTCTACCCGGTCGGCTTCCACGACGAGGAGACGCTGGCCCGGATCTGCAGCGCCCTGCCCCGGCCCGTCAACGCGATCGCCAACCCGGTGGACGGCGACCTGGCCATGTACGCGCGCGCAGGTGCCGGACGGATCAGCTTCGGCCCGATCTGGCAGATGAAGCTCGCAGGAGTATCGGCCGAATGGCTGGCGCGCTGGCACTGACGCCGCGGACGAGGCTCAGCGACGGACGACGCCCGCGAGACCCTTCACCGAGGCAGCGAGGACGTTGCCGAGCGAGAAGTGGTCGTCCCACAGCGAGATCAGGCCGTCGGTGATCTCGAACGTCCCGCAGACCCAGAACGCCGACTCCCAGCGCCCGTAACTCAGGTAGTCCGTGCGCTCGGTGAGCACGACGTTCCCGGTCGAGGCGATGTGGTGCAGGTCGACCCGGAAACCGATGTTCCGGCGCTGCATGTCCAGCAGCATCCCGCCGACCTTGCGTCCGCGGACCGTCGGCAGACCGGTGTTGCGCCACTCGACATCGGGAGCGAGCAGCTCGATGGCGGCGCCGAATTCTTCCTTCTCCAGGAGCGTGAGGAACCCTTCCACGACTGCGATCTCGGGATTCATGGCGCGAGCCTAACGACCCGGTCTAGCGAAGCCCGTACAGACGGACCTGCTGGGGCATACCATGCCAAACAGGGGCGTGGGGAGGAGCATCATGGAACAGGTCCAGGGGAGCGGTTCGCTGACCGAGATCGTGCACACGTGTGCGTCGACCGTCGGTCAGGAGTCCTTCTACGAGGCCGTCCTGCCCAAGGTCCGCCGCTTCGTGGGCGCCTCGGTGATCGCGGTCCAGGTGCCCGGTGCCGACGGCCCGGTCCTCGAGCACGTCGACGGGCTCGTGGTGCCGACCGAGGGCACGGCTGTCGTGGCCAACGGTGCGCGCTCGGTCGTGCTGACGCCGAACGCCTGGCGCGAGATCGGGATCGAGCACGTCGTCGCCCAGCGGCTGGCCGGCCACCTCGGCATCCTGCTGATCGGTTGGACCAACCACGCGGACGCCGAGCGCGCGCACCGCGACCTCAACGTCGTCCTCGACCTGGTCACCATGTCGC
>JBJMIP010000409.1:0-5653 GCA_045806825.1 Marmoricola sp.
AGCTGGCCAACCGACTGGGCGCCGATGCCGACGAGCTCGCGCTCCCCGAGAGTCGGGTCGCCGCCGGCCTGGCCTCCGAGCTCGCGCACGCCGACCTGCTGCTCGGCACCGGCCAGATCGAGGACGCCACCTGGGTCAGCGCCGACCTGGTCGAGGTGGCCTCGGGTGCCGGTGAGCGCGAGATCGCGCACGCCGCGCGCATCGTGAACGCCTACGCCGGGGCGGCCGCGGGTCAGCCGCGGACCGCCCTGCGCACGGTCCGACCGTTGGCGCGCGGTCCGATGGCCACCCTGGCCCTGGTCGCGCAGGCACGCTTCCAGCTCGAGCTCGGCCAGCACCACCGCGCCATCGAGGCCGGCCAGCGCGCCGCGGACCTGATGACGGCGAACCGTTCGGTCTCGCTGGCCGAGGCTGCCGACCTGGCCGTCACGCTGTGCGAGGCGTACCGCGCCACCGGACGAACCAGCGCCGCAGCCCAGGTCGCGCGACTGACGCTCCAGCACCTGCCGACGCGGGCCCAGCTCGCGTCGGCCGAACCGACCGGCCAGCCGTCGGGCATGCTGAGCTACCGGAGTCTCGGGCACGGGGTGCTGGCCATCGAGCGCACGGTCGCTGACCTCCAGATGACCAAGCTGTGCGCCGACGTCGACCTGCTCGGGACCTACGGTCCGCCGAGCAGCAACCGCGCGGCACTCTCGGCCGTCCGAACGGGTCAGGAGGCGGCAAGTTGAGCCGCGCCTGGGGCCCCCGAGCAGCAGGGAGAGCGTGATGGACGAGCAGACCGGACCGGACGCGACCGACGAGGCCCTGGCCGCGGACGCACGCACGATGGACCTCGCGGTGCTCGGCACCCGCATCAGGAACCTGCGCTCCGCCGCAGGCCTCACCCAGGGCGAGCTCGGCGGCACCGATGCGTCGATCGCCTACATCTCCCGGATCGAGAGCGGCGCCCGGCGTCCCGACCTCGGACTCCTCCGCGCGATCGCCACTCGCCTCGGCGTCGCGGTCGAGGAGCTCGTGCACGGGGTGAGCCGCGACCGCCGGGCCGAGTGGCGGCTGCTGCTCGACTACGCCGAGCTGTCGCTGCGCTCGGGCGACCCGGCTGACGCGCTGGCCAGGGCGAGCGAGGTCCTCGACGGCGCGTCCACGACCTCGGCCGAGGACCTGGTCACCGGGTCGAGGATGGTCAAGGCACTCGCGCTCGAAGCGCTCGGCCACCTCGACGACGCCATCATCGAGCTCGAGCAGCTCCTCGCTACCCAGGAGACCTCCGCTCACGGGATCCGCGCCGCGATCGCGCTGACCCGCTGCTACCGCGAGTCCGGCGACCTGGTCCGCGCGACCGAGGCCGGCGAACGCACCCTGGACCGGTTGCGACCCGCCGGCCTGGACGCGACCGAGGAGGGCGTCCAGCTGGCCGTGACCCTCGCGTCGGTCTACAACGAGCGCGGCGACTCCCGGCACGCGATCCGGTTGTGCCGGACCGCAGCGACGAAGGCCGAGGCGCTCGACTCCGCGCCGGCCAAAGCGGCGGCGTACTGGAACGCCTCGATCTTCGAGTCCGAGCACGGCCGCGTCGAGGCCGCGATCCCGCTGGCACAGCACGCGCTGGCGCTGCTCGAGACCGCGGACGACAACCGCAACCTGGCCCGGCTGCACTCCCAGCTGGGGATGTTCCTGCTGGCCGGTGACGCTCCGGACCCGGCCGCGGCCAAGGAGAGCCTGGAGCGGGCGGCGACCGCGCTGGAGTGGAGCGCGGCGACCGTGGTCGAGCGCGGCTACAACTCCGTCGCACTGGCCCGGGCGCTGCTGCTGCTCGGCGACACCGCTGGCGCCGAGGTGCTGCTGGAGCAGGTCGCCGCGTCGGCGGAACCCGCTCCGCTGCTGGCGGCCGAGTGCGCGCTGGTGCGCGGCCAGGTGGCCGGCGTACGGGGTGACGCGACAAGCGCGCGAACGTCCTACCTGGAAGCGGTGCGTCTGCTCACCGGCGCGGGCGCTGACCGCGCTGCTGCCCAGATGTGGGTCGACCTGGCCGGACTTCTCGACGACCTCGGCGAGTCCGAGGCGGCCAAGCTGGCCTACCGCAGTGCGGCGGCCTCGACCGGGCTGGTCACTCCGCGGCACGTCGTCGGGTCCATCTCCCGCTGAACCCGGCAGACGCTGCCGCGGATCAGCAGCAGTACTGCTTGGTGGAGGTCGTGGTGCTCTGGCTCGCTCCGCTGACGGCTGCGGCGCCGCCCAGGACGGTCGACGTGACGGCCAGTGCGAACCCGAACCGGATCAGAATCTTCTTCATGGCGGTTTCCCTCGTTTTGCGGACATTCGTCCGGGAGTGGTCTGGTTTGACCATCAGAGGTAAACTCAGGCAAATCATCTTGTCCAACGGTTCACAGAAATTGGTCCCCTGCTGACGACGGTGCTCGGACCGCGCTCAGAAACAGGCCGCAGGAGCGGCCTACGGGACGAACTGGACTAGACAGACAAACGCGTCAGGCTGCTCAGGGCAGCGCCGCGGCCAGGCTGGAACCGGCCACGGTCGGGAACATCAGCCGGGAACCGCTGGCCCCTCCGATGGTCACCGTGTTCAGCGCGGGCAGCGTCGGGAACGAGAACATCGACTGACCGACCAGCGACAGCTGGATCCGGTGACCGACCTCGAACCGGTTCGCGATCGGCCAGATCTCCACGTGGTAGCTGCGGCTGAGGCCCGGCAGCGTCGGCCTGGCGGTGCCGTAGTCGCCGTACGGCTGGACCAGCTGGCCCGCGGAGTACAACGACTTGCCCGGCACCACGTCCGGGAAGGCGGTGTTCAGCCGCCCGACCGCCATCGGCTTGGACTGCCCGTCGGGGCCGACGTCGGAGACGACGGCCCAGATCTGGGTGGCGGGCAGCGTGCTCGCCAGCGTCAGGTCGAGGGTCGCCGGACCAACCGCCGTCACCGGCACCTTCAGGGGCGCGGTGGTGTAGGTCAGCCCGGTCAGGTTGGACAGGTTCATGTCCGTGAGTGCGGGGATGAAGTCGGAGAGCTGGTTCAACGGACCGCCGTCGCCACCGGCCACGGCCGCGATCGTGTTCGGGTCGGTCTGCAGCGGCAACGAGGCCAGCGCCGGGTAGGCCTGCAGGCTCGGCAGCAGGTCGGGCCCGGTCCGCGCGAGCGTGCCGTTGTTCAGCGACGCGACGCCGGCGGCCCGGGTCCGCGACAGGTTCAGCGCCGTCCAGGTCGTCCCCGGCAGCGGCCAGTCGCTGCCGGTCAGACGGACGTAGTCGCCGTGCGCCAGCGCCTCGCGGCTGCCGTGCGCGGCGAGCACCTCGACCCGCGGCTCGTCCTGCACGCCGTTGTCGACGCCGCGCACGTAGTGGTCGAACCACTGGTTGATGGCGGCGAGGCCGTCGTCGGTCCCGCGGGGCGCGCCGTCGTGCGCTCCGGTGACCAGCAGCCGGGTGTCGACGCCAGCGGCGCGCAGCTGCTGGAAGGCCTGGTAGTCACCCCGCGGCTCGACGTCGAAGGTCCCGTCGAGGAGCAGCACCGGGAAGTGGTTCGCGTTGCCACGGAAGCCGCGCTGGGCCCAGTAGGGGTCCAGCGTCGGGTTGAGCAGACCGGCGTCGAAGCCCGCGGTCAGCAGGCCGATGATCACCGCCAGGCTGGAGGACGGGTCGCGGGCCAGCCGTTCCTGGCCCTGGGCCAGGGCGAGGCCGCCGATCCCGGCCAGCACGGCGAGGCCGGGAACCGAGTTCGGCACGCCGCCCGGGACCAGCAGGTCCCGGTAGAGCTCGAAGGTGCCCGACCGCAGCACGGCGGCCTTCACGCACGGCAGCACCTCGTGCAGGGAGTTGAACACGATGATCGCGCTGGCCGAGAAGCCCGCCAGCGCCAGCGACCCGTTGCTCCAGGGCTGCGCGCACGCCCACCGCAGCACGTCGACCACGTCCCGCTGCGAGTCGGGGCCGAGGACGTCGAAGGCTCCGTTGCTGTCGCCGGTGCCACGGACCTGGACCGAGAGGAAGTTGTAGTCCGGCCCGAACGAGAAGCTCGCCCCGCCCTCGCCGTACGGGGTGAACTCGACGACGGTCGGACGGGCGGTCGCGTCCGCAGCGGTCAGGCTGGCCGCGAGGTCGGTGCCGTCGGAGGTGACGATCCGCAGCTTCGTGGGCGTCGCCGGGGCGCCGTCGGCCTGGGCAGGTAGGACGGACGCGGCGAGCGTTAGCGAGGCGGCGACAAGAGCTACGACGGTACGACGAAGCATCGGCGGAACTCCTGGGAGGGGAGGATGAGGGTCCCAGGATCACGGATCAACGCGGGAATGTCACCACTGACGTCGGCCCTGCGTCCTCGACGAGACCGGCCTCGACCGCGGGGATCTCCTCGACCGCGCCGGCACGGGACGGCTTCCTGCTGAACCGGCGCCACCACTGCGGCGCGACCACCAGGGCCTCGGCCCGCAGCACCGCGGTCGCCACCCGGGGCAGGTCGGTGACGTCGCCGTAGACCAGGTAGCGCGGCACCCACTCGGGCCGGTACTTCACGTTCGAGCGGTAGAGCGCCTCGATCTGCGCGAACCGCGAGACCCACAGCAGCACCGCGCGCCAGGCACGGAGCACCGGGCCGGCGCCGAGCCGTTCACCGCGCGCGAAGACGCTGCGGAAGGCAGAGAAGTTCAGCGACACCTTGGTGATCCCGACCGCCTCGCTCTGCGCCATCAGCGTCGAGACCATCAGCTCGACGATGCCGTTCACGGCCTCGGGCCGGCGGCGCATCAGGTCGAGGGACAACCCGTCGTCGCCCCACGGCACGAAGGACAAGAACCCCTCCGCCCGGCCGTTCTCCTGGCGCGCCACGACCACCATGCCGTCGTCGTCGCGCGCCTGGCCGAACCGGCCGAGCGCCATCGCGAAGCCGCGCTCGATGGAGCCGTCGCGCCAGTCGATGGCCCGGGCGCGCAGCTCTTCCTTGTCCTCCAGCGACAGGTCGCGGACGCGGTGGACCGAGGCAGTGAGCCCCGCGCGGGTGGCTCGGGCGATGGCCTGGCGGACCATCCGCATCGGCCGGCCCTCCAGGCTGAAGTCCTCGGTGCGCAGGATCGCCTCGTCGCCGACCTCGAGCACCAGCAGACCCGCCTGGTGGTAGACCTGCGCACCGCTCTCGCTGCAGCCCAGGTTCGCCGGCGCCCAGCCGTAGTGCCGGGCTTCTGCCAACCAGGCCGCAACGGCCTGCGGCCAGTCGTCGGGGTGACCGAGCGGGTCTCCGGCGGCGAAGGAGACACCGCCGATGACGCGGTAGGAGACGGCTGAACGACCGGTCGGGCTGAACACGATCGAGCGGTCGTCACGGGTGGCGAAGTAACCGAGCGAGTCGACCCAGCCCCACTCCTCGAGCAGGTCCCGCAGCTTCTCGTCCTCCTCCGCGGTCAGCCGGTGCGGGCCTCCCGAGGGCACCATCGCGTTGACGACCGCGAGCAGGATCACGGCGGCACCGAGCACGGCGAGGCCGACGGTGACGATCGCCTCCGACCGGGTCGAGGTGAAGTCGACCGGGCCCGGGATGCCGAGCAGCCCCAGCGCTGCCTGGGCCAGCCGATCAGCACCCGTGGTCCCGGGAGCCTGGCCGTCGCTGTCGACCGCGAGCCAGAGCCATCCCAGTCCGGTGCCGATCAGC
>JBJMIP010000410.1:0-5267 GCA_045806825.1 Marmoricola sp.
ACCGGCGCTGCGGCGGTCACTCTGTAGGGCATCGTGACGGTGCAGACCGGGCCGGCTACGGCGGCGGGCAGGCCCGGGACGACCGCAGATGCGAGCAGGACCAGGGGCAGCAGCAGAAGTCGTCGCACCCGGCGACGCTATCAATGCCGGTCGTTGCTCCAGTCCACGAAGCCGGTCGGATCGTGCCGGCCGAACGACGCGTGCTCGAAGAGTCCGTGCCCGGTCTCGCCGTCGCAGGTGGCACGCGCACAGTGGTCGATCACGCCGAACCCGGCGCGTGCGACCACGGCCGGGTCAGTCATGTCGTAGCTGACGCGCTCGGAGAAGTTCTCGCCCTTCCACTGCCCGTGGCCCCAGTCCGGGTCGCCGCCGTACCCGCCGCCGACGTGCAGCACCACGTGGGTGCGGGTCTCCACCTCGATGACCACCGGGCTGCCGTCCGGGTTGGTGGCCGTGATGCGCGCGCCCTCGGGGTGCCGGGTGCCGGGGGTGTAGTCGAACTCGATGCGCGGCCAGCCGAGCTGCTCGACGCGGCCGTCGTCGTGCCAGATCCGGGTGGCGTCGTTCAGGATCCGGAAGCCGTTGTGCAGCTCCTGCATGATCACCACGACGGAGAAGCTCTCGAAGCGCAGCGGCACGTAGAGCCACCAGAAGCCCTCCATCGGCGGGTCCTGCGGCCGGCCGGCCGGCTCGCCCTCGCCCACCGGGCGGATGCCCCAGGACCGGTCGCGGCTGCCCATCCAGTGCTCGGGGTCGACGGTGATCTCCTCGCCGTCGACGAGCAGGTGACCCGACCACGAGCCGAGCTGGGCGAAGCGCTGCGCGTCCAGGGTCGGCCGGGTGTTGCTGGCCAGCATCAGGTGCGGCAGCTCCTGGACGACCGGGTGCGAGCCGTCCCAGGTGATGTCCATGCCCAGGCCCTCGGTCTCCTCGAGCACCAGGCGGATCTTCTGCAGCGGCTCGATGACCTCGAGCGCGTACTTGCCGACGCGCTGGTCCAGGCGGTTCTGGTCGATCGCGTCGGAGAGGTGCACTGCGGTCTGGGTCTGGCCGCGACGCAGCAGCAGGTAGGCGTCCTTCACCCCGAGGTTCGGGTAGTAGCCGAGCCCGGTGATCAGCATGGTGTCGCCGCCCAGGGTGTCCATGCCGTTGAAGTAGCAGCGGTCGTAGAAGTTCCGGTCGCTGCTGGCGGGCCGGTTGATCGGCAGCGGCGCCTGGTGGATCGGGTACTCGTCGAGCGGGCCGATCATGCGGGGTCTCCTTCGAGGAGGGCCCGCATCAGCGGACCGTGGTGGAAGAGCGAGTCGATGTCCTCGGGGATCTCGGCGAGCTCGCCGAAGTGCACCTGCCGGGCACCGGTGCGCATGAAGACCACGCCCCAGATCACCGCGGAGTAGATCTCGAACCAGCGCAGGTCGCCGACCTCGACGCCGGTCGCCTCGGTGTAGACGGCGCGGACGTCCTCGGGGCGCAGCACGTCCGGCAGGCCGGGCATGCCGAAGACGTCGGTGATCGACTGGAACACCTTGTGGGCGAAGACGATCCAGCCCAGGTCGAGCTCGCGCGGGCCGATGCCGGCCATCTCCCAGTCCAGGACCGCGACCGGTTCGAAGTCGACGTACAGGCAGTTGCCGATGCGGGAGTCGCCCCACGAGAGCACCACGTTGTCGGGGCGGTCGGCCTCGGGCCAGTTGGCCTCGAGCCAGGCCAGCGCCTGGTCGATCAGCGGCGAGGGCGCCAGCTCGGCAGCGGCCCAGGTGTACCAGGAACGCAGCTTGTTGAAGAGGCGTCGCAGCTCGGTGTCACCCTCGTAGTCCCGGACGTCCAGGAAGCCGAACGTGCCGCGCGCGTCCGGGATCGAGTGCAGGTCGGCGAGCACGCCGACGGTCGAGTCCTGCAGGCGGCGGCGGTCGGCCGGCGAGGCGTCGAAGAACCAGTTGTCGCCGAAGGTGTAGGGCATCACGTCCGGCGGGACGATGCCCTCGATGCGGTCCATGAAGAAGAACGGCTGACCGAGCACGTCGCCGGTGGCCTCGAGCCAGCGCGGCGTCGGCACCGGGACGCCGGAGAGCTCGCCCACCAGGCGGATCGCCTCGTACTGGTGGTCCAGGCGGTAGGTCTGGAAGACCGGCACGTCCTTCTCAGCCGGAGCCATCCGCATCACGAACGGGTGCGTGCTGCGGGTGCCGTCCTCGGTCCAGGTGACGTCGGCGAGGATCGTCTCGCTGGACATGCCGTTGGCGTCGGACGCACCGGAGAGCGCGATCTCGACGTCGGCGCCCTCGCCGATCTGGCTGTTGAGCCAGGTCGTCAGGGTCGCAGCCATGGCGACGTCGTCCCGGCTGCTGCGGGTGAGAGTCATGTCAGCGGGAGGTGGCTCGTTGGTCATCCGGCAACAGAACTAGAACACGTTCTTGCCTGTCAAGCGTTTCGTGCGATATTTTCTGACGCAGTTCAGAATTCTTTCTCCCCCTCCCAGGAGCGCCCATGACCGACCAGGCCACCCAGCCTGCGAAGCCGAAGCGTGGGCGCCCGCAGCGGATCTCGCGCGAGCAGATCGTCGCCGCGGCACTCGAGCTCGGCAGCACCCAGGACCCTGGGGACCTGCGGATGAGCGACGTCGCCAAGGCGCTCGACGTCGGCCCGGCCGCGCTCTACAACCACGTCCGCGACCGCGACGAGCTGCTGGCCCTGATGGCCGCGCGCATCCTCGACGAGACCGAGTACGACGACTTCGAGCCGGGACCTGAGGCGACCTGGCAGGACTGGATCAGCTCGTTCGCGCACGCGACCCGGACTGCGATCGTGGCGAACCCGCAGCTGCTGCAGTACGTCCGGCTGACCAGCGCCCCGACCGGGCTGCGCCTGGACCGGATCGAGCACCTCGCCGCGGTCCTCGACGAAGCCGGCTTCGCCACCACGGACGTGCAGCACGCTGTGCAGAACGTCTACACGCTGGCCCTCGGCGAGGCGTGGCAGAAGCAGCTCGCCGGCGACGGCGAGGACCCGCAGTTCGCCGAGTTCGGCCGCGGGGTCGCCGAGCGGTCCGAGGACCTGCCGCACCTGCAGGAGATGCTCGACGCACGGCCCGACCCCGACGCCCAGTTCGCCTTCGCCCTCGACATGCTGCTGGCCGGGCTCGAGCGCCGGCTGACCCGCTGACTCAGTCGTTCAGGGGCAGGTACGCCGCGAGGTCAGTGCGCTCGCCGGACGCACGCACCTTGCCGGACTCGATCGCGTCGGGCCACGACAACCGACCCTCGGCCACGGCGATCCAGGTCTCCGGGTCGGTCTCGACGACGGCGCGCGGAGTGCCGCGGGTGTGCCGGCCGCCCTCGACGGCCTGGACCGCGCCGAACGGAGGCACCCGGACCTCGACCGAGTAGCCGGGGGCCTTGGCGGCGAGCACCGCGAGGTAGTGCTTGGTCAGTCGCTTCTGCTCGTCGCGGTCCACGGCTTCGTCAGGCGAGAGCCGCGGGCAGGGTGGCACTCCAGGTGCTGCGGAGCTCGGCCAGCGGGATCTCGAAGGAGCCGTCGACCACCAGCGACTTGCCGGCGGTGACGCCGAGCGGCGTGGCGACGACGCCGTGGTCGGCAGCGAGCGCCTTCAGTGCGTCCGCGTTGCGGGACTCCACCGTGACGACAACGCGACCGGTCGACTCGCTGAACAGCGCGGTGAACGCGTCGTCATCGACGGTGACGACAACGCCGATGTCGTGGCGCAGTGTCGACTCGACCAGCGTCTGGGCCAAGCCGCCCTCGGAGAGGTCGTGCGCCGAGGTGAGCAGGCCGACTCCGGCGGCGAGCAGCTCGGCCAGGGCCTTCTCCCCCGCCAGGTCGAGGACCGGCGGCCTACCGCCGAGGTGGCCGTGCACGACGTGCGCCCACTCCGAGCCCGAGAGCTCCTCGCGGGTCTCGCCGAGCAGGAACACGACCTCGCCCTCTGCCTGGAAGCCGGTCGGGGTCCGCTTGGTCACGTCCTCGATGACGCCGAGGACCGCGACCACCGGGGTCGGCAGGATCGCGGTCTCGCCGGTCTGGTTGTAGAGGCTGACGTTGCCGCCGGTGACCGGGATGCCCAGCTCCAGGCAGCCGTCCTTCAGACCGCGGCAGGCCTCGGCGAACTGCCACATCACGTCCGGGTCCTCCGGCGAGCCGAAGTTCAGGCAGTCGCTGATCGCCAACGGCTTGGCGCCGCCGGTCGCGACGTTGCGGTAGGACTCGGCCAGGGCGAGCTGCGCGCCGGCGTACGGGTCGAGCTTGGCGAACCGGCCGTTGCAGTCGGTGGAGACCGCGACGCCGAGGTTGGTCTCCTCGTCGATGCGGATCATGCCGCTGTCGCTCGGCTGGGCGAGCACGGTGTTGCCGAGCACGTAGCGGTCGTACTGGTCGGTGATCCAGGACTTGTCGCACAGGTTCGGGCTGGCGGCGAGCCGCAGCACGGTCGCGCGCAGCTCCTCGCCGGTGCTCGGTCGCGCCAGCGACTCGGCCCCGTCCGCCTGCAAGGCGTCCTGCCACTGCGGCCGCGCGAACGGGCGGTTGTACGTCGGGCCGTCGTGCGCCACCGAGCGCGGTGGCACGTCGACGACGGTCTCGCCGTGCCAGTCGATGATCAGCCGGTCGCCGTCGGTGACCTCGCCGACCACGACCGCCTCGACGTCCCACTTGGCGCAGATCGCCATGAACGCCTCGACGTCGGACGGCTCGACGACCGCCATCATCCGCTCCTGCGACTCGCTCATCAGGATCTCTTCGGGAGCCAGCGTCGAGTCGCGCAACGGGACCCGGTCCAGCTCGACGTGCATGCCGCCGTCGCCGGCGCTGGCCAGCTCCGAGGTCGCGCACGACAGGCCCGCGCCACCGAGGTCCTGGATGCCCGCGACCAGACCGGCCGCGAAGATCTCCAGGGTGCACTCGATGAGCAGCTTCTCCATGAACGGGTCGCCGACCTGGACGCTCGGGCGCTTGGCCGGACCGTCGGCGTCGAAGGTCTCGCTGGCCAGCACCGAGACACCACCGATGCCGTCGCCGCCGGTGCGCGCGCCGTACAGGATCACCTGGTTGCCGACGCCGGACGCCTTGGCCAGGTGCAGGTCCTCGTGCCGCAGGACGCCGACGCAGAGCGCGTTGACCAACGGGTTGCCGAGGTAGGTCTCGTCGAAGACTGCCTCGCCGCCGATGTTCGGCAGGCCCAGGCAGTTGCCGTAGCCACCGACGCCGGCCACGATCCCGGGCAGCACCCGTTGGGTGTCGGGCGCGTCGAGCGG
>JBJMIP010000411.1:0-3833 GCA_045806825.1 Marmoricola sp.
ACCACGGATGCGTCCGGCGCGGACGTGGAAGATCTGCACCGCGACCTCGAGCGGGTCCTCGACGAGGGCGATCACGTCGGCGTCGGTGCCGTCCCCGAACACGACGGCCTGCTTCTCCAGGGCCTTGTTCAGCGCGCCGAGATCGTCACGCAACCGCGCAGCCCGCTCGTAGTCCTGAGCCTCCGAGGCGGCATACATCAGCTTCTCCACGCGCTTCACGAACGCGTCGGTCCGACCGCCGATGAAGTCGCAGAAGTCCTCGGCGATCCGGCGGTGCTCGTCCTCGTCGACGCGCCCGACGCAGGGCGCCGAGCACTTGTCGATGTAGCCGAGCAGGCACGGACGCCCGATCTGCTCGGAGCGCCGGAACACCCCGTTGCTGCACGAGCGCATCGGGAAGACGCGGAGCAGCAGGTCCACGGTGTCCCGGATCGCCCACGCGTGGGAGTAGGGGCCGAAGTACTTCACGCCCTTCTTCTTGGCGCCGCGGCCCACCATCACCCGCGGGAACGCCTCGTTCAAGGTCACCGCGAGCCACGGGTAGGACTTGTCGTCGCGGTACTTCACGTTGAAGCGCGGGTCGTACTCCTTGATCCAGGAGTACTCGAGCTGGAGCGCCTCGACCTCGGTCTCGACCACCGTCCACTCGACGCTCGCCGCCGTGGTCACCATCGTCGCGGTCCGGGGGTGGAGCGAGGCGACATCGGCGAAGTACGACGACAGTCGCGATCTCAGGTTCTTGGCCTTGCCGACGTAGACGACGCGGCCGTCCTTGTCCCGGAACCGGTACACGCCCGGCGAGGTCGGGATGGACCCCTGCTTCGGTCGGTACGTCGACGGATCAGCCACGGGTCGAGGTTATCGGGCAGCCCCGACAGGGCCTCAGAACGAAGCCAACCGCGGCACCAGCTCCTCGACAGCCTCGGTGGCCCAGGCCACCGGGTCGTCGGTGAGCGGATAGACCGTGACCAGGTCGACGCCGAGGCCGGCGAAGCCCTCGCACCGCCGCAGGAACTCGTCGCGACTCTCCGCCCCGGTGGCGGTCCCGGCCCCCATCACCGTCTTGCGGATCTCGTCGTAGTCGCGCCCGACGTCGTCGCAGTGGCGTCGCAGCACGTCCAGCTTGTGTGCGATGTCCTCGGTGGTGGACCCGAACAGGTTGCACGCGTCGGCGTACTGGGCGACCAGCCGCAGCGTCTTCCGCTCACCGCTCCCCCCGATCAGGATCGGGATCGTTCCCCGGACCGGCGCCGGCACGCAGTAGGTCTCGGCCAGGTTGAAGTGCTTCCCCTCGAACGCCCCGTTGGAGTCCGACCACATCTGCCGGCAGATCTGCAGCGTCTCCTCGAGCCGCTCGAAACGCTCGGACGTCGACGGGTACGGCACGCCCAGACCGAGGTGCTCGCGCTCGTACCAGGCTGCGCCGATCCCCAGGAGTGCCCGTCCTCGCGAGAGCCGGTCCAGGGTCGTCACCGTCTTGGCGAGCAGTCCCGGGTGCCGGTAGGTCACCCCGGTGACCAACAGGCTCAAGGTGACCCGCTCGGTGATACCGGCGAGGTAGCCGAGGGTGGTGTACCCCTCGAGCATCGGCTCCGGCGGCCCGCCGAGGTTCTCCATCTGGAACCAGTGGTCCATAACGGTCACCAGGTCGACGCCACCCTGGTCGGCGACGCGCACCGACTCGGTCAGCCGGTCCTCGAGAGTGTTCTCCCAGTCGGGGTGCGTGAAGTTCGCGTAGTGCAGGCCGAGTTTCATGGTGCGAGCCTAGACACCGACCGAGAACGGTGGCTTTTTAAGTCTACTGGTTTACTATACTTCCATGCAGAGCCAGGTGCTGGACCGGAAGCTGACGACGTCAGCCGAGGCCGCACGCGCCTACCGCGCCGGCCGGTACGCCGAGGCGCTGGCCCTCGACCCGACGTTCGCCCTGGCCCACGCGGCGCTCGCACTGATGGGCGACGGGGGTGCGCCGGTCGACCTCTGCGCCCGCCTGCGTGACGCCGAGCTGCACGCGCGTCGCTCCTCGGTCGAGGAGCGTGAACAGGTCGCATCTATCGCGCGCTACCTCCGGCTCGGTGACATCATCGAGCGGTGACCGATCACCGGACTCTCGCCGAAGCATCGTGGGCCTGGGTCCTGGACCAGGTCCGTCACGACGACGACGGCCCCTGGATCCCGGTCGCCGCTCCGGACACCGAACCTTCCTGGGACCGGGACGGCTTCCACAGCGGCATCGGCGGCCTGGCTCATGCGCTGGCAGAGATCAGGCTCGGCCGGGACCTCACGGACGCTGAGCAGCAGCTCGCGGCGCAGATCGCCGAGCGAGTCCGTACCCAGGTCGAGCGCACCGAGGACATCAGCTTCTTCGACGGGCTGGTCAGCACGGTCGGCGTGCTGATCGCCCTCGACGAGCACGGCGCCGACCAGGCGATCGCCCGGATCCAGGACCTGGCCGAGGACAGTGGGTGGCGCAGCACGACGCCGTTGGGCTCGGTCGCGGCCGACGCCCACCTCCTCGACGCCACCCTGGGCACTGCGGGCGTGCTGCTGGGCGCGATCTGGGCAGCACGCCACCAGGTCCCGGGCGCCGAGGCCCTGGCGCGCACGGCGGCCGGCTTCCTGCTCGCCGAGGCGGAACCGACCGCGACGGGTCTGAACTGGCGCTTCGTGCCGAAGCGGCAAGCCCCCGAGCATCCTGAGATGCCCAACTACAGCCACGGTCTGGCCGGCATCAGCGCGGCCCTGGCCGTCGCCGGCCTGGAGCTCGGCGAACCCGCGTGGGTCGAGGCCGCACGGCAGGGCGCCGAGCACCTGATCACCCTCGGTCGGCGCGAGCAGGACGGCTTCCTCCTCCCCCGCCGCCTGCCGCAGGCCCACGACCAGCTGGAGCTGACCCACAACTGGTGCCAGGGAGGGGCTGGCACGAGCCTGGCGTTCGCGGCGTACGAGCGTGCCGGCATCGCCGAGGTGAGCGGCGACTCCCCCGCGACCTGGCGCCGTCGTAGCCTCCAGGGCATCCAGGACGCCGGCGTACCGGAGCGGCTGTACCCGGGGTTCTGGGACAACGACGGACGTTGCTGCGGGACGGCCGGGGTCGCCGACGTCTTCCTGGACCTCTGGCAGAGCGACGGCGATCCGGCCGACCTGGCCTACGTGAACAGGCTGACGGAGACCCTCGAGCAACGCAGCGAGGGCCAGCCGTTCTGGCGCTTCGTCGAGCACACCGCCGACGACCCGCTGCTCCCGCCCGGGGTCGGCTGGATGCAGGGCGCGACCGGCATCGCGACCTACCTGTTCCGGGCCGCGAGGACGCTCGACGAGGGCCGTGGGGCGGCGCGAGCCACCCGGATGGACAACTGGTGGGTCAGCTGACGATCAGCGAGTCGCCGGAGACCTTGACGGTCTTCTCGGGCAGCGGCTTGGGAGCCGGTCCGCTCTCGACGTGACCATCGGCGATCGAGTAGTGGCTGAAGTGGCACGGGCACTTGATCTGCTTGTCCTCGACCTGGTTCACGATGCAGCCCTGGTGGGTGCACACCGCGCTGAAGGCCTTGAAGTCGCCCTTGGTCGGCTGGGTCACCACGACCTGCTGGTCGGGGTAGATCTTGCCGCCGCCGACGGGGATGTCGCTGGCCTTGATGGTCGAGCCGCCGCTGGTCTCGCCGCCGTCCGGCGTACTAGGTGCCCCGTTCCCCGAGGTGTCCCCGGGGCCGTCGCTCGAGCCCGACGAACCGCACGCGGCTAGCACCGGTACGGCAACGCCCACCGCAGCGACTCCGACAAGGACGTTGCGCCGAGTGGCTTCGTTCTCAGTCATGACTCGAGCCTAGGGG
>JBJMIP010000412.1:0-9894 GCA_045806825.1 Marmoricola sp.
GAACTCCGCCATGTTCACGAAGCCCATCACCCGGTTGTAGAAGTCGACCCACTCGTCCATGTGGCCGAGCTCGACGTTGCCGACGATGTGGTCCAGCGCCTGGAAGATCCGCCGCGGGTGGTGGGCCGGGCGCTCCAGCGTGGAGGCCTTGGCGACGTAACCCGGCAGGTACGGGCCGTCGTACTCGACACCGTCGACGACGCGCTGCACCAGGGTGTGCCGGGTCTCCCCGTACGTCGCGATCGCCGCGACCCGCACGGAGCCGTGCTCGTCGGTGTGGATCTCCGGCTCGACGAGCACCCGGGCACCGACCTTGCGCGCCTGCTCGATGCAGCGGTCGACGTCGGGCACCTCCAGCGCGATGTCGACGACGCCGTCGCCGTGGCGGCGGTGGTGGTCGGCCAGGGCGCTGTCCGGGTCGACCGCACCCTTGACCACGAACCGGATCGAGCCGGAGCGCAGCACGAAGGCCTTGTGGTCGCGGTTGCCGTTCTCCGGGCCGGAGTAGGCGACCAGCTCCATCCCCCAGGCCGACGCGTAGTAGTGGGCAGCCTGGGTGGCGTTGCCGACGACGAAGACGATCGCGTCCCACCCGGTCACCGGGAAGACGTCGCCCTCCTCGTCGTACTCGACCAGCCCGACCAGCTGCTGGAGCTGCTCGAGGGTGAGGTCTGCCTTCAGCTCGTCCGCGGTGAGTGCTCCGGTCATGGGGAAAGCCTGCGGATATCGGGCACTCTGTGCAACACTCGGCGTGTTGACCAAGCAAATTGCTCAGCCCGGGAGGCGAAGATGGACGAGCTGGACGTCAAACTGCTCGACATCTTCACCAACGAGCCACGCATCGGCGCCCTGGAGGCGTCCCGTCGGCTGAAGGTCGCCCGGGGCACGGTCACCGCCCGCCTGGAGCGGCTCGAGCGCACCGGGGTCATCACCGGCTGGGCGCCGCAGCTCGACCCGGCAGCGATGGGGCACCCGGTGACGGCGTTCCTGACGCTGGAGATCCGGCAGGGCGCCGGCCACGACGTCGTCGGGGACCACCTCGCGACGATCCCCGAGGTGCTCGAGGTCTGCACGATCACCGGCGCGGGCGACTTGTGGTGCCGGGTCGTCGCGCGGTCCAACGCCGACCTGCAGACGGTGATCGACCGGGCGCTTGACCACGACGGGATCGTCCGGTCCTCCACGGTGATCGCGCTCGCGACGCAGGTCCCCTACCGGACGGGTCCGCTGGTGCGGGCCAGCGCAGGCGACTAGACCTGCCCGACCGGGATCCGCTCGTACTCCTGGGCGTTGCCGCTACCACCGGGGTCGACGGTCAGCACCACCGAGTCGACGACCCACGGCCGCCCCTGCAGGTCGTTCAGAGCGCGGACGACGGCATCGAGGTCCTCCCCGAGGGTCGACTCCGTGACGGTCGCGACCGCGAGCATCGGCCGGTAGGCACGCCGGTCCACGAACAGACCGAGCCGCTCGACGCACTTCGTCACCCCGCGGGCGATCTCGGTCAGCGCCTCGGTGTCACCGTCGAGTCGCGCCCAGACCGAGCGGTCGCCCGGCGACTCCAGCGCACCGCCTCCGGAGAAGCGGAGGGTCGGACGGGTCCAGGCGGTCGCGGCCTCGCCGAGCGAATCGACCACGCGGCGCAGATCGTTGGCGGCCAGGTTCCCGAACGCCGTGATCGGCAGCCGCAGGGTCTCGACCGGTTCGTCGACCAGGACCGGGGGCGCATCGAGGACCGGGACCTCTGCGCGCCGGCGCAGCAAGCCGCGCTTCGGCTGCTCGGGGACGACCTCGCGCCGGACCGAGCGCATCGTGTCCATCAGCTCATCAAGCGCATCGCGCGGAGGGACGAAGACAGCGTGGACCAGCACCCGCTCATTGTGGCACTCAACTCGTGCGACGCAGCGCCCATTCGCGGAGACGATCGATGCGTTCTTGGAGCTGACCAGCTGTCGCCACCGCGGCCGCCGGCCCGCCGCACTCCTTGCGGAGGTTGGCGTGGGTGGCCCCGTGCGGAGCACCGGTGCGGTGGTTCCAGGCCGCGACCAGCCCGTTCAGCTCGCGGCGCAGGATGGCCAGACGCTCGTGAGCGGCGACATCCGGCTCCTCGTCGGCTGCCGCCGGGATGTCTGCCTGCTTGTCGCGACGCTGCTTCTGCCGGTGCTGGAGCAGGCTGCGCACCTGGTCCGGCTCGAGCAGGCCGGGGATGCCGAGGAAGTCCATCTCCTCCTCCGACCCGACGTGCACCTCACCGGCGTGACCGAACTCGGCGCCGTCGTAGAGCACGTGGGCGAACGTCGCCTGCGAGCCGAGGGCCTCGAACTTGCCGAGCTCGTCGGCGGACGCTGCCTCGCCGGCCTGGGCCTGGGCCATCAGCGCGTCCTCGGCGGCGAAGATGTCGCCCTCGTCGTTGACCTTGCGGCCGAGGATGTGGTCGCGCTCCACCTCCATCTCGGCGGCGAAGCCGAGAAGCGCCAGGCTCGAGGGCAGGAAGACCGACGCGGTCTCACCGCGCGCGCGGGCGCGGACGAAGCGGCCGACGGCCTGGGCGAAGAACAGCGGCGTCGCGATGGTGGTGGCGTAGACGCCGACGGCCAGCCGCGGCACGTCGACACCCTCGGAGACCATCCGCACCGCGACCATCCAGCGGGCATCCCCCTCGGCGAACTTCTCGATCCGCTTCGAGGAGGTCTTCTCGTCGGAGAGGACCACGACGGGCTTCTCGCCGGCGATCTTGGCCAGCACCGCGGCGTACGCGCGCGCGGAGTCCTGGTCGCTCGCGATCACCAGCCCGCCGGCGTCCGGAACTCCTCGGCGTACCTCGGTCAGCCGTTGATCGGCAGCGGCGAGCACCGAGGCGATCCACGAGCCGGACGGGTCGAGCGCGGTGCGCAGCGCGTGCGCGGCCATGTCCTTGGTCAGCGGCTCGCCGAGACGCGCCGAGACCTCGTCGCCGGCGCGGGTGCGCCACTGCAGGTCGCCGCCGTAGGCCCAGAACAGCACCGGGCGGACCACGTGGTCGCGGAGCGCGTGCCCGTAGCCGTAGGTGAAGTCGGCTGCCGAGCGCGGGTCGCCGTCCTGGTCGGGCGCGTAGGTGACGAACGGGATCGGATTGATGTCCGAGCGGAACGGGGTGCCGGTCAGCGCCAGCCGGCGACGGGCCGGCTCGAACGCCTCCCGCACCGCGTCACCCCAGGACAGCGCGTCGCCGGCGTGGTGGATCTCGTCGAGGATGACCAACGTCTTGAAGCGCTCGGTGCGGATCCGCATCGCGAGCGGGTTGGCGGCCACGCCCGCATAGGTGACGGCGATCCCGACGTAGTCGCCGCTGGTGCGCCCCTTGCCGCCCGAGTACGTCGGGTCGATCGGGATGCCGACCTTCGCGGCGGCCTGGGCCCACTGGGTCTTCAGGTGCTCGGTCGGGGCGACCACGGTGATCCGGTCCACGATCCGCCGGGCGAGCAGCTCGGCGGCGATGGTCAGCGCGAAGGTCGTCTTGCCCGCACCCGGGGTCGCGACCGCGAGGAAGTCGCGCGGGTCGGTCGCGAAGTAACGGCCGATCGCCTCGGTCTGCCAGGCCCGCAGGCTGGTCGCGGTGCCCCATGCGGCCCGGGCGGGGTACGCCGGGGAGAGCTTGTCGAGCGGGGCGGGTGAGGTGTCGTCGAGTGCGTCGGTCTGCTGGGCGTCGTCAGGCGTCCGGGCCATCGCCGTCCTGCATGCTCTCCCAGATCTCCTTGCAGTCCGGGCAGACCGGGAACTTCTGCGGGTCCCGGCTGGGGACCCAGACCTTCCCGCACAGGGCCACGACGGGGGTCCCGTTGACCATGGCCTCCATGAGCTTGTCCTTGGGGACGTAGTGCGAGAAGCGCTCGTGGTCGCCGTCCTCGAGGTGCTGCAGCTCCTCGACGACCCGGGCGTCCTCGAGTACGTCGGTGCTGAACCCGACACGGGGCTCGTTGCTGGACTGCTCGCTCATCCGGGGGATCCTAGCAATGCCTGCGGGTCGAGCTGTCAGTTCAGGGTCGGCTCGGCGGGCATCGTTGCCAGCATCGCCAGCTGACCGCCCTGCCGGCGCAGCACCCGGGCCCAGAGTCCGGACGGGTCCGCGAGGAACGCGTCGCCCGCCTCGGCCGGAACGACGTACCAGGCGCCTTCGGAGATCTCGTCCTCGAGCTGGCCGGCCGACCAGCCGGCGTACCCGGCGAAGATCCGCAGCGAGGCGAACGCCGGGGCGAGGAGCTCCACCGGCGCGTCCAGGTCGACCAGGCCGGTGCTCGCGAACACCCGGCGCCAGCCGACCGGCTCGTCGTCGTCACGCAGGTCGGCGACCGCGAGCGCGCTGTCGGTCTCCACGGGTCCGCCCTGGAACAGCACGTCCGGCCCGGAGACCACCTCGGCCCAGGGCGCCAGCACGGTGCCGACCGGGAGCTCGGTCGGGCGGTTCAGCACCACTCCGAGCGCGCCGTCGGTGCCGGTGTCGAGCAGCAGCACGATGGTCCGGGCGAAGTTGGGGTCGGACAGGGTCGGAGCCGCTACCAGCAGACTCCCCGCGACCGGCTCCATGCCTCCATGGTGCCACCGAGCGGCGACAGAAATTGGCGGATCCCCGGGCCAAAAGGGAGGGAGTGGCCCGGGGATCCGTCGTGGGAGTTTGGATCAGGCGGCGAGAACCGCTCGGATCCGGTCGACCAGGGAGGGAGAGTCCACGGTGTCGACAGTCGTGGTGGCAACGGCGACCGGAACACCGGCCCGTGCCTTGTTGGAGACCCGCTCACCTGCGCGAGCAGCAGCGGCGCTCTCGTCGCTGGACAGACCACAGGCAGAAGCGAGCTTGATCCACTCCTTCTCCTGCGCACGGGTCAGCGCGGCGGCCATGTCCGGGTCGCTCGGCGACTCGGTGTAGCGGTCGATGATCATCCGGATACCCGGGGACTCCTCGCTGGTCCGACGCCAGGCGGCGGTGACCGCAGCCTCGAGGTCCATCGGCTGGTTCATCAGCTCGCGCTCGATGTTGCCGGACAGACGTGCGTGCCACTTCATGGACAGCGCGCCGATCAGGTCGAGGTCGCTGTGGAAGGACTCGGAGACCCCCGGAAGGTCGGTGGGCAGCTTGCCGTCGAGACGGGCGTTCGCTGCATCGATAACGGTTTGGAGGATCTCTCCACGGTGATGGAACGCGTTCCAGGTCATGGTCCACATCCTTTCTTTCACATACCGTTGGTACGTACTCAGAGTATGCAGCGGACCATCGGTAGGCAATTTAAAACAGCCTTCAACCACCGTGACGCTCGGCACACCTACCGCCGGTCGGTCATAGACTCCGGGTATGGCATCGCGCTCACCCGCGGAGAAAATCCGTCAAACCCTGCCCAAGGTTCCCAAAGTGGGTGCCAAGGTCAGCTCGGTCTCGCGCCGCCAGCAGTACTCCGCCTCGACCAAGCGGGCCCTGGTCGACGAGGCCAGCAAGCTGTTCACCAAGCAGGGGTACGCCGCCACCAGCCTCGACGCGATCGTCGGCAGCGCTCGGGTCACCAAGGGCGCGCTGTACCACCACTTCAGCGGCAAGCAGGCGGTCTTCGAGGCGGTCTTCGAGAAGATCGAGAACGACGCCTCCGGCCACATCCGCAAGGCCCTCAAGGGCTCCAAGGATCCGTGGGAGAAGGCCCTGATCGGCCTGCGCGCGTTCCTCGAGATCGTCCAGGACCCCGGCTACCAACGGGTGGTGATCCAGGAAGGTCCGGCCGTTCTCGGTTACGAGCGCTTCCGCGAGCAGGAGGAGCGCTCCAGCTTCGGGCTCGTCCAGGAGATGGTGCGCGCCGTCCTCGAGGCGTCCACCTACGACCTGTCCACCGAGATGCTGGAGACCTTCAGCCGGATCTTCTTCGGCGCCATGTCCGCCGCCGGCGAGAGCGTCAGCACCGCGGCGAACCCGAAGGCCGCCGTCGCCCAGGTGGAGACCGCGATCGGTTTCATCCTGGCCGGCATCCGCTCGCTTGCCGAGAGCGGCGTCGAGCTGCCCGACCCCGAGGACCTGCTCGGGACCTAGTGGAAGGTCACCGCTCCAGCAGCGTTGAACGGACCGGCGGCCGGCATCAGCTCGATCCACACGTGCCCGGCCGGGATCTTGAGCGATCCGGCAGCGGTCTTCAGGGTGACCACCGAGGTGCGGCTCGGCTTGCTCCAGGTGCCGCGGACGACCTGGCCGTGGTGGAAGAGCAGCGCGGTGCCGCCGCCGAAGAACCTCGCCTCCGGCACCGGGTTACCGGCCGGGTCGCGGTAGCCCGCGTCGGTCTCGCCCACCCGCAGGACCAGCACCGAGTCCGCCAGGAACCGGTCCGAGGAGCTCGCGTGGCTGTTGACGTTCACGTACTTGCCCTTGGCCCGGCTGTACTGGAAGCGCGTGGTGGTGGATCCGCTGAACCGGACGGCCACGTTGGTAGCCGGGCTGGTTCCGGTGAAGTCCTTCTCGGTCCCCCACGGCAGGTAGCTCTGGCTCGGCCGGGCGCTGTCCTTGAGGGCCGTGACGAACCTCGGCAGCCGCATGAACAGGTTGTACGGCGCGTGCCGGGAGTTGTCGCGGAACATGCCCGCCGCGCCCTCGGTGTAGAAGTGCACGCCGGCGCCGTGCAGGCGGCTCGAGGTCGCCCGCGCGGCGCCGCTGGCCACCAGGACCGCGTTGGCCGGCTTGATCACGCCGATGTCGGAGGCGCGCGCCGAGCGCACCGGGCCGACGACCGGCGGGAGCTTGGAGTAGAAGATCGTCGCCAGCCGGCTGATGCCGCCCTCGACGAGCTCCTCGACCACCATGTCCGCGCTGCCCAGGCCGACCTGCGGCTCGCTGTTGTAGGTGTTGTCGATCTTGACCACCATGGCCGGGTGGTTCGGCAGGTTCCCGCTGACCTTCAAGCCCGTCATCGGCGAGATCTGGGTGAACTTGGTGCCGCCGTCGGTGGCCTGCGCGTCGGGCGTCTTGGTGGCGCCGTCCGCGGCCTTCTTCTCACCGCCCCCTCCGCACCCGGCGAGGGCCAGGGCGGCGATCAGAGCAGCAGCGACAGGAATCCCGGAACGACGAATCATGCGGACCAGCATGACGGAGGGGTCCTGACTTCTCAGCCAGGACCCCTCCGTGTTGAGCCAAATTTTGCCTGATAAAGGCGGATCAGATCTTGGCGCCGCCGTCGACGTACAGCGTCTGACCGGTGATGTACGACGCCTCGTCGCTGCACAGGAACGCCGCCGCGGCCGCGATGTCCTCGGGGAAACCGACCCGCTTGACCGGGTTGGCCTCGGCGTTGAGCTTGCGGAACTCGTCGACGTCCATCTTGAGCCGGCGGGCGGTGTCGTCGGTCATCTCGGTGGCGATGAAGCCGGGCGCGATCGCGTTCACGTTCACGCCGAACGGACCGAGCTCGAGCGCCAGCGTGCGGGTGAAGCCCTGCACGCCCGCCTTGGCTGCGGAGTAGTTGGCCTGGCCGCGGTTGCCGTTCGCGGAGATGCTCGAGAGGTTGAGGATCTTGCCGTACTTCTGGTCCACGAAGGTCTTCTGCGCGGCCTTGCTCATCAGGAACGCGCCCTTGAGGTGCACGCCCATGACGGAGTCCCAGTCCTCCTCGGTCAGCTTGAAGAGCAGGTTGTCCCGGGTGATGCCGGCGTTGTTGATCAGCACGTGCAGGCCGCCGAGCTCGCTCAGGACGCGCTGGACGCCGGCCTCGACCGAAGCGGAGTCGGTGACGTTGACGCCGACGCCGATCGCCGTGCCCCCGAGGCCGGCAGCGGTCTCGGCCGCCTGCTCCTCGTTGATGTCGAAGATGGCGACAGCAGCGCCCTCCTCGATGAACCGCTTGGCGGTGCCGGCACCGATGCCGCGTGCGGCACCGGTGATGATCGCGACGCGACCGTCGTAACGACCCATGACTGCTCCTCTTCGGGTGCGGAAAGTTCGTGGTCACTCTAGAACCTGCCGATATCAGGGACGGACCGGTCTCGGTCTAGGCTGCACCCCGTGGGACGAGCCAACTTCATGTTCGCGGGTTTCTGCGCACTCGCCCTGGCCGTAGCCACAGCCCTGGTCGCCAGCGCCGAGGACCTGCCGGTCCGCGACCCCGACGGCGTCGTCGTCCCGACCTACGTCCGGCTGCCGATCATCTTGTTGATCGCCTGGCTGCTCGACGTCCTTCCGCGCGCGCTGGCCCGCAGCCGCACCGACCTCGGCGCGTTCCCGGCCGCGGTGCGCGAGGTCGTCTCCCAGCGCTGGCACCGCACCCACGTGGTCTTCGCGGTCACCGGCCTGGGCACCTGGTACGTCTGCTACGCGGCCTTCCGCAACCTGAAGAGCTACGTCCCGTTCGTGCGCGGCAAGGACACCGTGTACGACGACCGGCTGGCGAGCATCGACCACAAGCTCTGGTTCGGGCACGACCCGGCCAACGTGCTGCACTCGTTGTTCGGCACGCACTGGTCGGCCGAGTTCTTCTCGGCCGTCTACGTCGTCTGGATCGTGCTGATCCCGGTCACCCTGGCGATCGCGCTGATGTGGACGCGTCGACCGGCAGCCGGCTCCTGGTACGTCACGGCCGTGGCCGTCGACTGGCTCCTCGGCGTGGCGACCTACTTCGCGGTCCCCACCCTGGGTCCGGCGTACAGCAAGCCGGGCGACTTCGCCGGCCTGCACCGCACCTACACCAGCCAGCTGGTCGACGACCTGATGCGCGATCGCAAGGAGGTGCTCGCCGACCCGAACGCGACCCACGCGGTCCAGACGATCGCAGCCTTCCCCTCGCTGCACGTCGGGATGATGGTGACGATCTGCCTGTTCGTGACACTGGCCGGCCTGGCCAAGTGGATCCGGGTGACCGCCTGGGTCTACCTGGTGCTGACGATCCTCTCCACGATCTACATGGGTTGGCACTTCTCCGTCGACGCACTCGGCGGTGCCGTCATCGGCGTGCTCGCCGTCTGGATCGCCGCCATCGGTACCGGCAACCACGTCGGTGGCAGGCCGAGGCTGATCGAGCGCGGCACCCACGAGGACCCCGTCGACGAGTCTCACAAGAGCGCGTCGGCGACCCGCGTGGCGTAGTCCGCCGCCTCGGCGGCGTCCGCGTACTTCGTGCGCGGCCAGAAGAATCCCCTCAGCCCGTCGCCCTTGGTGCGCGGCACCACGTGGCAGTGCAGGTGCGGCACGGACTGGGACACGGTGTTGTTCATCGCCACGAACGACCCCTGCGCGCCGAGGCCGGTCGTCATCGCCGTCGACAACCGCTGCGCGCGCTCGAGGAAACCGTCGCGCAGCGCGGCCGGGAGGTCCGGCAGCGTGACCACGTGCTCGCGCGGGACCAGCAGGGTGTGCCCCTTGAAGACCGGGCGGATGTCGAGGAACGCCAGGAAGTCGTCGTCGGCCAGGACCACGTCCGCCGGGGTCGAGCCGGCGGCGATGTCGCAGAACAGGCAGCTCATGGCTGCGATCCTCCCCGGCCCACCACCACGTGCACCAGCAACCCGGCGACCAGAGCCCAGAAGGCGGCCCCGATCCCTCCGAACGACACCGAGCTCGCGGCCACCACGAAGGTGACCACGGCTGCCTCACGCCCCTCGTCGGCCCCGGTCGCACCCTTCAGGGCCGCGCCGAGCGTGCCGAGCAGCGCCAACCCGGCGACCACCTCGATCAGCCCGTCCGGGGCTGCGGCCACGACGGCGACCAGCCCGGTCGAGAGGGCCGCCAGGACGAGGTAGGCCCACCCACCCGCGTTCGCGGCGATCCAGCGACGCCCGGGCTCCGGATCGGCTTCGGGCGAGGCCACCATCGCCGCGGTGATCGCTGCCAGGTTGATCGCGTGCCCGCCCGCGGTGGCGCCGGCCAGCGTGCCGAGCCCGGTCACCGTCATCGTCTCGCGC